>NVWB01000117.1 GCA_002733575.1 Blastopirellula sp. | reverse complement strand
GATGAAACCTTCAGCCCTTCTTTGCGGTTTGTTCTTTGCAATCTATCTGGTTTTCGCCAACTTATCTCTCTATGCCGAACAGGATTCATTGCCATCATTGTCCGGTCGTAGTGCTCCACAAACTTACGACGAGCTTTGGGCGGGATACAATCCTCAGACCGAGCCACTTGATGTTGAAGTCCTTCACCAATGGGAAGAAGATGACGTGCTCATGAAAGTGCTGCGTTTTCGTGTTGGCATCTTCAAAGGACAAAAGGCAATGATAGCGGCTGTTTATGGATATCCAAAAGGACAGAAGAACCTGCCTGGACTCGTACAAATTCATGGCGGTGGTCAATATGCTGACGCAAAAGCCTGCATTGCGAATGCTCGTCGTGGCTATGCAACGATCTCAATCGCTTGGGCGGGGAGAATCTCATCATCTGAGTATCATGTGAATCCTGCTGGTGTCAAACTGTATTGGGATGGCAAGATTGACGACCCCAACTACCGAATTACAACCGATTGGGGAGCAGTCGATGGCTATCACGCCCCAAGCCGAAACGCAGGTAACCAATTTCCAAGTGTAAAAGCAGCTGATTGGACTCTGGATTCGGTTGAGTCGCCTCGTAACAGTGGCTGGTTTCTTTGTGCAACAGCCGCTCGGCGTGCTCTGACGTTTCTAGAGCAACAACCCGAAGTTGATAATACTCGGCTGGGAGTTTACGGTCATTCCATGGGCGGCAAGCTAACAGTTATGACTGCGACCGACTCACGCGTTAAAGCAGCAGCGCCTTCGTGTGGCGGCATCAGTGATCGGTACAACGATAGCGAATTGTTCCGCAAGACTTTGGGAGATGATGTCAGCCTGAAAGAAATCTCCTGCCCAATCATATTCCTCTCGCCTGCCAATGACTTTCACGGTCGCATTGTAGATTTGCCTCAAGCGATCAATGAAATTCAAAGTGAGAACTGGCGGATCACCTGTTCACCGCACCATGGTCATCAAGATACGCCCCCATTTGAAGTCGCGACGTTACTATGGTTTGACCAGCATTTGAAAAACAAGTTCACCATGCCCAGCGCGCCAGAGGCAACTCTTCAACTGAAACGCGGCGGGGTGCCTTCTCTTCAATTCACGGTCGATCAATCGATGCCTGTTCAGTCGATCGATGTGTTTTATACGCAACATGGCAAAGCGAATGAAACGCCTACGGATCGTAAACTGTCGAAAACTCGATTTTGGCATCATGTGAAACCAACTCAGATAGATGGCCGCTGGTTTGCGGAATTGCCTATCTCCAGTACCGAACAACCGTTGCTGGCATACGCAAACGTCTCGTATGCTCTTGAAGAGCCAGTGTCTGGCGCGGGCTACTACTACCGCACTTACACTGCAAATTCGTTCAATCTATCGTCGCTCCTATCAATCGCTTGGTCTGAAGAAGTCGCTTCATCTGGCGTGAAATCGACGCTGAAGCCTACGAATTCAATCGAGACCTTTGATGGCGAATGGGAAAAACAGTGGTTCAATTACAGGCCAGAGAAATGGTCGCACTCAACCTACAAGCTAAATGACGCGAAATACGAAGCCCCTTCGGGTGCAAAACTGGCAATCGAAATTCTATCGGAAGAGCCAAACGAGTTGGTAATCCTAATCGACGACTATGCCGCAGTCGTTCTGCTTGACGGAAGAAATGAGCATCAGCAGGTCATTTTGTCCCCTGACAATTTCAAGAACTTCTCAGAGGAATCGCTCAAAGACTGGAATTCAATAAAACTGTTAAAACTAAGCCCAACTGAGCGTCTCAAGCCGGGACGTGGAGAGCTGGACAATCCTCGAATTATTGGAAAAACATGGCGTGGCGCTCCACCGAAGTTTCGTAACCTTCACTGGACCGAAGCGAAATAAACGCGGTGAAAAAATGAGAGCTATGCTCGATTCCTGATTTTTTTTGTCACATTAGAAAATTTCATAGCAATAATAAATACCTACCAATCTTCTCATATTTCCATTTAACTACCCCCCCCCATCGGACAATCAAATGAGATTTCTCCATCTACTACTTTTTTCTTTAGTATATATAAATACAGGTATCGCTGCCGAGCAAGCAAGTAGCGATGCCTGGGTGATCGACTCTCAAGCTGAATGGCAACAAAATACGAAGAAACTGAACGGGCTGGAAATCAAGAATGGCATGGCCAGCCCAACTGCTGAAGAAGCCAAGCTCGTAAGTAAATTGAAGACGTTCAAGACCAAGCGATCAGCCAAATCCATCGTGCTTGATCAGTCGCCCGAATGGCAGAATTGGGAACAGACCGCAGATMTTGGCCCGGTTAATCTGGGMGATGCCCCRGTKWTKTTGCGAGTYGGRCCWRATAATTACTGGATGTTTGGYCGRTANNNCAGTGGTRGWNAANNGAAGRRCAASRMKTCGAGTCAGCMACCWWTYAAGCCRGAGYYRGCAAAACTWGAWGGATTYGAYATTCCGCTMCTSACAACYARRTTTCCAAATCAGTWTGATGCTCCAGGAGGACTAAAGCCAAAACTTGGAGGCTATCACGCTTGGCAAACGAGAGATATGGTCAACTGGGTTCACCATGGGGCAATCACSGARAARTTCTCTGCATGGATGACSACCGCTGAGTATGCYGATGGKAAAGCRTACTTYTACTAYGACTTTCCKAATGACCAAGATCCCCATGTCTACGTTGATGACAACATGTTTGATGGAGTTCCAGGTGACAACAAAGGGATGGCCTACGATGACCCTTCGCACGGATCAGATTGTGCGATCATTCGTGATCTTGATGGAAAGTTCCATCTGATTGTAGAAGACTGGAGCCCTATCAATGCCAAAACTCATGCCTGGGATTCTCCTCTTGCGGCGCACGCGGTCAGCCCTGATGGAGTCCAGGATTTCAAAACTCTTGCACCACCTGTCGATGAAAGGACAAAACCGACTGGAAAGATTGGTACCTACACCCATCCCCATTGGTTAAAAGAACATCCCGAGCGTTTCAAAACCAACGTAGCCGAGTACGAGATCCACGAACCGGAGCAGAACGCTTACGGTGATTGGGCAGCGATATCTATCGGCGGCCAGTATTATTTGTTCTGCGATTATGATCCGGTAGACAGCAAAAGCATGAGCGTCGGGTGGTTCACATCTAAGAGCCTCGACGAACCGTTTAAATGGTGCGGGAACATTGGCCAGGGACACCCTGATCCCGATATAATGTTCGCCGAAGGGAAGTTTTACTTAGCGACCCAGCAGAAAATGGATTTCGTCAGTCCGGGACCTTGGGTTGAAGATGTCGAAGTGAGGGTCGGAGTTGACACAGACAACGATGGAAAAGTTGATCAATGGACCGACTGGCAGGTCGTGAAAGAAAGTTACGACTACGTCCAAGGTTTTTCCAAGCAGGTTGCCAAAACTCCCGCAAAACTGGACTTGTCTGAACTGCCTTATGGTTATGGGTTTCAGTTCGAGGTCAAACTCAAGGATACAACCAAGAATAAATCGAAACCAATTCTCGATAAAATTACTGTTGCGTTTGAGGCTGCCACTAAGAATTAGGCGGGCCATACATATTGGAGTTAAGGAATAGGGAGCAAGTACGATGAAGACAAGTAACAAACAACTTGATCGACGCAAGATGCTCATTGGCAGCGGAGCTGCGATCACACTACCATTCTTGGAATCGCTTGCTGCTCCCAAAAGTTTACTGGCAAATGAGAAATCGGCAGAAAATCCAATGCGGATGGTCTGCATCGGTCTAGAATATGGTCTCTACCCAACCGATTTCTTTCCGGAAGAAACGGGGCGAGATTACAAGCTGCCGAAGCTGCTTGAACCACTTGCATCGTTGCGTAATGAATACACCGTCTTTTCCGGGTTAGATCACCCTGGGATCAGCGGTGGCCACTATGTAACACATACTTTTCTCTCAGGTATCAAGTCGGATCAAGCAAAGGCTCAGCCAGAGGGCAATATTTCGGTTGACCAAAAGGCGGCTGAGTTTGTCGGAGCTAAAACTCGGTTTCCATCAATTCAGTTGGGCCTAGGAGGTGGCGGCGTTTCCTGGACACGCAATGGTGTAGAGATCCCGCCCATCACACATTTGCAAACAATGTTTGATGCACTCTTTCTCGAAACACCTGAGTCAAAACGGAAGCGTCTTTCTGGAAAATACGACGTGAATCGTAGCATTCTAGACGTAGTTCAAGATGACGCCATGGCATTAAAAAAGCGAATTAGCCACAGCGATCTCGACAAACTTGACGAATACTTTACTTCGATTCGAGAAGTGGAAAAGCGACTTTTGCAATCTGAAGTCTGGCTAAAAAAAGCAAAGCCGAAAACCGGTTTCCGGCTGCCAAGATCGATTCCTGATGACTTTTATGGAGAGACACCTCTCTTCTATGATTTAATGAAGATTGCATTGCAAACGAATTCCACTCGCATAATTTCCTTAGCCATCAATGGTTGGGGTGGAAGTTCTGGGTTGCCAGGAGTTACCAAAGGCTACCATGACATTACACATCATGGGCGCAACAAGGAAAAACTAAAGCAGCTTTCTATTATCGATACGTTCCATACTTCTCAGTTTGCCAGATTCTTGGAGAGTCTAAAGCGAACTCAAGCCTCGGCTGACGCTTCCTTGCTTGATAACACAATGGTGCTTTTCGGTAGCGGTTTGGGCAACGCCAGTTCGCACTCGAATCGTAATCTTCCGTTGGTTTTAGCAGGAGGAAAGTTCCAACACGGTGAGCATAAGGCCTACTCAATAACGAAAGGGCAGCAGACACCTGCGTGCAATCTTTACGTCTCTATGCTTCAGCGGTTCGGACTACAAACAGACCAATTCGGGACAAGCACTGGAACGCTTCAAGGATTAAGCTAATGGCTAGAATTATATTCCACAGTTTTTTTGAAATAGGCAGAAATGGAATAGGAGGCTTGGCTTATATACTCATATGCTTCTGCTCAAGTGTTATGCTATTACCGAGCACGTTGACCTACGCACAAGAATCGAATCCAAATATCAATTTAAAGGTATTTCTCAACAAGCATTGTATCCGATGCCATGGTGCGGAAGAGCAGAAGGGAGATCGTCGTTTTGATTTGATTCAGACTGATCTTCATGGGGAAGAGACACTAAAACAGTGGCAAGAAATTCTGGATGCGATTAATCTTGGCGAAATGCCACCAGAGGATGAGCCTCAGGCATCGGTAGATCAAGTAAAACATTTTGTGGGTGAATTGACTCAACAACTCCGTGCAGCCATCGAGTCACGTGTGGTCGAGGGCAAGCCGCACTTTCGTCGACTTAATCGCTATGAGTATCGAAACACCATCCGTGATCTTTGCGGTGTAAATACCGAGTCTTTTGATCCAACAGCTTACTTTCCCGCTGACGAGCGGCTGGATGGTTTTGAAAATATAGGTGAAGAGTTAGTTCTCTCTGACTATCTGTTGCAGCGTTATCTAGAAGCGGCATCGCAGAGTATTGAGAAAGCATCCCAGGCAAACTCGACGATCAAACCGATACACAAGGTGTTCAGTCCTAACGACATGGAAAGCCGCAAGTTTCATTTTCGGCCACAAATTAGCCTTCAGGTAAACGTTGATGGAAGCTATGTCGATGTAGGACATGGTGACCGAAAATCGGACCGCGTCCTCTCAAGAAGCTTCCAGGGTGTCGCTGCTGATGGTTTTTACACGATCCGGATCAATGCCGAGGGGATTAATCGTGAGCATCCCTACGATCCTAAGCTCTTAGGTATAGACCGAGATGAGCCAATCAAGTTGGAAGTTCTGGTGGCAGACCCTCGCGTAGGTAGTCGTCTCGCTGGTAATGCCACTGATCGCAGTGTCGCTGTCATCCCGCTAAAGGACCATCAAGCAGAGCTCTACGAGATTCGCACCTGGATGGACAAAGGCTATGTCCCCGTCCTGCGTTACATCAATGGGCCGCAACCAATTAAAGCGATTTTATCTAGAATTGCTCCTAAATATCATGCAGACGTACTACCCAGCAACTGGCGTAGTGGTACCGACCGTAGACCTGCTGAAACGAAAAAACTCTATATGTCGGATGTCTACCAGGGCCCGCGCATGCGTATCCATTGGATGGAATTAGAGGGGCCTGAATCGATACCAGTCAAGGAAAGTAGCCGTACAGCGTTGTATGGTAAGCAAGCATTTAGTACAGACTCAATTGATCCTGAATCGGTTCTCAGGCGATTCTTGTTTCGATCCTTTCGTCGACCACCGCACGAGTCAGAGGTAACCCGGTATCTAAAATTCCTCAAGCTTCGACGAGAATTAGGCGATTCCGAGGAAACTGCCTTTCACACAACTTTCAAAGCGATTCTGTGCTCACCGAATTTTCTCTACATCGAAGTACCACCCAACGACACGGCACCAGAACAAAATCAATTCAAACTGGCTTCACGCTTATCCTATTTCCTTTGGAGTTCTATGCCTGATGACGAACTGTTTGAAGCGGCAAAGCGAGGAGAACTCAGTGATCCTATAATGCTAATCCCCCAAGTCACCCGCATGCTCACAGACCCAAAAGCAAAGGCGTTCACCGAACATTTCACGGACAGTTGGCTGCACCTCAACGAACTAGGCTCTATGCCGCCAGATACCGTAAAGTTTTCCAATTTCTACAAGCGACAACTTCAACCGTTGATGAAGAAGGAAACACATCACTTCTTTGAGCATATTTTGGCGAATAATCTTAGCGTCGATCATTTCATTGATTCTGAATTTACTTTTCTAAATCGATACCTGGCGGACCACTACGGTATACCAGATATTGTTGGTGATGAATTCCAAAAAGTTACTCTGCCCAAAGATTCACTCCGTGGAGGACTACTCGGTCAAGCAAGTATTTTAACAACCACTTCCAATGGAGTTGAAACTTCACCAGTGACTCGGGGCATCTGGGTACTGGAAAACATATTTGGAACTCCTCCCGCGCCTCCTCCGCCAGACGTCGACCCCTTGGAGCCCGATATTCGTGGGGCAACAACGATTCGAGAACAGCTTGCAAAACATCGAAAGATTGAAACTTGCGCGGAATGTCATCGAAAGATCGATCCGATTGGTTTCGCTTTGGAGAGTTTTGATCCAATTGGTACTTTTCGTTCGACATATCTCGATAGCAGAGGAAAACCAGCGAGCAAGGTGGACACCTCAGGAAAGCTTTCATCAGGTGAAAACTTTAGTGATCTTTCCGAATTGAAGCAACTATTGCTTCAACGAAAGGATCAATTTGCGAAGTGCCTTACCGAAAAGATGTTAATGTACGCCCTTGGTCGAGAACTGAGTTTGGGAGATCGTCTTCAAGTTGATGCAATCACCGAAACGTTGTCTTCTCGCGGACACGGATTACGTGACTTGGTCGAGTTGATTGTTTTAAGTGAAGCATTTCGAGAATAGTTTTCATAGTCGACTAAATGGATTATTCAAATCCTACACAGGAAACAAAGATGAAAAGGCATTATATCTTCGAAAATCGAGTACTAGGTCTGTTACTGAGTGTAACACTCGCTTTCGGAACGACGCATTTGTCTGCGCGTGAGAATCAAGCCTTGGTTGCTGAGGGTAACAAGGCAGCGCAGGCCAAGGTTTTCAATATCGTAAGCTATGGGGCCGTCGGAGACGGAGTTGCGATGGAGACGGAAGCGGTCCAAAGGGCCATCGATGCTTGCCATGAAGCAGGAGGGGGCATTGTACGCGTTCCCGCTGGAAACTTTCAAATCGGTACCATCTGGTTAAAGAGCAACGTCACTCTCTCGCTTGATTTCGGAGCCAGTTTGTTAGGAAGCAAAAACATAGCCGACTACAAAACAGAAGGCCTTAGCAATCCGAGAGAAGGAGGCCCACACTGTTTGATCTATGCTGAAGACGCCAACAACATCACAATCGAAGGGCTTGGTGTGATTGATGGTAGAGGGACTCCCGATTTTTTCCCTCGGACCAGATCTAAGGGAAGAGAAACATCAATTCGTCCTCGTTTGCTGCGAATGACCAATTGCGACCAACTAACTTTTTCTGGTGTTACTTATCGCCGACCAGCCTTCTGGGGTCTGCAACTGATCGATTGTAAAAACATTCACTTCAATGCAGTTACCGTTCAGTTCCGCAACAATAATTTCAATAATGATGGTCTCGATATTGACGGCTGTGAAAATGTTTTAATTGAAAACTGCAACATTGAATCTGGGGATGATGCGATCTGCCTGAAAAGCTCGAAAAACCCATGCCGGAATATTGTTGTGCGTGGATGTAAGGTGTCCAGTAATACGGCTGCACTAAAATTTGGCACATCATCCCGAGGTGGATTTATCGATGTCAGCGTAACCAACTGCTATTTTTATAACTGTCCCATGGGAGCCATCAAACTGCAATTGGTTGACGGCGGGCGCATAGAGAATATCGATATTTCCAGAATTGTTATGGAAGAAGTAGGATGTCCGATTTTTATCCGGTTAGGAAATCGTGGCCGGACCTATACTAAGCATACAAATGCAGGTCAGGGTGCGGACGTTCAGCCGGAGGGCGTACCTGTCGGCATAATAAAAAATGTACATATCAGCGACGTAGTGGCATCGGTAGTAATTGAGGATAAATCGAAAGCTGCTCAAGCTAGTTATAAGAATCTCAAAGTAGAAAAATCATTAGAAGTGACTAATACGGAAAAATCTAAAGCAGGTCCAATCATGATCTCCGGCATTCCCGGACATTATATTGAGAATGTGGTCCTTGAGAATATTAAGATTTCTTTTCCCGGTCATGGAACTGCAGAGAATGCAAACCGTGAAGTTGCGGAAGATATCGCTCGCTATCCGGAACAGTTTTTCTTCGGCGTTCTCCCATCCTGGGGAGCCTACATCCGACATGCACGGAACATCGAATTCATTAATGTGGAACTGAAGACCCGCAGTATAGATGTTCGAGAGAGATTGGTCTTGGATGACGTTGAAGGTTTTGTTGAGCGATGAGTTGATCAAGGCTGAGAATTGTATTCTTAAGAGGATATTCTGCAAATGAGAATAAAGAATTATTTAACTGGCATACTTGTGCTTTCGGTTCTCTGTTCATGGGCGGTTGCTCAAGAAAGAACTGATCGGCCACGGACTGAGAAGGCTCAGGAAACTTCCGGCGAAAATCCGCTGGTGCTCGGCCATGGCGTAGGTCTGTTCAAGGTTGGACCACTGCTGGCACAGGATGACTTCGAGAATTTAGATAACTGGGTAGTTCAAGTTCAACAGAAGTCAGGGGGCGATTCGGCGCATGTTGAAACGCACAAGAACTCGTTGGATTGCTTCGTGCCAGGTCGCGGATGCACCGTGTGGTTTAAGAAGAAACTCAAGACACGCGTAACGATTACTTACGATGTACTTTGCCCAACGCATGATCCTGCAACCAAAGGCCTGCGACCTCGCGATATCAATAATTTCTGGATGGCTACCGACCCAGAAGATCCAGACCAAGGACTTTTTGATTCTAAACGATATAGCGGAGCCTTTAAGTCGTATGACAAAATGCATGCTTATTATGCGAGTACTGGTGGGGGATCAAGCGATAATTGGACAACTCGTATGCGACGGTATCCACGCGAAGCGAGTGGCAAGACAGTCGAGCATATCGCGCTCAAAGATAAGGACGGTAGACTAGGCTATCAAATTACGCCAGACGAGGTAATGCATGTCCAACTCGTCGCCTATGACGATGTAATCCAATACATCGTCGATGGAAAGTTGATTTATCAAATCGGCAGCGGTGATAGGATTCAGATTGAAGGGCGTGACAGTAATGGCCAGTTGGTTGTGCAGGAGGAGGACTACAACCTGGATAAGTTTTCGGTTTATCAGGAGGGCTATTTCGGGTTTCGCATGGTAGGCACTCACCACATCTATACAAACTTCAAGATCTTTTCTCTGAATCCAGAAGAACACGGCCTCTCACGTCCGACTGTCAAAGTCTCTTCTCTAGAAGCTCTACGCAAAGCGGTAGCAAAGAGCAACCAGCAGATAATCTTAGAGCCGGGAGAATACCAAGTATCGAACCGCAGGGGATTCCAGCTCTCGGGTTCCAATAATGACATTGATCTCTCTGGAGTCTATATCAAAGTTCCGATGGAGATCGTGTCAGGCAGTACTCTCTTTAAATTGTCAGGTGATCACATCACGCTACGCGGTGGAATTCTGGAAGACACCTATCCCGATGGAAAAACCGAGATCACAGACTACGGCGCATACAACCAGAAAAATAAATTTGGGAGTATGAACGAGATGAAAATCTCTGGTGATGACAATAGGGTTATCGGCATGAAGATGACCGTGAGGGGATCTTTTCCTTACGGATACGGAAACATGTACGGCATAGGAGCCGGGGCTGTTGTCGGACTCAGAAAGCATTGCGGTATTCAAATCACTGGGAATCGGGCTCTCATCGATAGTTGTGATATCAAAATGGAAGCCTTCGGTCACGCAATCTATGTACAGGGCGGAGATCGTACGACCGTGCGGAACACCGTTATTGAGGGAACACTGCGTCCCAGTAACGATTGCTATAACGAAACGGATGCCGGTGATCTGGCCAAGAAATTCAACCACCAACTTCAATGGCCCGAGGAGGTCAAAGGGCTACCTATCCCACGAGACCACATGATCAATTGTACAGAGGATGGGATTCGAGCCTACAAAGGTGCTGGCGACATGATTGTGGAAAACTGCGTGGTAAAGAAAGCCCGTGGTGGGATAAAGCTCTACATGGCAAAGAGTGCAAGGGTCTCGAATTGCCAAGTACTGGACTGCGTTGTCCAAGGCTATTCTCTGCCAAGCAGAGGTGTGATCTCTAATTCAAGCGGGAACGCTGCCTATGGGCCGCTGCTCTATATCCACTCCGACTCACATTCCAATCAAAAAATTGATCTTAAGGTTCTTCCTGCCCCGCACTCTCTAGGAGATCACCCTCTTGCTGCGATTAAAGGCAAGGGGCATTCGATCACTTTCACCCAAGGTGGCAACTCCAAGTCAGAAAAGTTACGTCCAATCATCGTTGGGTATCCGATGCGGTTTGACTTTCTCAGCGTCGACTATCCAGATGTGCCTGCTGGACATGAAAAACACTTTTCTAAATACTCACCGAAGACTTACATAGCCTCTGGGATCACCATCGACAATGGTACAGCCCATCCTGTTGTTCTGGGGAAGCTGTCTCAGGAGAACACTATTACCAGTATTGGTACTACTAAGGATTATGGAACTAATAATAACTGGCGGATTCAATTCTGAAGCCCGCAGGGGGTGGAGGGTTTTTACTCCCTCATCACTTCTTGCGGTGTTCGATAGCTGAGCGTTTTTCGAGGTCGTGCGTTGAGTTCGCTTTCGACCTTCTTGAGTTGGTAACTTGTGATCTTACGGAAGTCCATTCCTTTCGGGAAGTACTGGCGTAGGAGACCGTTGGTGTTTTCGTTCAAGCCACGTTCCCACGAGTGGTATGGTTTCGCGAAATAGATGTCCCCGCCTAGGATTTCTCCCAGTTGTTTGTGTTCCGCAAATTCTTTGCCGTTGTCCAAGGTCACCGTTTCACAAGGATGTTCACGACGGAGATCTCTGGGCTAGTACGGTATAGAGAGAAAAATACACGGCCGATATTTGAGATACGGAACATCCCAATTATCGGCCTATCTATTACGGACTATATTCTTAGTCTACGTTCGCTTGCTTCTTAAGTTGCTTAAGACGTTTTGGACCACCTTGATTGATCTCGATCACAAATTTTAAGAGATCGAGGAATCCTTCACGAGTTCCACAGAGATTGACAAGACCTGAAGGCATTGTTGATAGTTTCAATGGTGCCATTTCCTCTATGTCATCCTTAGAAATCTCTCGCGTTTTACCTGCTTCGGCGGCAATACTAATTGTAATATTATCGTCGGTTTCATCGACCAGAAAACCCGATAAAGCGACCCCATCGACAGTAAGAATATTGACCGACCGGTAGCCTTTCAAGATTGACTCTGAAGGTTTCAGGATCGATTCTACCAAGAATTCAGGAGTGGTTTCCTTTCGCACTTTCGTTAATTGTGGTCCTATCTGATATCCGTTTTTGACATCATGGCAAGTACCACAGGCAGTTTTCTTCCCATAGAATAATTTAGCTCCCCGAATTGCGTCGCCGCTGTTTGACGCTGCACTTACAAGGACTGAATACTTCTCAAGCAAGAGTTCTTTTTCTAGTTTCGTGTTCAGCGTGTCGGCGATAAGCATCGGGCGACTACCTTCTGGGA
>NVWB01000116.1 GCA_002733575.1 Blastopirellula sp. | reverse complement strand
ACCATGACCGATGCCTTGCGTCCTTGGACCATCGATTTTCACGTGGCCCAAAACGATGGTTCCGTTCACGGAACAGGGGCTCACGATAAGACCGGGCGTCACTGTCTGGCCGATGACCCCAACGGTAAACTAGACATTGCCGCTTGCAGTAAATACTGGCTTGAAGGTGGAGCAGACCGTGGCATGAAACACATCTGCTGGGATGGCTGTATGTTTCCTAACTCTGTGATTGAAGATCCAAACACGGCAAACACCATCTTGGCCGCGATGATCAAAGTTCGTGATAACTGCGGCTGGAACTAAAAGCCGTAGGTCAGGCTGTGCCTGACGTCGAACTTAATTCACGTCGAATTAGTTTTAGCATCGAACACCATCAGTCATTTACACATCGTCAGGCACAGCCTGACCTACAAATAAAAACTCAACATTGGAGATAGATTACCATGGCAAAAAAACCGCTGAACATTGGACTGGTTGGCTACGGCTTCATGGGCCGTACGCATTCCAACGGTTACAAGCGAGCCCCTGACTTCTTTCCAGAACTGGAATACACCCCAGTGCTGAAGGCCGTTTGTGGTCGTAACGAAGAGAAGACGAAAGACTTTGCTGCCAAGTGGGGCTACGAGTCTTACGAGACCGATTGGAAAGCACTGGTCGCACGCGACGATATCGACGCCATTGATATCTGCACGCCGAACAACACGCATAACGAAATTGCCATCGCGGCTGCCAAAGCAGGCAAGATGGTGTTGTGCGAAAAGCCAATCGCACGCACCACTGCCGAAGGCGCAGAAATGGTTACCGCGGTTGAAGAAGCGGGCGTTGCGAATACCGTGTGGTACAACTACCGCCGAATTCCGGCCGTCTCGTTGGCCAAAAAATTGATTGACGAAGGCCGCCTAGGTCGCATCTTTCATTACCGGTCGAACTTCCTGCAAGACTGGACGATCAACGCTGACTTGCCTCAAGGTGGCGAAGCACTCTGGCGGTTAGACGCGGAAGCCGCAGGCTCTGGCGTAACAGGTGACCTGTTGGCCCATTGTATCGACACGGCCATGTGGCTTAACGGCGGCATCGTTGACGTATCAGCCATGACCGAGACCTTCATCAAAGAGCGAATGCATCAATTGACCGGCAAGATGGAGAAGGTCACCATCGATGACGCTTGTGTATTCCATTGCCATTTTGCCAATGGATCGTTGGGCTTGTTTGAGTCGACGCGTTATGCTCGTGGACACAAGGCGTTGTACACGCTAGAAATCAACGGCGAACATGGTTCGATCCGCTGGGACTTGCACGACTTGAACCACTTAGAGTACTTCGATCACCGCGACGACTCGCTCGTCCGTGGTTGGCACAAAGTACATGTTTCCGATGGAGACATGCCGTACATGGATCACTGGTGGGTTCCAGGATTAAGCATCGGGTATGAACACAGCTTCGTCCATCAAGTGGCCGACTTCTTGAAGAGTCTAGAAGATGGCACCGTATGCGAACCAAGTTTCAAAACCGCACTAGAAACCGCCAAAGTTTGCGACGCCGTACTAGAAAGCGCCGCCGAACGCAAATGGGTCGACATCGCGTAAGCGACCGAAGTTGAAAATTAGATGATAAAAAAGAGCCCGCTCTGTTACAGAGTGGGCTCTTTTTATTTTGTCACATCGACGAATCATAGTTGAATTGTTTTCGGTAGAGACATATGAGCCGTGTTGCAAAATCTTGCCTCTCCAATCTGGAGTTAGGAACAGTACCTTACTGACCATGTATACATATCCTTGATCGTCGGATACAGATCTTTGAATCTTTGTATCGTAACAGATGGTGCATCGTATGTTGTATGTCGAACTCCAACATGTGCGGCTTTATTTCGTTCTTCTACTAAGATCGTTAATTCGTTTGTGAGCTGTTCAAACTTACCGCTGGATTTGATTTTCGTCTCGATGTCTTCACAAGCCACCAACCCTGATATTTTTTGTAACATCGGAATAAAATGGTTTTTGTACGAAAAACTGTTGTTCCTCTTAATACTCGATTCAACTAGGGCTTGATACTTACATAATGTCAGTTTGTTATTAATGGACCGTTTTACTATTTTATCAAAACTTAATTCGATCCAACTACTCAGTTCAAGAATTGCAAGCTTCGAATAGAACACACTAGTATGAGTATCTGGTGCTTTTTCATATAGCCTTTTTAATTTAATTAGATCGCGTTCGATTTCTTGTTTGCTTATCATTTGCCACCTAAAACCTTTACAGCACTCCTCAGCCTAGATATCATTTTATCTTTTGACGTCAAAGCATTTTTTAGGTTGTCTGGGTGAAACTCATCAGTATTAAGCAATTCTTTCATGCGTTTCTGAACTGTAGCCGACCTAGTAGACCTTAATGTACTTAAATTTCTACCTATCCCTACCATGATAGCTTCAGTAGTTGCTTTACTTCCCTTAGGAAGAGCTGCACCTTCAGTCAGTTTTTCATAGCATATTTTGATCATCTCTAAAAATTGTTTTTTCTTCTTCCTGAGGAATTTCGAATCGGCATGGCGATGATGATTCATATAGTCGTTTAAGTATGAGGACAACTTTCCATCATAATCCGAAAACTTATCCGTAAATGCAAAGAACCTTAACACTAGCTCTTCGTGAGAAAATCGATATGTTCCTTTGGCTGAGAGATTGAGTAGGTGACGATAATCTTTATTTTCAACACACTCTTTTAACAAATCATTTAGACTTCCACTGTAGATGCAATTTCGAATCTCCTGATTTGATAACTTGCTTCCACCAGTATTGAGCCGGTGAAATATTGTAAACAAATACCTCATGTGAGATTCCTTTTTATAGTCACATCGAAGTACTGTTACAGGAATAGTAAGGTTTTGAATTCGATCATAAATTGAACTGTGATTCTTCTTGATGTAATCATTAGTCCTGCCTGATATTCGTTTGTCAACATCAGAAACTGTAGATAATTTCCAAGTGTCATCAGAGAGGAATTTGATGATTGTTGACATACGTTGTAGCCCATCAATTACAAGTCTTTCTGTTGTGTTGTAATCAAAACTGATGCACATACTTGGGATCGGCAATTCCTTCACTAACGAATCTATAAACCGCGTTTGTGCAGGATTAGGCCAAACAATATCACGTTGAAAATCGGGCTGAATGATGAGTTGTTCTGACTGGTACATTCGCAATAAATCAGCACATGACCTCTGCTCATTAAAAGCAACGATATCGGAAGGAGGCAGTTCCGACTCATCTGCCTCGTACAGTAATTCTTCTTCGTCGTCACGGATTGATTTTAAACTAGTTGCCATGTGATTCTTTATGTTATGGATTATTTATGAAATATCTATCTAGCAATTCCATTAAGTCTAGGAGGGGATATTGAATACTACCTTGTCAGTGTTCACGGAGCAAGAATAATAACAGAGGTGTAGATAGAATAATAGCAAATTATTTAAGTTGACTGGTGACACTGACAAAATTTAACACAATCGATACTTCAAATCAGATTACAAAAAAAGAGCCCGCTCTGTATCAGAGCGGGCTCTTTTATTTGGGTGCCACTGGCTTCGCCAGTGTGAAGTGCAATTGGGGTTTGAAATTGGGCCTGGGCGTGAGATTATAATGCGGTTTTATAATGGCTGGTACGCAATAGCGTACCCTACAGAATATCCGGCGTGCCTTACAGATGTTTTGTAAATTGGACCAGAGCTATGGAACCGATTTATGACAAATCATGCCGCCAGTTGCTTGCAACTTGGGCTACCCGAGATTTGATTTCCAACGGGGGGAAAGCTGAGTGTTTTGACCGGTTTGAAATGTGTGAAGATGCGATTTAACCGCGGTCATATATTTAACCAAAGGTTATGTTTTGGTTGAATCCAAGAAAGCAAGGATTTTCACTTGCCATAAGTCGTTTGAGACGGGGAGTTACAACAACACAAAAATTCGACCAACAACGGGGTAACCGATAAAAACGGTCATCAAAAATTAACCAATGGTTAAGTCCGCCGCAGTAGAGGGGTTTTTCGGGAAATTTAACCAATGGTTAATTTTGGTTGAATCGTGATTCCAAGGTGGATGAATATGGATTTATCTACCCTACGTGGCTTCCAGATGAGTATTTTGACCACACGCGATGAGTGACACTGACGAAATATAAAGCGACCTTTACTAAAAACAAGATAACAAAAAAAGAGCCCGCTCTGATTCAGAGCGGGCTCTTTTATATTAATTGGTTGCCATTGGCTATTTGCTTACGGCAAGCGTTTGACTTCGATGTCTTTGAAGTACACAACACTTCCAGGATCGTGGCCTTGGAGGGCGAAGGTGCCTTTGTTGAAGACTCGGGTGAAATCTTTGCCGGCTTTGGTGCCTTCGGGTTCGGTGTATTTGTTGGCCACTTTGCCGTCGATTTTGATCACTACGGTTTTGCCAACCACTTTGATGTAGTACTCAAACCAAACGTCATCTTTGGCAGGTGCATCATCCATTACGTCTTTGACGGCATAAACACTGGCCGTTTTTTTACGGTCATGGTGGGTGTTGTTGACTTGGGCTTCAAAACCGTGTTTGGGCCAGCCGGCGTCTTGATATTTGGTGTGGAAGTAAATTCCGCCGTTGCTGTTTTTGCGGGTCATGACTTGGGCTTTGAACTCAAAGTTCACAAACGGTCTATCATCGCCGACATAGAACAAGTGGCTGCGGTCGCCTTTGGCAACAAACGCACCATCTTGGATCGACCAAGTTTCTTTGTTCTCGTTGATTTTCCAACCGTCATAGGTTTTACCATCGGTCAGTTTTTTCCAACCTTTTTCGGCAGCCAGTGCGTTGGAAGAAATCAAAACCAAGAGCAACAGGCAACTGCTAATTACAGTTCGCATAAATAGAATCTCCTATAGATAACATGGTGAGGTGCGAGCATTCGCACACAAAGGTGAGGGTCTTTTCAATGTATTGAGAATAGCATGCCGGGGCGAAAGAGTCCAATCAGGCCAGTCAAAATTGCAGGATTGGCTATTAACCCAAGCCAAATAGCTCCGGTCCACAGGCTTCGGTCACCACTTCACCAAACAGCGTATGGGGCGATGTTTCGTAGATGGTCATCGGTAGAATATGCCCAATTTGGCGGGGGTTTCCTTCGCAAACCACGATGCGGTCGCAATGGGTTCTTCCAGTTAATTGGACGCTGGGGCCGGTGTCTTCCCCTTTTCTGATGGCCGTTTTGCTGATGCCCTCAATCAACACATCAACGGTGTGCCCTATCATGTCCTGATTGTCTTCGAGGCTAATTTGATTTTGAATTTCCAGCAGCCGATTGTTTCTTTCCTTTTTAACATGATGGGGGATGTCATCATCGTACATCTCGGCCCCTTTGGTTCCTTCGCGTTCGCTGTACTTAAAGATGAAGCTGTTTTTGAAGCGACATTCTTCCACCAAGTCGACAGTCATTTGAAACTCTTCGTCGGTCTCGCCACAGAAGCCGACGATAAAGTCACTGCTGACTGCGGCACCGGGAACCGTTTCTCGAATGCGGTGCATCATGTCTCGATATTGGGCCACTGTGTAGCCACGTTTCATCCGCTTGAGAATACGCTCCGATCCACTTTGGGCCGGCACATGCAAATAGGGCGAAACCTTGCTGAGATCGCGCACGGCACACAGCAAGTCATCGGTCATGTCGTTCGGATAGTTGGTCACAAACTTGATACGTTGAATGCCATCGATCTCTTGCAGCTCGCCTAGCAGGTCCGACATTCTCCACAGCTTGCCATCTTGATCAACCGCTTTGTAGCTGTTGACGGTTTGACCAATCAGTGTGATTTCGACCGTGTCGTGCAATGCCAGATGTTTGGCTTCGGCAATGATGTCGTGCGGGTTGCGGCCTTGTTCTGGTCCGCGAACACTTGGGACAATGCAATAGGTGCAAAATTTGTCGCAACCAATTTGAATGCGAATAAAAGCTTGGAACGGGGTCGGTCGCATTTCAGGGTCGCGTAGTGGATCAAAACTTTCGTGGCTGCGAATAATTTCTTCGCGACCACCATCGCGGCGACCGAGCGAGACTTCAATCTGTCGCCCTTCACCCTGTTCAATTTTTTTGATCAATTCAGGGATCTGATGCAACTGGCCAGGGCCAACAATCAGGTCAACATACGGGGCACGCTGAAAGATTTTCTTTTGATGGTTTTGGGCCATGCAGCCCATCACGCCGATGACTTTTTCGGGGTTATCAATTTTGAATTGACGTAATTTACCCAGGTGGCTGTAGGTTTTGTTTTCGGCTTGCTCACGCACGCTGCACGTATTGAAGAGTAACGCGTCGGCTTCTTCAATAGAGTCGGTCAGTTGATAGCCCTGCTTTCGCAAACTTGCGACGACAAGTTCGCTATCGAGCATGTTCATTTGGCATCCAACCGTTTCGATATACAATTGTTTCGGCATCAGCAGTTTAGACTTTCACAGCAGCGGGAGTTTGGGGGCACAGTGTTTGTGGATTCAGAAACGAATCCCAAGAGCTTATCAGGTCGATTGATTCAGCAGTTGATCGTTACGCGGCGTCTCGCTTTTGCACCAGATCATCAAACATTTGGGTTCTTTTTTCTTCACGTTCTTTACGTCTTTTCAGGGTAATGCGCTCGGCGATGGCCTGCTGCTCTCGATCAAATTCTTTACGAAATCGCTTAATCAATTCCTTTTGACGAGCTCGCATCATTCGCACGAGGGAAATGACCGCCACATACACGGCCGCAGCAAAAAGCATTATGTTCCAGACATCCATGATCCGTGTTCCTTGAAACCATCCTTGGTCTTCAGATACAGTTCTCCTTATCGTAGTAAATGATGGGGAGTTTCGGCGAGAGGTATTAATGAGCATTTGGCCGCTTTTTGAGAACTGGAGGAACCAAAGAGTGGACCAGTATCAGTCGCAACCTGCTGTTATGAAACAGGTTGCGGTCCAAATGGCATGCCTGGCAAGATCGAATAGCCCCGCAGAAGTTCTTCAACTTTCATGGCCCGTTTTCCGGCAGGCTGTACTTCTTCGAGGATTATGACCCCCGTTTTGCAAGTAATCTGAATTCCTTGATCATCTGCCGCCACGGTTTTACCGACCTCAGAGTCTGGGAATTCGGTCTCAATTTGCTCATATCGAACCTGTTTGACGATCAGTCGCAGCGGTTCTTCGCCTTCACGCAGCCAGTGGGTGAAGCAGCCTGGCCATGGTTGAAAGGCCCGAAATTGATCGTAGATTTGTTTGGCTGATTTGGACCAATCGATCTCGCCATCTGATTTTTTTAATCGAGGAGCCCTGGTGGCCAATGCTTTATCTTGCACTTCGCCAAGTGCTTCACCTGCGTTGGATTGTTCTAGCTGATCAATCGCATCGAACACGGCAGCGACACCGAGTGTGGACAATCGATGTTCGAGTTCTAGTTGATTTTCATTTGCATCAATCGGTGTCTCAACCACTTTCAAGCAAGGGCCAGCATCGAGCTTGGGTGTCATGTGAATCACAGACACGCCGGTGGTGGCGTCGCCGTTGTAGATGGCCCACTGTACTGGGGCCGAACCGCGATACTTGGGCAGCAGAGACCCATGCAGGTTGATACCGCCGTACTTCGCCAACGCCAAGATGTCATTGGATAGAATCTGTCCGTAATCGCAGACCACATATAAGTCAGCTTCGCAGGCGGTCAACAACTGAGATGCTTCTTCGTTGTTGATGCTTTGCGGAGAGTGAACCGTGATGCCGTTTTTCTCTGCCGCTTGTCGCATCGGATTCACTGGCGGCTTCCGCTTGCCGCGCGTAGGACGATCTGGTTGTGTGATCAAACACAACACTTCATGCTGACTGGCAATCAATTTTTCAAACGTAGGAACCGCAAATGGCCCGGTCCCCATCATGACGATTCGCATATTGGATCTCTTTGGTAAAACATCGGTGAAGGAAAATTGATTGTCGTGGCTCAGGAAACAAGGCTAACAATACGTTGCTTCAATTTCGGACAATCGTTGGGCGATTTCTTCATCGGATGGAATTGCGTTGACATCTCGCTTGCTTTTGAAATCGACTTCAAATTCTTCGATCTCATGCTCGATTTCCACCAAGTCATTGGGCATCACTTTATCGATAAACATGATGCCATCTAAGTGGTCGGTTTCGTGTTGTAAGATACGGCCAAAGAACCCATCGAATTGTCCTTCGATTTTCTCGCCTTTGAGATTGTAAGCAGAGAAATGGAACTCGGCAGGCCGTTTTACATCGGCATACACTTCTGGCAAACTCAGACAGCCCTCTTGGGCCTCTTCGTTCCCTTTGGGCCGACTAATGATCGGATTAATAAAGACGTGCTCTTGGTCTCTTTGATCCGGATCGGCCGTTTCGTTGACCACGAACAGTCGAAGCGGCAAATCAACTTGATTGGCGGCCAGCCCTACGCCTTTGTGCTCATACATCAGGTCAAACATTTCTTCGACCATCTGGCGCAAGTTGGCGTCGACCCGTTTGATCGGTTTTGATTTATATCGCAGTGTAGGATGCGGATAGTGGATGATTTCCAGCACAGACTGATCTCTATTAGGTAATTGTAGGGTTGCACGTGGCAATGTTGGCACGTATCAGGAACCCTCGATTATAAGACAGACCCTACCTTTCTCGAAAGGACTCTAGGGCGAAGCTAGAGCATTTTTAAATAACGTGTGCCGAATATCCACGAAGGATATGGTTTTACTCGTTACTATTTCTGCCATTTTTTCAGTCCCGATAGGGACGACATCGTGTAGCTAGGGGATTTATCCCCTGGAAGTGAATGCCCTAAATCGTCTAAGCCCCGGCCAGGGGCGACATTGCTTGATGAGCCGTTGATAAGGCTACAAATCAACACTTCTCGCTGAACTCCACCGCAAACACTTCTTGCTACGGTCTCTGGAAATGTATAAGCACCGTGTTTTCTTGTCCTAATGACATATTCTACTTAGGGCCGGTCGTTGATTCTTGTGTGTCATAAATACTCCTTAAGTAAATGAAAAATAAATCACGCAAAGACGCAAAGGCGCCAAGAAAGTTTGAAGCAAAACCTCTTCGCGACTTCGAGGCTTCGCGTGAGAATCTTTTTTTTGACAAGATGAAGTCTGAAACCCAATCCTCTGCTCTCTCTGTGCCTCTGTGTTAAAAACTTCTTCTTTCCTTCCTTGGCGCCTTTGCGGCTTTGCGTGAGACATCTTTTGAAGGGGTTTATGATGATGCTTTGAAGTTCGATGTAGGTTTTGATGACGACATTATTATCGGGTAGAAAGTTGAAAGTGGTGGAGTTCACCGAGAAGTATCACCAATCAAAGATTATTCTCTGATGAAATTTGTTCTCCGACGGCAAAACTACTCAATTTTCTCGATATCGCCCCGCTGGGGCTTTTGGAACTTTGAGTAATTTGATTCCAGGGGATGAATCCCCTGGCTACATGCTATTGTCCCTCCGGGACAACAGAAAACTTATATCAGAATATCGATTTTAAAAATGCACAGCAGGCACAAAAAAAGGCGGATGAACTAATTCACCCGCCTTTTGAGTTTTTGAAATTAAAGAATCGTGCCCTAAATTCAGACTATGCTGACTCTGGAGCTTCATCTTGGTCGCCAGTTTCAGCAGCGACGATGGTTTCATCATCTTCCGAAGATGCACTAGGCTCACTGCTATCGACCAATGCAGCCGGGCCATCTTCGGTGAATTTGATTAAGGCTTCGGGCAGTTCGATACCGCCGATGTCCTTCATCACTTGCATCATCGGAGGCAAAGTTTTTGCCATGCCGGACAGGAAGTCGGCAGTGTTGGAGCGACCATCTTTACCGCTACCATTTTCCCAGACCACGATTTTATCAAATTTGATATTCGAAATCGCTTTGGCGGAAGTTTCGGCCAAGGTGTCTAAATGTTCAAGCAGTAACAATTGGAACGCTTCTTTCGAGCCACCACAAGCATTGACGATTTCCCGAAGACCTGCACCCTTTTTGGCCAGAATTTCATATTGACCTCGGGCTTCGGCATCTAACTTGGCGAAATTGGCATCGGCTTCAGCTTGAGCCAAGATACGTCGTTTCGAAGCTTCTGCCGAGGCGTCGACTTCGACCCTGGCTTTATCCGCTTTCGCAGGGGCTTCTAACAAGGCACGCTGTTCGGCTTCCACACGTTCGGCTTCGGCTAACGCCGCTTTGGCCATCGCCCGGTTTTGCGCTTCCAGAACGGCAGCTTCTGCTTCCTTCTTGCGGGTTTCACCCACTTCGTAAGCTTCCGCACGTTTCACTGCAAGTTCGGCCTGCGAAGCGGCCACTTTGGCTTGCGATTCGTTTTCACCTTCAATCGCGGCTGCATCGGCTTCCGCGATCCGCACACGTTTGTCTCGCTCGGCGTTTTTCACTTGAGCTTCACGTTCGAACTCAGCTTGGCGTTCTCCAATGGTTTGCTCTTTTTTCATGTCAGCCACTTTAATGGCCTGATCACGTTCGGCAGCCCTGGTACCAATCAATTGCTCTTTGTTGGCGTTTGCCACTTGAACGGCCTGATCTCGTTGAGCTTCCGCAACGCGAGTTTCACCCATCTTTTCATTATCGGCCACATCACCACGAGCCACCTGAATGGCAAGCGATGCTGCTTTTTGCCCGATGGCGTCGATGTAGCCAGATTCATCGGTGATATCGGTGATGTTCACATTGATTAATATCAGACCAATCTTGCTTAATTCTGGTTCCAGCGAAGACTGTACGTGATTCAAAAATGTGTCACGATCACGGTTGATTTGTTCGATACGCATCGAAGCAATCACTTGACGCAATTGGCCAAAGATCAACTCTTCCGCTTGTTTGCGAATCTCGCCCGTGCTGAGCCCTAGTAAACGAATCGCGGCGTTATCCATAACGCCAGAACTTGTACCAATGGCCACGGTAAACACACTAGGAACATTGACGCGGATATTTTCCGAAGACAAGGCACCTCGCAGCGGAATCTCGATCTGAATCGGTTCCAAACTGAGATAGGCATAGTCTTGAAGCAATGGAACGATGAATGCCGCACCACCATGAATGGTTCGTGAGGCGTGACCTTTTCCGGTTCGACCGTAGATCACTAGCAAACGGTTGCTAGGACAACGTTTGTATTGCTTGGCCAATAGAATCAAAAATCCAAAAAGGATCATGACACCCGCAACAACTGTCACGGCAATCCAAAACCAAGGTCCATCCATCAACGAACCTAACAACAGGGGAGGCATACTCATTCTTTTTTCTCCAATAATACGCAAGTCGGGAGCGAGGGTTTCGCAGAGATTTTTCTACATACATGTAGCTCATTGCGAATCGCTAGGAGTAGAGGAACTCTCTGGTTTCTCGGCTTCTTCTAGCTGCTGCTTCCGATTATGCAGGTAACAGGTGTCGTAACAGTGGTGTATATCAAAGCACAATTTTTTCAACTTCAAGCGTGGTAGGGCTCACCACTTTAACAATGCGAATCGGAGTGCCAGTTGCCAGCTTTTCAGTATTCGCAGTCATCGCGGCGTATTCCACAATTCGGCTTTGCAGCTGCATTTGGATTTTGCCCTTGCCTGAGTTATCAGCAGGAATAGGTATATAGACCGTGCCGGTCTTCCCAATTGAGTTTTCAATTCTGACGGTGCCATCGTGCCCTAAGCGATAGAGGATCTGCATTAGCCAATGCACTGAGTACATGGCCGCAATTCCAAAGACAATCGCAATCGTCAGTGAAACAGGAGTCCCTAAATCAGCCGTATCAGCGGCCAATCCAGTGAGCCCAAAGAAGGTAAACGCGGCAATCACCGTGCGAAATGAGATCACACCGAACAGCCAGGTTGACCCATGATCTATGACAGAGCCTTGGTCCATATCGGGCATCTCGTCAGGAATGTCATCGGGGATATCATCGCCAAAGTCTAGGTCGTCAGCCCCAAATCCAACCAATGCCATGACAAACTGCATGACAAAGACAGAACCTGCGCCTATGGCACAAACTAGAAACAAGGTGTTTAACATCGGACGAGACCTCAAAAAAAGACATAGTACAGGGTAGTTCTACAATGGTATTCGCCGCAAAAGGGCAATTATTGCGCAAAATCCAAAGTGTCTACTACACGGTATGATGAGGCCCTAGCTCGTGGCTGTCAAATCATTTCGAGTTAAAAACGAAGGAAGACCCAAAATCGATGGAATCTTCCTTCAATATCTTCAACTTTTGTAGGTCAGGCTGTGCCCAATAGTGTCCGGTAAAAAAACTGGAGAATGGGCTAGCGCGATGGGTGTCCTTATGTTACCACGAGTAAATGAACGCACG
>NVWB01000001.1 GCA_002733575.1 Blastopirellula sp. | reverse complement strand
TTATATCCAGAAACAACTCGGCCATGCATCGCCCGAAATGACCCGTCGGTACCAACGACGACGCGATCGGTTCCGCGTAAATCTCACCAAAGCTGCAGGTCTTTAGTCCCCTGCCCTACTCAGCTACTAACCTTCCTTCTAAGATGAGGCGGCAAGAGCTCGCGTCAGCATATGCCTGATATGATCCTGAGAACCAAAGAATACCGCCAGAACGCGAACCACTTGCCGTTGTTCATCTAGGTCAAACCAAAACACCGTCTTATCCAAACGTACAAATCGCATCGCAGTTGCAATGTCGGCCCTGATCGTTCCCTGATGAGGCGCAAGTCCGAGCCTGTCCGTTATTGACCTAATGCCGCGCAATCGTTCAACGGCATGCTCAAGAGCATCATCGATCTCCTCACCAAACCCAACATATGATTCGACGAGGTGATCAAAAATCAGCTCAAAATCATACTCAGCGTCCGCGCTAAATTCAACGCTCCACACGGTATTGGCGCTTCTTTCGCTCGATCATGGCGTCTAAACGCGTATCCATTTCTGAACAGCTCACAAAAGTCCCTTTTTGACGGCTGGAGAGGAGTTCACGCAAAGCCGCGTTTTCCAAATCATCACTCTCCGTCTTTTGGCGCAACAATTCTAAGCTTTGCTGAATAACAGCGCTTACACTGGAAAACTGCCCCTTTGACACAAGTGAGCGCGCAAATGCGTCCTGCGGGTCAGTGAGTGAGATCGATGATTTAACGCTCATATGAATTCTCCTATTGCCCCATAGTACTACTCAGTAGCACCAATGTCCATTGCGAGTCTTTCGCATGTTGCGTTTGAACGCTTCAGAGTCAAATGAAACTTCAGGACCGCTGTTCAATCCTGCATCAATTGCCTTCTGAAGCTCCTAGATCGCGTATTCCGGGATGATCCGCCCACCGGTACCGATAACACCCGCCCCCCCCATTCCGATCTGATCCGTCCGGGGATTCCGGGCTATCCGCCCACCCCTTACTGGCCTGTTTTGCATTGCAGTGAGGCGCTCGTAACGCGGGGTATTCTGTCGTTCTTTTTGAACGATGGGACCCCTTATGAAGAGAGCGCCGATGCGGAAGATACGGGAAGCCCTGCGGCTTCGTGCGAATGGTATGTCGACGAGGGAAATTGCTTCCAGTTTATCTGTGGGGCGCACAACCTTGCGGGAATATCTGAGCCGCGCCAACCGAGCCGGTCTGGACTGGCCGCTTCCTGTCGATCTCAGCGACAGTGACCTTGAGGCGCGCCTTTTCCCTCAGAGGAAGGGTGATGATCTCGGCGCTATTCCACAACCAGACTGGGCTTACGTGCATGCCGAATTGCGCCAGAAAGGGGTCACGCTCTCGCTGTTGTGGGAGGAATATCGAGCCGTTCATCCGGACGGTTACGGCTACAGCCGATATTGCGAACTCTATACTCGATGGGAGGGCAAGCTGTCGCCGGTCATGCGCCAGCGCCACCCTGCTGGAGAACGGCTGTTTGTTGATTATGCCGGTGCCACATTTGATGTGGTCTGCCCCAAGACGGGCGAAGTGCGCACGGCGCAGCTCTTTGTCGCCACGCTTGGTGCGTCGAATTACACTTATGTTGAGGCGAGTTGGACACAGAGCTTGCCAGACTGGAAATCGGCTCATGCGCGCGCCTTTGAGTTCTTCGGCGGTGTGCCCGCGCAGGTGGTCTGCGACAATCTGAAGTCAGGTGTTACCAAAACTTGTTTCTATGACCCCGAGATCAATCGCACTTATGCTGACATGGCGGGACACTACGATACCGCCATCGTGCCCGCGCGGCCCTACAAGCCGAAAGATAAGGCCAAGGTGGAGGGCGCGGTGTTGCTGGCTGAGCGTTGGATCATGGCGCGCCTTCGCAATCAACGCTTCTTTAGCCTCGATGAATTGAATGCTGCGATCCGTCCCTTGCTCGATCAGTTGAACGGCAAAGTCACCCGCCATCTGGGGTCCAGTCGCCGGGACTTGTTTGACCGCCTGGACAAGCCCGCCCTCAAACCCTTGCCCGTTGAACCGTATGTTTACGCCGAATGGAAACAGTGCCGCGCGGGTCTGGATTATCACGTCGATATCGGTCGTCACTATTACTCGGTGCCCCACACACTGCTGAAGCAAAAGCTCTGGGCCAGGATCACGGCACGCACCGTAGAAGTATATTTTAAAGGGCAACGCGTGGCTTCGCACATCCGGACATCAGGCAATCGCCAACATTCCACGTGCCGTGATCACATGCCCGCCCATCACAAGTTCCGTGAAGGGTGGACGCCAGAAAAGGTGCGCCTTCAGGCCGCACGGATTGGCCCAAATACCGAGGCCTTCGTTGAAGTGATCATGAGAAAACGCAAGCATCCGGAGCAAGGATATCGAACCTGCATGGGTGTCTTGCGGCTTGCAAAAGCCTTCGGTGCTGATCGCCTCGAACACGCCTGTGCGCGTGCCGCCGAGCTCAATGCCTACTCATACACATCCCTGAATTCCATTTTGAAAAATGGTCTTGATCGCGCCTCTCGACACCGCACCACGGACGAGCCTGCGATTACTCACACCAACATCCGTGGCGCAGAAAACTTTCATTGAAGAGGATAGAATGTGCTAACCCACCCAACACTGGACCAGCTCAAAACCCTGAAGTTCGACGGTATGGCCGAGGCCTTCGCTGAGCTGGAAACGCAGGATGGTACCGCCACGCTCAGCCATGCTGAATGGCTGGGTCTACTCATAGGCCGGGAAACGGCCAGCCGCGATACCAAGCGCTTTGAAAGCCGGATGCGTAGCGCAAAACTGCGCCATGCTGGCGCGTCCCCCGAAGACGTAGATTACCGATCGCGGCGCAACCTCGACAAGGCGCTGTTCCAGCAGTTGCTAACCGGGAAGTGGATCAAGGACCGGCGGAACCTGATGATCACCGGCCCTTGCGGGGTCGGCAAAACATGGTTGGCCTGTGCGCTGGCACAATCCGCCTGCCGCACCGGAACAACCGTGATCTATAAGCGCATGCCAAGACTGTTCGACGAGTTAGAAATGGCCCACGGCGACGGTTGCTTCCCACGCCTCTTTCGAAGCCTGACAAAGACCGACCTGCTCATCCTGGATGATTGGGGACCAGACCGGCTCAATGCGGCGCAGCGCCGCGACCTCATGGAAATCGTCGAGGATCGCTATGAGGCAGGATCAACCCTCATCACCAGCCAGCTGCCCATTGACGCGTGGCACGATGTGATCGGTGAACCCACCTTCGCAGATGCCATCCACGACAGGCTTGTTCACAACGCTTACCGCATCGGGCTTGACGGCCAGTCTATGCGCAAAACCAGAGTCAAAACAGGTGACGAAACCGAAAACAACTGATACCTAAAACCTACGCCTCATCGCAGCGTGTCACACGTGGGCGGATAGCCCGGTACGAGTGGGCGGATCAGATCGGAATGGGTGGGCGGATACCCCGGAATACGCATCCAAGATCGTTTTGGAGCGCTCAAATTCACTTCGCTTGCCAGCTTTTGGCCGTTCTTCAGTCATCTATTTCCCTTTCCTTCGGCTCTAATCGATCAAATATATAAGCATCATGATCGATTCATTACGGTTTTGTCGATCATTTCCACGAAACTGCTCATTTTATGCCGCCCGATGTTCACTAAGCCGACCATAGAAGCTTCGATCCAGATGCAATTCACCAGCTGCAGCCTTTTCAACC
This sequence comes from Blastopirellula sp., assembly GCA_002733575.1. Classification (GTDB taxonomy): domain Bacteria; phylum Planctomycetota; class Planctomycetia; order Pirellulales; family Pirellulaceae. The sequence goes on along the minus strand of NVWB01000001.1, from coordinate 218,745 downwards.
ATGCCACGCAGATATCCACCCGGTGATGCGACCTCTCCAGCGTTGTGTTTGTCGTAAATCAAAGCGATGGCTGCTGCTGCAAGCTGAGGACCCAATCGTTCTTGCGCAACATTCCATGCATGCTCAGAAATCCCGATCATCGGCCGCAGCTGGGCGGCACTTCGGTGCAGTTCGTTCCAATTATTGACGTATCCGCCTAATCCGTGTGCCATCTCAGCAAATTCCGGACAAGATTGCATGACGATCGCCACATCAATATCTGTTTGGCGCTTTTTATGACCAAAGGTATTCCAGTTGGTTTCCTCAACCTCTGGCCTTGGTTTATCCAGAGCCGCCCTCTCTGTCTTTCTTTTATCTAAGGTATTACTAGATACAGAATTAAGTTGTTTTGTATCTAGTATATGAGGTTCATTATTGGCCCCCTTGGGGTTCATATATTGAGTATCATTCACTACTTGTTCGATAATTTCATAGCTGTTGTCCACAACTTCATCCTTGCTCTCGGTAGCTGCCGAGAAGGCTTTCTCGACACTTGTTTTAAGCTCGGTGAGCCACTCCAGCATGTCCAACAATCGCTCAGGTGTTGCCTTGGTACGTGGAAGCCGCTCCAGCAGGGCTTCAAAGCTCTCGGTGAGCTCTTTCCAAGGGCCCTGTAAGGCGTACTCGCGTGCCTGCTCTACCTTGGCACGGATAATGCGCCGCGTGATGGTGATCTGACGCTTGGTGCGCTGACAAAAGGCACGATCGTCCTGAATTTGCGCAAAGCGGTCCACGAACTCTTCGGCGCGCGCTGCCAATGGGGACAGATCGTAGCCATAGGCCTCAATGATGTAGTCCTGTTCGTCCCTGTGGCCCCAACGCTTGCCGTTAGAGCTGTCCTTGAAGGCAATCAAGCCTGCATCCACCAGACGCCGTGCGTGCCGTTTGAGGGCCGACAGAGAAAACCCGGTCTGTTCCATCAGGTAAGCGTTAGACGCCCAAACTATGGGCCGCCTGCCCTCTTCCCAGTCCTGAGGCTTGGTGAATGCTCCAAAGGTATCGAGCAGCATCATATCACTGGGCTTTAGACCCAACGATGCCGCCACACGTTTGATTGCCAGAAGAGCTTTGTTCTTGGGTATAGATACCCGTTCACCGACTTGGGCAAGCTGTTCAGCGATGCCAAGACCCGGTGTCGGCTTGCGCCAACCTGTATGTTTCATGCCTGTATTTCCACCTCCGTTGTTATGTGGAGGCAAAAGAATACCCTTCACCTAATCGGTGTTGCTCGTTGACAGCGATTCGCGGGAGAGGTATCTAAGAAGTGCAAAGTAATTAGATCAGCTCTCAGGCCGCATGGTTTGGGGGCTTTTCTTTTGCCGTTACTTCAAATCCTTATTCCTTTTTTATTTTCACGTTATCAGGCCAGAGTCACAATTCACCTATGAAGATGATGGCTTGGTTTCTCTCTCTACCCCATGGTTCTCAAGATAATCAGCGATGAGGTCTCCAAGACCTTCCAATCCCTTTTTATCAATTTGTATTCCCGCAGCATTAACCGACAACTTGCCGTTAACCGATGTGACCGAAAGCTTGCGACTTCCGATCTTGCGGACGATTGTAAGTTTCTTGGGTTTTACTTTCAAAGGAGAAGCTGTCTTTGCCGGTTCCGACAACGTCGCCAACGCACTTTGAATGTCTTTAAAACTCATCTCATACACGTTCTTGAACGCGTTCAAGAATTCATCTTTAGCCTGGAATACAGCCCTAGCTCTTGAAATAATGCTCTCGTGGACCCCAATACGGTCTGCGAAAGCCACAGCAGTTAGCTTCTTGCTGGTGTCAGTGGAATTCAAGGTTTCAAACATCTCACCGATTGAGAGCAAGCGCTCAAATGCTCCCAGATCTTCGCGCTCTTCATTCTCACGAAAGCGAAGGAACAACATGTCAAACTTGTCGATCCTCTCACCGTGTATATTGGCTGGAGCCAAAATTGCCCGTAGAGGCACCCCAAGCCGTTCCGCAACGGCATGGCGCCTGCGCCCAGTAAGCAAGACAAACTGAACGCCCTCAACATTTGTAGGGCCTAATAGATCGGGTGACCATTTATCATCAGTAGGACACACCAGAATAGGAGTATCTTGCCCGTTGTTATCAACACTTTTAAGTAAGGATCGAAACGCCTCTTGGTTTAGCCAGTCTGGGCGGCGATCAGTGCCAAGAGGATCGGTAACTTGATCTGGGGATATAGAGATTTCATGCCTGCCAGAAAGTATGTCGGTCGCAATTTGAGCACGTCCTCGCTCTAAGCTTGCCTGAGTTTGCGCCAAGGCACCAGACTTCCACGCGCTACCAGCGCCCGAAGTTGCTCTTTGGAATGGCTTGGGGGTGAGTGTAGGTTCGGAAGACCGTTCCACTTCTTCAACCGGCTTTGCTTCCGAAGCCTCTGCCTGCGCGTCCAAGGCTTTACTAATCAACGAGCGGGAAATTGTTCTTTTCATGACTTGTCGACCTCATCGTCTTCATAAAACTCATCCATCCAAGCATTTGCATAGCCGCGCTCAAGACCGGGCCATAGACGGCCAACGATCGCATCGTTTACTGCATCTGCATTGGCAATAAAGCGATTGATCCCCTTACGTTTACCTGGAGTGTCCGGCTCGTATTCGTAAACAGATTGATAGACATCAGAGGCGTTCGCAATCGAATCTGAACGCAGATAAAACACTGGTAAAACTTCAGTCGGACAATGCTCAAGTAGATTGCTAATCTGCTTTAAGTCTTGTTCGTTATTGCGTTGAACAATGGTTGGCAAAAGCATGTTCGCGCCCGAACCAATATCTAGGCGCTCATGTGAAAGTATGTGCTGCAACATTCCAAGCAAGCCAGTAACAAAAGTCGAGAGCGTTGCAATATCAAACCCCTTCATCGTTTGAGGGATGATAAGCGACGTCGACGCAATAACATTGTTAAGCTGGAACAGTGTGAGCGCTGGCTGATAATCAATTATGATGCAATCCAGTGTCTCTGTGAGAGCCTGATCTAGCTTATTAGTATCTACAGCCCCATCAACTACCAGCTCATTAGGCCGCGTTTTGGGGGTATGGCCGTCGCGCCAACGCTCAATTGCATCACGTAAATACCTATAAAAACTTTTTCCCGCGGGGGCTTCACGAACCAAACGAGCGATTTGTATTTCACCCTCAGACGTCTCGCCATGAGCTGGAAGCAAACGAAGGCCCGGCCAGGAAGTCTTTAGTAAGAAGCTATCGAGAGTTTCAGCGTCATGATCAGAAAAGGGAGCGTCTTCCGTGGCGAACAGGCCCGCGAAATCCACCATAGAGGCGGTGTTCTCGTCTGGCATCGCAGGCAAACCCTCACCCCCAACAAAATATAGCGTGATGGTGCTTTGAGGATCAGCGTCCATTACTCCAACGCGCATCCCATAATGAAGGCTCAGGTATTGCGCAAAATGCGCAGCAGTGAGCGACTTAGCCGTGCCGCCCTTTTGGCTTGCAAACGAAACAACTGGCAAGGGTGAACCCGGTTTTCTCCAAGCAAGATAATCATATGGCCGTTTCGCGGAACCCGCGAGTAGGGCCCTCATATGCATCAGTTCATTAAGTGTGAACACACGTTCACGCCCAACATATTCACCTGCAGGGAAATCGTCGTTGGCATTGGCAAACTTAGTAAGGTATTGAATGCTGACGTTAAGAAATCGAGCGCACTGACGCATGGACCAAGTACGTTGAATTCTGTGCCGAAGCGTTAGCTCTTTGTTGACAGCAACCATTGTGCGCTCGAGGCCACGCGATAGATCTGTCAGGAATTGTTCTAAATTACCGCTCATGTTTTACTTTCGATGCCGGTTGGTTCCGACCTAGATTCGATTCTATGCCATAGTAGTGCGTTTATAGCCAGAATTTAAATATAAGACACTCCTATAATACTTAGGCGAATTATTAGGGGTGTGACGGATCGTAAAACTGCTTGGCGGCATAATCTTGAACACGTTCAAGATGTGGGCGATCGACAATTGGCCGGCACGTGAGGACCGACCAATTCTTACCTATACGGCCTCTTTTGGACCCCAGGGGATGATGGCCTGCAAGGAGGCGTCATCTTGACTGGAAGCAATGCCGAGGTTGGCGTAGAAGGCGTGATCGCGGATGGTCAGGGTGAAATAATCAACGCCTGTTTCCTTGTTTTGCTGCTTCCAAATTCCACCACACTCAACAAGGTTACCGCGAGGGGAGCGTCCGAGAACCCGGTGTGTTGGGTGAGAGGGTTGTCGCTGGTAATGTGCTCAACCTTGATGTCGAGGTCGAAGCTGAGAGTTGAGATCGACTCAGAACCATTTGCTGTTGTCGTTGATGAATTTGATGCAGTTAGTAGTCATTGCTTTTCTCCTTGTTTGTGTTGCAATGACGGTCACTCTGCGGCTGGCTCAGGCCCGGACATACCGGAGAGAAACGGAGGCGAAGTGCAGTGGAGAGGCACAGGCGCACATCTTTTTGCTTCGCGCAGGAATGGCCTGAAAGGGCAGGGGACAAAGATGCGTGACGCTCACATCTCTTGTTGAACGTCAGATGACTTTGGCCTTTGCGTCAACAACTGACCCAAAACCCAAAAGCTGACCTTCCAGCGTTATGCGGCGAAGGTCAGCTTTAGGCGGTGCTGCAATATGGATGAACGGCTCCTTAGCGGTATTTGGTTGCAGGATGCCGTTCGCCACAGCGGCCCGCAACAACTTCTTTGTCTTAGGAAGGGGTACCTATTTTTTCGCGGTTCCACCAGCGGTTTGGGTTCGAATTATGTGGATCGTAACTAGCCCGGCTTGCCCAACAATCCTTGATGAAGAGCAGCGGTTCTTCGTAATGATGAACATCGCGTATCGCATCCAAAACACGCTCAAGAATTTCAAGCTTCTGTTCAATCGAGATGACGATCAGTACACTGGGGAAGGTCTGCACTTTGTTGGCGGCACCCAAATGCACGGCACTCGTGGAGTTTTCTTCTGGCAGATAGGTTTCGCTGCCTGCTGCCGATACAAACGCGTTACGCTGATAACGACCATAAATGAGCGGATCGACCTTCATCACGTTGTCGATAATTTTATCTACGTCTTCAGGCGTCGCTTGAATTTCAATCTGCCAGACGCGTTCGACTGCGCCCGTTCGTGTTTTGAGGTTGCTGATGTCGATGCATTGCATATTCCCGTTCCTTTACCTTCTTCGTTTGCGTTGTCCATTCGCCCTAAGGTCGAACGCCAATTGTGAGCTGTGGCCGAGTCGGCCAAAGGAGTGACACGCGTTGCCACGAACATGGATTGAGCAAATAAACCTAGCATGGCACGGCCTCCTGCGATAATCGTAGCTCCAAAGTTGTGATTTCAAAAACGAATTATATTGCTAAGCGTGATGAGATATTGCAATACTAAAGTATGAAACGTGATCTCGAAATTGACCTGCTTCGCTCCTTCGTTGCCGTCGCTGCGCATCGTAACTTTACACATGCGGCTCAAGCTATTGGACGCACCCAATCGGCGGTTAGCCTTCAAATCAAGCGGCTCGAAGATATCGCTGAAAAACGCCTTTTTGAGCGTAGTCGTCAGTCGGTCTCCATTACACAAGTCGGTGAGGCGTTGTTGGTTTATGCGAATCGCATACTTGCTGCAAATGATGCTGCCCTGTCCCACCTTAAGCGCCCTGAGGCGGAGGGCTTGGTCAGGATTGGGGCCCCTGATGATTATGCCACCTTCCTGATCCCACCTATTCTCTCAGCCCTAACAAAAGAAACCCCCCGATTGCAGTTCGAGGTGACCTGCGACAATGCGAGCGATCTGCTTCCTATGCTTGGTCAAAGACAACTCGATGTGGTCATCGCCACACATCGTCCAGAGGCCGTGGCTGGACAAGTCGCAAGATATGAACCGCTTCATTGGGTTGCTTCACCCGATTTCATGGACGATCCTGAGGCATCTCTTTCGCTTGTGCTATTCCCGTCGGGGTGTGTGTGTAGAGATATTGCTCTGGAAGCATTGCAGCGGATCGACCGCTCTTGGCGTATCACATATTCAACACGCAGTTTGGGATTGATGGAAAGGGCAATTTTGGACAGCTCTTCGGTGTCTGTAATGGAAGCCGCAGTCATACCGCCCGGTCTCATGATCGTTGATGGACAAGCAGGATTACCCCCTTTGTCCGAGGTTGCAATTTCCGTTCACCGACCCAATTCATGCGAAGCGCATGTGTCCTTCGCGGCGGACTTCATTTTGGAAAGGTTGGGAAGGGTCGCTCTGCGGGTAGCACCCTAACAGATTGTCAGAGCAGACATTGGAGACTTTGCAGTGTACAGTTGCAAAGTCCCCTGACTGACAGTTTTTCATCTTCAGCGTGTATGTCAGCTTTCATGCATCGCCGATATTCAAGTCGACATACACCTGAACCACAATTCTCTCAAACTCACTCCGCCAAACGGCGTTGCCACTGTTTCAATGGCGTCCGCGCGACCAGCGCAGGGCCGCGGTCTAGGGATGGCATCGCCATGCATTCGCCGGTCCAAATTCTAGGAGTCGCAGAAATGCGGTTGCGGATGTCACGACCATTCAATCACCTACAAAAGGGGAGGGCAGGGGGCTGCTGCGCGGCCCCATTTCAATCGGTTGTACCAAATATCTCATAATGCTCGGCGATGGTGATTGGACGCTTGGCCCCCGTAATGAGACAGAGCGCATTTATGTCCTCAATGTACCCAGTATTCACGCCGCCCTCGTAAAAGCAGCAAAACACCCAATCACGGCCTGCAACATCGGGGGCGTTCCATTGCTGCTCCTGCGGGATCAGTTCCTGCCTTTATTTGCTTTGTGGTGCTGTTTCAGAATGCACTGCGCCCCCTCCAGACAGGCCGCATTAAACGAAACTGCGCACTGTTTTAACGGCACCCTCTAGGGCGGTTCCTTCTGGATCCTGAAGTGCTGCCTCATGCAGGCGCGCAACCCATTCGGCTGCATCCTTTCGGCCTGAAATCAGGTTGGCGGTGTTCATCACAACGTCAAATTTGGAAAGGCCACGGGCATGCGTGTCTGAATATCCTTTGACCAAGCGGCGACATTTCAGCAATTCGACACAAAAGTCATAGTCATCTTCCAGCGCCGCCAAACTGCGTGAGAGCCACGCCTCTAGGTGCTGCATTTCGACCTCGTGACGGCGGGTCCGCAAACGGTACCATTTCATCCCACCAAGGACATGCAGCATCAAAAATGCCGGCAATTTATCAGTGCGTAGACGCCTGCCTTTGCTGAACCACCGATCCAGCCGAGCCATGTGTTTGGGATTTGCCTCTGTCTTTGCGCCTAGCTTGGCCGGCAACATTCCAACGATTTCATCAGCACGCGGGTGAAAAAACTCGGTCAGCTGGACCAGCTGATCGTTTTCTGCGCCCATTTCGGTTCTTATCCTGTCAAATCTCGGACCGCGTGATTTGAGATCTGCCACCCGGATTATGTCGTCGTAGGCCATCGCATTCGCGATGTATTTGGCGGCGGTAACACTCAGCAACCAACCCTGTTCGGCAGTGTCACGTGCCACAACGCTGTTCAAATTATCCAGATAGAGACTACCGTATTTGCAATCCTGAAAATCAACTACTTTTTGAAGACCCAGTTGGGCAATATTTTGTACCGGTTCGGGCAGGCTGTCCGCGCGCGCGACCAGCGTTTTCCAACCTTGCATCAGCCCCGATGGCCCGACGATATGTGGGGTTGCGCCAGCAGCTGGGGCATCGACAGGTGCGACACCATTTTTTGCAACATCAAATCCGACTGCAAACGCACGCAATGATGGCTCAACGCCTTTGCCCGCCGCCCGAATTGCACTTTCAAAGGCTTCCCTTTTAAACGGCAAGGCCCCCGATCCGGCCAAGGCACCAAATAGGGAAGCAGAAATGACAGACCCCTGATCAACGGCCAGTTTGTCCATGTTTGCCAGTATCAACTTCTGCGCCGCCAGCTCTGCGACAGCACGCACTTCATCGGCATCCGCAATCCCGTCTCCGGGCGCGCTTTTCTCGGATAATGCCAAGGCGCGATGTGTTGATCCGATGAGTGTTGTCCGGTCCGGTGTCACGAAACCGCGCATCACGGCGCGACCAACTTCCATCATCTCGGCTGCGATCAGGACGTCAACATCACCTGCAGACGGAGCAAGTGCAAAAACAGGTTGTCGATCGCTTATGGGCGCCATTTCAACATAATAAATTGTTGCCCCGGTTCTTTGGGCCACGCCAGCCACCGACGTCGCCTGACAGACAAACCCCTGTGAGCGGGCCAAAGTTTCGATCCAGCTGGTCAGCACGCCGCCACCCTGCCCACCGACTGCCATCACAGCCAGCTTTGTGATTTCCCCAACGCGGGCATCCGGCGTTTCTTGTGGTAGTACAAAAGTCACTGAATTTTCCCCTCTAGTCGCAACCGCTTGGTGTCTCGACGCGTTTGCAGCCAACCAATAGTTTTGGCATGTAGACCTGCGCGCCAAGATTCAGAATTTGACGGGTTATGGACAACGTCTGCGCGGTAAAAGGAAGGGCAAAGAACGGCCGTATCCGCAACCTCGCCACAGTTTCCGCAGCCGACACAGGTCTGATCTATGCTCGCGACTGGATCATCGCGCAGCGGATCGTCCAGATGCTTTAGAGACAAAGATGGGCAGCCGGACAATCGGATGCAGGCATGATCACCGGTGCAGATATCGCTATCGACGCCAAATCTTGGAATATCGATGCGCCGGCCTGCTTTGATTGCCTTGTTTCGGATCGGCTTTTCTCGCCGCTGTTTGTTCAGCATACATTCGCTGGAGGCGACGATCACTTTTGGGCCCTTGAAATCTGTAGTTAGCGCCTCTTTTAGGACCTCACGGACTTTGCCAACGTCATAGGTGTGATCAATCTGGCGTATCCATTTGACCCCGACACCTTTGAGCGCGGCAGATATCGGGTTGTTGGTGCTTTTTGTATCATTATGCGCGCGTGAAGAGAGAACATCCTGCCCCCCGGTTGCAGCGGAATAGTAATTATCAACAATGATTGCGACGGAGTCAGATTTGTTAAAGACCATGTTTCCAATCGAAGAACTAAGCCCGTTGTGCCAGAATCCACCGTCGCCAAGTATGGAAATTGCGCGCCGCTCACCGCCGCCATCAAAGGCCGCGTTCGAGGCAGGCCCGAGACCATAACCCATGGTCGATCCACCAATTTCAAAGGGTGGCAAAGTCGCAAACAAGTGGCAGCCGATGTCGCCAGTGATCTGGTGTTTCCCGAGTTCTTGTTCGGTTAGTTTCATCGCTGCAAAGATTGGCCGCTCTGGGCAGCCGGTGCAAAATCCTGGTGGACGGGACGGGACTGTTTTTGAAAGATCTGGCAACACCTGAGGTTCATCATTTGGCGCAAGAACCTTACCTGGCAACAAGTCAGGCGCCGCAGCCTTGAGAAATTTGGTTATACCATCCAGCATCACCTGACCGGTATATTCACCAGCCATCGGCAGAACGTCTTTGCCATAAAGCTTTAACTGGCGGCCGGCTTTATACAGGTACGAGCCCAGCTGTTGTTCGATGTAATCTGGCTGCCCTTCTTCCACAATAATCACGTGATCTTTGCCGTCACAAAATGCGCTAAATTCATCTTTTATCAATGGATAAGTGACGTTAAGAACGTAAATCGGCACTTTGGTATCGCCAAATACATCTGCCAGCCCAAGGCGTTGCAGGGCACGGATCAATCCATTGTACATACCGCCCTGAACGACGATGCCAATTTTGCCGTCGTCCGGTCCAAAGAATTCATTCAACTGGTTGTCGACGATGAATTTTTCGGCGGCAGGCCAGCGCTTCTCGATCTTGTCTTGCTCGTGCAAAAAGCTCATTGGCGGCAGCACGACACGTTTGGGATCGCTTTGCGGATTTGCTGCGGCCTGTTTGACTGTCAGCGGTGGGGGCACATTATCCTTGGTCGAAAAGCTGCCGGTCACATGGCATGATCTGATCCGTACTATCAGCATCACTGGCGTATTGCTTGCCTCGCTCAACTCAAAGCCATCTTTTACTGCTTTGGTGATGCAGGGCAGGTTTGGCCGCGGGTCCAGCATCCAAAACTGCGATTTCATTGCAAACCCATGGCTGCGCTCCTGCATAATGCTGGAACCCTCGCCATAATCTTCGCCAACAATAACCAAGGCTCCACCGGTTACACCCGAAGACGAGAGGTTTGCCAAAGCATCCGAAGCTACGTTGACGCCAACGGGCCCCTTAAATGTCACAGCACCGCGAATTGGATAGTGCACCGAAGCGGCCAACATTGCAGCGGCCGCAGCCTCTGATGCATTCGCTTCAAATCGAACGCCCAATTCGGCCATTAGTTCTTCGGCATCGGCGAGCACATCCATCAAATGCGAGATGGGCGCGCCTTGATAACCACCGACATAGCCAACACCATTTTCCAATAGCGCCTTGGTGATTGCCAAGATACCTTCGCCTGTGAAAGTGTCACCTTCACCTTTGCGCAGATGCTCTACCTCTGCTTTAAATGAACGTTCAGCCATTCCATATTCCTAAAATTTGTGCTTGCGAATGTTGCGTAGCATCTTCTTGAGCGTACTGACGACGGCCTGCTTTTCGGCGACATCAATACCCTCAAACATTGCATCATTTGCTTGCGACATGTGGGGCCACAAACGATCATTTGCTTCACTGCCGGCGCTGGTCAAAAAGATATGAACTGCCCGAGTGTCAGCTTCATCTACGTCGCGGTAGATGAAGCCATTGGCCTCCAACACGTCTAGTGCCCGGCTCAATGTAGATTGCGGCACGACAGCATATACTGCCAGTTCGCTGATCAGAATGCCATTGATGACAGACAGAACAGCCAGCGATCGCATTTGAGGTGTCGTTAATCCAAGAGAAAGAAGTTCTTTTTTCAGGGATGCGTTGTACCGGCCCATAATCCTGTTCATCAGATAGGGTGGGAAATTCTCTAGTCCCATCTCGCCAAGATGTTGTTCGGAATTTGAAGGTATATTTTTCTTTTTTGTCATGCGGTTAACTGCCTCGCCAGATTATAGCCTGATCCACCACCAAGGCCCGGCCCTGGATGGGTCGAGGCTCCAATATGGTGTAAGCCTTTTATTGAGGTCGCATTATTGACTTGTCCAGCGGAAGGTCGCCAAATAAAAAACTGATCCAATGTGCAGGCACCACCGTAAGGATCCCCACCCACCAGATTGATATTGAGTGCCGCTAGATCTGCTGGCGAATATGCCCGGCGCTTTAAGTTGATCTGATCAAAATTGAGGATGTGCTTCCTTAGGATCGCTTCAATTCGATCTGCAAACGCCTCGCGTAATTGCTCTGTCCATTCCGGTGTGGTCGCGATTTCTCCGGCAGCGTCCCCCTTGATCTCGATCGGCGCATCAGGAATTTGCAACCACAATACGGCTTTGCCCTCTGGACAGCGTGTAGGGTCAAGGCGATGCGGTTGGCCGACACAAATTGTCGGTGTTGTCGGCAACATACCGCGGTCAGCCTCGTTACTCGATTTTGAGACTGAATCTATGCTGTCAGCCAAGTGGATCAAGGCGACATCGTCCAACCCGTCTGCCGCCCATTGGATGGGTCCATCCAATGCGTAATGCAATTGAAAATTGCCTCGGCCATGGCGAAATTTTTTGTTTGTTTCTGGCTGCGGCTGATCCTTTAGTAGGTCATCATATAATTGCCCTGGCGCAGTGCTGGCGATCACGTTCTTGGCCAGAATTTCTTCGCCCTGTGTTGTTCTAATTCCAGTAGCGCGGCCGTTTTGAATGATAATTGTGCTTGCTTCAACGCCGGTTCTTATTGCGCCACCATTCGCCTCGATCAGTGACCGAAAAGCATTCGCGGCCTGTCCTGCGCCACCTTTAACCACTGGTGCGCCCGCAGCCTCCAAAGCAAAGGCAATCACGCGCAACATTTGGCCACCATAGCTTGCCTCTGGTGTCAGGCCCACATGAAGAACCCACGGCGCCCAAAGCGCCTGAACCTCGGGGCTTTGATATTGCGTCTCCAACCAGCCTCGCGCTGGCTCCAAAGCCTCGCCAAACCAAATTTTGACGTTTTTTAGTCCCTGCTTCCAAACGCGTTTGGCCATCAACCAGGCAGTATTGCGCGACCAGAGTGACTGGCCCAGCACTGCAAACAAAAACTCTGCGTCTTTTTCAATCGCGCCCACATCAATATTGTGCTGATCGCCATCGCCTGCACTTAACTCATTGAAGGTGTTCACGTTTGTTTGCCGATCCATTGACAAAACCACAGAGGACTGATCGGGTCGCAAAACGGCTGCAGGATGCTCGCTGTGGCAGAATTCCAACCCATGCTGTGCAAGATCGGCACCCAGCTCTCCATAGGCTGGTCCGGTCAAAAACAGAACAAATGTGGTTGCCATAACATCGTGAAGATAACCAGGAGCAGTAACTTCGTCAGTGACCATGCAGCCACCAATATGGTCTGCCCGTTCGATCATGAGGACACTGTCGCCACTACGCGAAAGCATAGCAGCCGCTACCAACGCATTGATACCAGAGCCGATAATCACATGATCGAACGTTTCCATGCCCCCTATCCTTTTGGGACCAGTGCCAGCGCACGAATTGGGCTGCCGGTTCCGTTTTCAATCTTTAACGGAGTTGCAATCAGGATCGCACCTTTGGCTGGCAGTTTGCTTAGATTTGCAAGGCTCGCCAAACCAAAGCAGTTGTCGCGGTGAAGTAAGTTGTGTGCGGGAAAAGGCGGCTCCATACCACCTGCCTGGCCTGCATCCGTGCCAATGCATTCCGTGCCCCAACCAACAATTTTTTTGCTCAGCAGGTACTCGATACAATCAGGTGTTGGTCCAGGGCTATGAGGCCCGTTTTCATCTGCATTTAGAAATTTGTCTTCGTCATCCGCGCGGCTGTCCCAATCGGTCCGCATAACAACCCACTCGCCAGCGCCGATTTCACCATGTTCTTGCTCCCAGGCTTTGACCCCCTCAGCAGTCAGCAGAAAATCTTCGTTTTCGGCAGTCTCCTTAGAGCAGTCGATAACATTGACCGGCGCAATTAACCGCTGAACGTCAAGTTTATCTGTGTAGCCATCAGGGTGGTCTTTCCCGGTGATCCAGTGATGAGGTGCGTCAAAATGGGTCCCAGAATGCTCACCCAAAACCAACCAGTTCCATGCAAAGAAAGGTCCATCATTGTCATATTCTGAAATCTTGTGAATCTCGACTTTTGGAGTGGGCTTGGCGAACTCTGGTGGCAATTGGATGATTGGAGTGTTCGGCCCCAACACACCCGTGCAATCGACAACTTCGACTTCACCTGCGATCAGCATAGTTCCCAAGTTTTTTATCAAATCTGACGCACTCATATCTTATCTCCCCGACTCGTTGCGCGTTCTAGACAACCATTGGCCATCGAACACAGTTGAATGACATGCAGGCTATAGCTCGTTGAAGAAATTGTGCAGCCATCAAGGAATATATGTAGACAAATATATATGCATATGCAATTAAATAATCTAGGGAGTGCGAAAAAAGAATGGAACTGGATCCAGATGCGATAATTATTGGGGCGGGGATCAACAGTCTGGCGTGCGCTTGCACCTTGGCCTTAAAGGGCTGGAAGGTTGCAATTTACGAACAGGCATCGGAACCCGGAGGTGCAGTAAAAACTGGCGAATATACCCTGCCGGGTTTCCAGCACGATTGGGCGGCAATGAACTTATCTTTGTTTGCTGGGTCTACATTTCATTCCTATAATAGTGAAAAACTGGCTGACCATGGTTTGCAATTCGTGCCGTCTCTCCACCCATTTGCCAGCGCCTTTCCCGATGGTCGGTGGCTTGGTGTATCCAACGACGTGGCTCTGACCACGGCGCGCATTCGGGGGTTTTCCGAAACCGATGCCGAGGCTTGGGCAAAATTGACAACCGGCTTTCCCACCGAAGCAGAGACTATCTTTGCTCTTTTGGGTTCTCCGATGAATTTACGTGCATTCACATCATTATGCTGGAAGACTTGGCGCGCCAAAGGCGTTGGCGGGTCTCTGGATTTCGCCAGATTTCTTATGATGTCGCCACGCGCCTGGTTGGATCAAACATTCGAAAGCGAACACATCAAGGCCACGCTGGCGGCATGGGGAATGCATTTGGACTTTGCTCCAGACATCGCTGGCGGCGCACTGTTCCCATACCTTGAGGCCATGTCAGGGCAGGCCTTTGGCATGGTTCTTGGACGCGGCGGTGCTGCGACTGTAGTTAAGTCGATGACAAAATTGCTCGAAGCACAGGGAGGTGCGATTTATTGCAACGAAAGAGTTGCCTCTATCAATCACTCCGCCGGCCAAGCACATGGAATTACACTCGCCGATGGTCGACAGATTAGGGCCAAAAAATCTGTTATCGCGAACGTGGCGCCTGCGGCTCTTCTTAGATTAACGGGCCCTATGGGCGATGCCCGTCACGAAGCTGCTATGAAAAGTTTTCAGCATGCTCCGGGGACAATGATGATCCATTTGGCAATGGATGATTTGCCTGACTGGACCGCGCCCGAACTCAAACGTTTTGCCTATGTTCATCTTGCCCCTTCGATGGATCAGATGGCGCGGACATATGCACAGGCAAAAGCTGGACTATTACCTGATGAACCCGTGATCGTATGTGGCCAGCCAACCGTGGTTGACCCCTCACGTGCGCCTGCTGGAAAACACGTTTTGTGGTTACAGGTGCGTATGGTGCCGGGTGCAATCAAAGGTGATGCAAAGGGCGAAATAGATGCTGTCGATTGGACGGATGTGGCAGAACCAATGGCAAATCGTGTGTTGGATATACTGGACCGCTACGCTCCGGGCGTTCGCAGCAAGATACTCGGCCAACATATTGTAACGCCTGACATGCTCGAGGCAGATAATCCCAACCTTGTTGGTGGTGATCAGGTTTGCGGTAGCCACCACTTGCATCAGCATTTTGTAAATCGCCCCGCACGGGGATTTGCAGATGGATCAACGCCGATCAAGAACCTTTTCCACACTGGTGCCGCTGTTTGGCCAGGTGGCGGGACGGGCGCGGGGCCCGGCACACTGCTTGCCAAAAAACTTGCCGGCAACTGAATAATTTAACAAAATCAATGGGAGAGACCAAATGAAACTTACAAGACGCGGCCTGCTTATGGCATCCTCTGCAGCACTAACCACTTTTGCGATAGGCACGCCTGTTTTTGCGCAGAAAATCGACGAGCTCGTAATTGCTTATAACGTCAACTTGCCAAGCTGGGACCCGACCGTCGGATTGTCTGCGGTGAACCCAACGATTCAGGGCCTATATCAGTCGGTCTTTGACCTCTACATCCCACAAAACCCGGACCTTTCTTTTGGTTCAGGTCTCATCACCGACTTTGGCTGGAACGATGACCAAACTCAAATTTGGATGGACGTGAGAGAAGGAGTAACCTGGCACAATGGCGACGCATTCACCGCCGAAGATGTTGCATGGTCGCTAAGACGCGCAGCAAACCCCGAGTCCGGCAACCCGATCCAGTTCATATGGGGTAAAATCGAAAATATTACAGCCGAAGGAAATCGCGTTACCGCCGATGTGAAAGAGTACGAACCAACATTCTTTAAATGGATGTCATTTTTGACCGGCTACGTGCTGCCCAAGAAATACTACGAAAAAGTTGGCGCTGACGGGTTTGAAGCCGCCCCAATCGGTACCGGCCCTTATATGGTTGAAAAATTCGAAAGAAATGCCTTTGTACGCTTGAAGGCAAACGAAAATTACTGGGGCGGCGCACCCGAATTCAAGACAGTGACCATCAAGTTTGTGACAGACGCGACATCGCGGGTTGCTGAGTTGGAATCTGGAAATTCACATGTAACGCTAGAGATCCCTTACGAGGAATATGATCGTTTGAGAGCTCTCGAAGGTATAAACGGTACAGCTCAGCCGATTTCGGACATTGGGATGATCTTTCTCAACGATATCGAGGCTATGACTGATCCAAATGTACGCAAAGCTGCTGCTCATGCGATTGATAAACAATTGATCATCGACAGGCTGCTATCTGGCTACGGGGTCGCAATCGATACACTACAGACACCGGATTATGCGGCCTATGACGACAGTATTTCCGTGGAATATAGCCCTGAAAAGGCCATGCAATATCTTGCTGCTTCGGGCTATGGTCCGGACAATCCGGTCAAATTCACCATCCAAACCACAAAGGGCTTTAAACCCAAGGACTATGAAATGGTGCAAGCCATCGTAGGACTGTGGCGCAAAGTCGGGATCGAGGCGGAAATAGAAGTTTACGAAATCGCCAAACACTATGAACTGAGGGCAACCGATACTTTGGCCCCTGCAGCGTTCTACAACTGGGGTAACTCAGTCGGCGACCCAACGACTTCGACCGGTTTTGCGATGTTTGGGCCTTCACCACACTCTGTTTGGGATGGTCAAGACACCTTTGACGCGATCTTGCCTCTTTGGGGTGAAAAGGACGAGGCCAAGCGTATCGCTGGGTGGAAAGAGGTCGACCGGCACATCGCTGCGGAAGCGGAAGTAATCCCGCTCTTGCAGTACGTGCAGCCTATTCTGCATGTTTCAGGCGTTAATATAACACCCCACCGTTCTGGGGCGCTGTTGCCACATTTGATGACCCGCAACTAAGCTTTCGCGCTTCACGCACGGGGCTACGCTTGATCGTAGCCCCGATTTTCTGATTGGAGATCCATGCCTCTTTTACGCACAGTTCTTTTGCGGTTGATCGGCACGGCCATTACGCTTTTTGGCGTCGCTGTGATCGTTTTTGTTGTCATCCGTGTTGTTCCCGGCAACCCCATTGCTATGATGTTGCCGCCGGGTGCAACCGAGGCCGACATTGCCCGGCTAGAGGCCCTATACGGCTTTGATAAGTCCATCTTTGAGCAGTTCGTGATTTGGTTAACTGGTGTTGTCCAAGGCGATTTTGGCACGTCCATTTCAGCGCGGCAGCCCGTTTCCCATTTGGTTTTGAATCGTTTGCCCGCGACTTTGGAGCTAAGCATGCTCGCACTGACAATAGCGGTGTTGGCCGGTGGCTCAATGGCCCTGCTGGGTACGCTCTATCGCGACTCAAAGACAGAGGGTCTAATTGACGTGACCGCTGGAATGGCGCTTTCGATCCCGGATTTCCTATGGGGTCTGGTCTTGATCCTGATTTTTGGTGTGCTGTGGCCTGTGTTTCACATCTCGGGTCGCATTTCGCCATCACTCAATATTGATTTCACTACGAATTTCTATCTGATTGAGGCCCTTGTTCGGCTGCGGTTTGATGTTGTTGGCGACCTTATCGCCCATATGTTTATGCCGGCTTTGGCCCTCGGAATTCCACTGGCGGCAATCATCTCGCAGTTGCTGAAACAGTCTCTCAAGGAAACGATGCACCTTGATTATGTCACCTTGGCACGCAGCAAAGGCTATTCAGAGCGTAATGTCATTTTACGCGAAGCGTTGCCAAATGCGATATTGCCAACGCTGACGTTGGTTGGCGTGCAGTTCACATTTCTTATTGGCGGCACAGTCATTATCGAACGGCTATTCAGCTATGAGGGATTAGGTAACATGGCAATCGACGCAGTTATCAACCGGGATTTGCCGCTGATCCAAGGCATTGTCATCTTGTTCGCCCTTTTGTTTACCCTCATAAATTTGGCTGTTGATATGCTGTATACGGTCCTCAATCCGAGGCTGCGACATGCGTGATGCGCAAAAAGAAATGAGACGCCCCTTGGGTTTGCGCCTGTGGTTGTCTGGCGGCTGGCTGTTTGCACTCGCAGTGGGCGCAATCCTTGCACCGCTTATTGCTCCGCACAATCCACTTGCACAGGATCTGTTCGCGGCTCGCCTTCCGCCATTTTGGGATGCAAAGGCAGAGCCGGGATTTTGGCTCGGAACAGACTCGCTGGGACGTGATGTGCTATCGAGAATATTGTACGGGTCGCGTTTGGCTCTGTTTGTCGCTTTGGTGGCGGGAACGCTCACATGCGCCGTTGGGGCAACGCTTGGCATGATCGCGGGTTACTATCGTGGGTGGCCCGACCGGATCATTAGCCGTTTCGTTGATATTTGGATGGCGTTTCCACCTGTACTATTTGCCATTCTGCTGATTGCTGTTCTTGGAACCGGGATCGTTTCAATCATTATTGCCATCGTTATTATTGACTGGACCCGTTTCGCCCGTGTCATACGTGCAGAAGCTCTTGGTCAATCTGCAATGGACTATGTCGCCTCAGCAAAGATAGCAGGGCGTACAAAATTTAGCACAATGCTAACTGAAATCTTTCCCAACGTTTTGCCGTCAATCATCGCCCTCTTAACGCTGGAAATGGGAATATCGGTGATCATTGAGGCCATTTTATCATTTGTGAACTTATCGATCTCAACCGACAGTCCGACATGGGGTGGCATGATTTCAGAAGGCCGCACATCTGTCCATCAGGCGTGGTGGGTACTGGTTTTTCCATTGATCACACTGTTCCTGACCGTCCTGAGTTTTTCCCAACTAGGCGAAGGTCTAAAAGACCGTTTCGATCCGGTGCTAAGATGAGCAGTTTTCTATCCATAAGAAATTTGAATGTGAAACTGGCACAGGGCACGCCAATCCTTCGGTCAGTATCCTTGGATGTGAACGCCGCGCAAGTCCATGGATTGGTTGGGGAATCAGGCGCCGGAAAGTCGATGATCGGCAAGGCTGTTTTAGGTATCCTGCCAAAAGCCCTGCACATCACGGGGGGTGAAATTTGGTTGGATGGCACAGATTTGTTGACGCTGCCGCCATCTGAGCGCAGAAAGCGCATCGGCGCGCAGGCCGCACTCATTCCGCAAGATCCGCTTACTGCACTGAACCCATCAAAACGGATTGGTCCGCAAATCACACGCCGGTTGGTCGATATTTTAGGATGGTCCAAAGCTGACGCTTTGGACCGAGCGCTGGAATTGCTCGATGAAGTCCATATTCCTGACCCTTTGCGTGTGATGCGAAACTATCCGCACGAGTTGTCCGGAGGCATGCGCCAGCGGATCTTGATCGCGTCAGCATTTGCAGCAGAACCAAAGCTGATCATCGCGGACGAACCAACCACAGCGCTGGACGCAACTGTACAAAAGCAAATTCTGCGTCTGATAGCGCAGATGCAAAAACGCCATGGAACGGCGCTGTTGTTTGTAACGCATGACCTTGGGGTTGTCTCAAAAGTGTGTGACTCCCTGTCTGTCCTATACGCCGGGAAACTTGTTGAACAAGCACAAATGCGGCGGTTTTTTATGTCACCGATCCACCCCTATTCGGCTGCTCTACTTGCTGCCACGCCAACCTATGCCGATCCAACCGGAAGCCTGACACCCGTGCCGCAAAGCGTAATCGACACCGTTGAACAGGAAGTCGCGCAACATGACATGAGGCATCAATCATGATGTTCAGCATAAACGACCTAAAGCTATCGCTACCCGATATGACGCAAAAACCGCTGTTCGGTCCAGCGCCACAGATCGATATTCTCAAGGGCATCAGCTTTGACATACCAAAAGGCTGCGTCTTGGGCATTGTTGGCGGCTCTGGCTCGGGCAAATCCACTTTGGCACGCGCCATGATGCGCCTGTTGGAACCAACAAGTGGCAGTATTTTATTCGATGGCATGGACATCACCCACACCAGCGAAGAAGAATTGCGTGGCATGCGGCAGCGGTTTCAGATGATTTTTCAGGACCCGATGTCCTCACTGAACCCGCGTCGAAAGGTTGGCGGCATTATCGCGGGCCCGATGCGATTGCACGGGATGGATCGAACAAAGGAACGCGTGAACGAAGCGCTTGATTTGGTGGGCTTGCCACAAAGTTTCTCGCAGCGCTACCCACATGAACTATCTGGCGGTCAACGCCAACGCGTGGGCATCGCCCGCGCAATTGCTCTACGTCCTGAATTCATTCTTGCCGATGAAATTGTATCCGGGCTGGATGTATCCTCGCAGGCGCAGGTGTTAAATCTGCTGGCGAAACTTGTCAAGGAACTGGGGCTAACGCTGGCCTTCATTAGCCACGATCTGTCAGTAATTCGTCGCCTGTGCGATCGTGTGATAGTGTTACATCAAGGGCTGATAGTTGAGGAAGCTGAATCCCAAATTTTGTTTGAAAGCCCGCAAGCAAGCTACACAAAAGAGCTGCTTGCGGCGATCCCCTTGCCCGATCCAGATCAGATTTGGGATGCTTGAATGATCGACTTAAGTTGCTGATCCAGTAGAAACGGCTTTGCCGAGAGTTTTACGAGGGGCCATTTTTGGCGGTGACGTTAACTAACTCCAGAGATCCAGATTATCCGTCTCTCACACAGGTGCAGGCATGATGATTATGATTTTTTCCTGAGATTTTTGTGTGGGCAGACTCATATTCAACGGATCGCCCTGCCAACCGGCAAAACCCTATATTCAGCAACCATTTTTGTCAGCGGCTTCATATAGGGTGCCACGATCGGCACTTTTTTGGTCCCCATAAGGTGCAAACTATCGATTAGCGCTCCGGCTGACGACACAACTGGAGCAGGGTTGCCGGCATCGACCGTCACTTGATGCAGACGATCCTGACTGACACGGTGATACCCCTTCCCCATCGACATGATAGCAACCAAACAGGCGTAGCCCCGGCATCAAGTGCGCGCATGATGTCCTCAGGGCGGTTCCAGGGCACGCGCACCAGCGGCGTGGTGCCGGTCTGGCCGATCACCGGCAAGATTGCCAGAAGGTCAGCGTAGTCAGCCGTACCATGCTGCATGTCGATGGTGATACTGTCCCATCCGGCGCGGGCCATAATTTCGGCTGAAAGGATGCCCGGCAGGGTTATCCACCCATTAATCGCCGGTTTTCCTTCGGCCCAGAGTTGCTTTAATGGATTTATGAATGTCATGTGCCTACCACGAAAAATGGGTCATTTTGGTATTAAGGTAGTCGTTGATCGCCTGCGTTCCGCCCTCGCGGCCCATGCCCGAATGATCAAATCCGCCAAACGGGGCCTCGGCATGCGCGACCATGAAATTGTTGATCCCGACCATGCCCGCATGTAGCCCCTTTGAGAGGTGCTCTGCTGTGGCATGACTGCCAGTGAACGCATAGGCGGCCAGACCATAAGGTGTTGAATTAGCGCGTTTTATCACGCCATCCAAATCGCTGAATGTGGCGATGGGTAGGCATTAGGCTCGGTTCCACTGTATTCCGGCAGGTCTCGTAAGTTCTGCAAATCAAACGCCACCAAAAACTGCTGCGTCGTCACATAAGTATAAGGCGCCCCTGCCCTCGGACTGCGTGGTCCCGTGGTGATCAATCCCCACGCCCGCAACCGACCAATCAAATCGCGACTGATGTCCTTGCCAAAGATTCTTTGAGACCATCACGCGTCCCGTAACACAACATCCAGCATCGCCAGTACTGCACCGGACGTAAATACAACAGCTTCAACGGCTTCGCCCGGCACAGAGGTGACCCACCGCAGTAACATGCGTATGGTCGGATCAACACTTAAGACGGGTTTGGCTACTTCTTTCATGCAAACAACCTAGTCAAATACGGCGCTTTAGGCCAAAATATTCGCAATAAAGCGCCTTAACTTATGCCTACTCGTTATGTCCAATAAGATTGCATTATCGGACGATTATAATGTAGCCTGCGAATATGGAACAAAGCAGCGATAAATCGCCCTCAGGCGCAGCAATTGAACCCTTGGCCAATGAGAGCAACGAACGAGACCCACATGTCAGAGAGACCCTTAAAGCCCCGGACCTTGTAGCTGGTTCTGGCTCGCTCGACCGGCTGGTCGATACCGCCCGCGACTACGCCCGTCAGTCCACGGCCGAGAACACCAACACCGCTTACAAAGCCGACTGGGCACATTTTAACAGCTGGTGCAGGCGGCGCGGCGCTGATCCCCTGCCCCCGTCTCCTGAACTGCTGGGCCTGTATATCGCCAACTGCGCCTCACCGGATGATGGCTCTCCTGCCCTGTCCGTCGCCACCATTGAGCGCCGGCTCTCGGGTTTGGGATGGCATTACCAACAGCGTGGTTTCACCCTTGATCGCAAGGATCGCCACATTGCCACGGTTCTCGCGGGCATCAGACGCAAACATGCCCGCCCGCCGCTGCAAAAGGAAGCGGTGCTGGCCGAGGATATCCTGAAGATGATCGCGACGCTGTCGTTTGGGCTGCGCGACATGCGCGACCGCGCCATCCTGCTGGTCGGTTATGCGGGTGGTTTGCGCCGCTCTGAAATCGTCTGCCTGGATATCAATCGCGATGATACCATTGAGGGCAAGGGATGGATCGAGATTACAAAACAGGGTCTGATCCTGGCGTTTCGCGGTAAAACTGGTTGGCGCGAGGTTGAGATTGGCCGGGGCTCCAGCGACCAAACCTGCCCGGTGCATGCGCTTGAGCAATATCTGCATTACTCTAGGATCGACACCTATATAAACGGGGGCCCGCTGTTCCAGCGTGTCACCCGCGATGATCGCAAAGTCACGGGGGATCGGCTGTCGGATAAGCATGTCGCGCGGTTGATCAAAAAGACCGTGCGCGATGCCGGTATCCGCTCTGATCTGCCCGAAAAGGAACGCCTCGCGCTGTTCTCTGGTCATTCTCTACGCGCCGGTCTCGCCAGTAGTGCTGATGTCGATGAACGTTATATCCAGAAACAACTCGGCCATGCATCGCCCGAAATGACCCGTCGGTACCAACGACGACGCGATCGGTTCCGCGTAAATCTCACCAAAGCTGCAGGGTTGTAGATATTTGGCGAGCGGCCGCCGCAATCACATCATGCTTAGGTAAACTACAGTTTGCAAAAACCACCTAATTGGCTCTAATTCAGGTGCTTAGCTTGACAAGCCCGACCCGAAAGCGTTTGGGAGCCCATTCAGCAAAACGCTGGATAAATGAAAGAACAGTGATGCCACAGGATACGCCTGCCACAACATATCAGCCCGCCCTTGGCGATCGTTTGGCGGCACCGGTGGGGGCGCCCTTGCCCGAGAAAATTTCTTTGCAGGATCGGCAAGACACAGCCACGCCATCTGTGCAACAGCCCGGAAAGAGTAAAATGAACATATTCAAACGTCTGGAGCATAATTTCGTCGCGCTTTTCAAACTGGGGCGTACCGAACGGATGGCCAAGTTCGCCAGTCGTGAGGTGAACAGGCTTTCAGCGGAGATCCAGGCAATCCGGCATGAAAAGGCCGCTCTTGGGCAAACCGTTGACGATCTGCGGGAGGATCAGGCGGGGATGTCCAGAAAAGCTGAAACAGATCATATTTACTATCAGACGGCTCTTGCCGAGGTGCGCCGCTCTTTCAGCGATCTGTCCCACCGTCTGGATTACAGCTCTCAACCGCAGGACAACAGCAGGCCGGACCGCTCGGTCGCCGAGTTGCAATCTACAGAAGGCTTTCAGGCCTATGTTGACAGTTTTTATCACCAGCTTGAAAACCGGCTGCGGGGCAGCCGGGACGACATAAAAAACCGGTTGCGGCTCTATTTGCCTGAGGTCGAGGCCGCAGTCATGCGCACCGGCAATAAACCGGCGCTGGATATAGGGTGCGGTCGCGGTGAATGGCTGGAATTGCTGGCGGATGTCGGGATTTCTGCATTTGGCGTTGATTCCAGCCCGGCTCAGGTCAGTGACGCGGGTCCGCTGGACATCACCATAGGTGACGCCCTGCAGGTGCTGACTGAGCAGGACGATAACAGCCTCTCGGTCATCACCGCACACCATCTCATCGAACATCTGCGTTTTGAAGACGTTGCTTTTATCACCCGCGAAGCAATGCGGGTTTTGGCCCCCGAGGGGATTTTAATCTATGAGACGCCCAATCCGCGCAACCTTTTGGTCGGGGCGTCGTCCTTTTATAATGACCCCACCCATCGCAACCCGATGACCGACGCTGTGCTGCAGGTGCTGTTTGAAGCAACCGGGTTTGACTCTGTCGAAATGCGGCCGCTGCACCCGCATGAACGCATGGACGAATTTGTGCGGCGACCGGGGTTTGATCCGGAATTGGCCCATATCCTTTTTGGCCCGCAGGATCTGGCAGCTTTTGGTACAAAACCAAAAGGCACTGCCTGAACCTCTTTCAGTCTATGAGACTGCCGCGGCGTCCTGTCGGAGGTGCATGACCCGGTGGTTGGTGCGAAAACAGAACAGGGGCGCGCGATCCTAAGACGCTGACGGCAGGTTGCACAGGTCCTTCTGGCCATTATAGAAGGCGTAGAAATCCAGAAATTCCCGGAGCAGCCAGAGTAGATGAAGAAGTACTTTTTTGATGTCACAGACATCGTCACATATTTGGAAAATAGCGCGACAATTTCTGGTATCCAGCGGGTGACAACGATGATCATCAACAATGTTGTCGATCATCTGGGCGACGGCGACATATACCTGTCTTACTATGATGAGAAAGCCGGAGACTATGTTGCGACCCCACTGACCAACCTGTCCCCGACCACGCAGGTTGACATGCCGTTCATCGCAAAGGTGTTTTTGCCGGACATCCCCAAAGCCCCAAAAGGCATTTATCCGCTGCAGAAGTATCAACCGAACAGCCCAAAATACCACTTTCACCGGCTGAAACTCAGCTTTCATGCCGCTCTGAATGATGAAAAGTACTTTGTAAAACGGGGCTTCACTCTCAAAGAATGGCAGACATGGCGGCTTGAGGACGGCAAGCAGCAACAGGCAGAACAGATACACAGTGAGGATGTAAAGCTCCGGAAATTAACCGATATATTTCAGTCAGGCGATGTTTTATGCATTCTTGGCCCCTTATGGGGCACCCCGAAAAAGGACGTAAAACTTGCTGAATACTCGAAACGGGGCCTCGACATATTCGTTCTGGTTCATGACGTTGTTCCGCTCTTGTTGCCCGCCACTGTTGCTATTGATCCGGTGGTGTTCTTTACCGGGCTGGAAACATCGACCGGGTATTGCCGTGGCTATATAGCAAATTCGGAATGTACCGCCAGCGATCTGCGAAATTTCCTCGACGCACTGGGCTGCGCCACTGAAATCTCTACCATCCCTCTGGCGCAGGACCGGATCACAGCCCGGGAAGTGACCGCAAAAAACCCGTCCCCCGAGCAGGGCAAGCAGTCGGCTGCTGAAGTTTTCGAATTTGTAAAAACTGTCCGGCGGTTGCGTCACGACATCCGCACCATCATCAAACTGCCCTATGTGCTGTGTGTCGGAACGATGGAGGCGCGCAAGAATTGCTGGCGCATCGCACAGGCCTGGCAGCAGCTTGCCGCCAGACAGGACATCAACCTGCCAAGGCTGGTCTTTGCCGGCCGGCGCGGTTGGCTTAACGACGACTTTTTTGATGCGATGGACAAGACCGGCGGGTTGGGCGGATGGGTGCAGTTTGTTGACGCCCCATCCGATTCAGAGCTGGAATATCTTTATCAAAACTGTGAATTCACCATCATGGCGAGCCTCTATGAAGGCTGGGGCCTGCCAATTGGTGAAAGCCTGAGCTATGGCAAAACCGGGGTGGTTTCCAATACCTCCAGCATGCCTGAGGTGGGCGGCGATCTGGTAGAATATTGCGATCCCCATTCCATATCCAGTATTGCATCGGCCTGTGAGACGCTCATTGTTGAGCCAAAGCGCCGACAGGCTCTGGAAGACAGGATTGCCAAAGCAACATTGCGCCAATGGTCTGATGTAAGCCGGGAGCTGGCCGAGGTGATATCGGGAAAATCACTCTCCTGAGAGGTGGGTTATCATCATGAGATCAACAGACATCCGGACGCTGGCGGCCCTGACTGTGATGCTATTTGCGGGCCTTACCACTCCGCTCTGTGCTGCAGATGATGCGGAGTCTGTCGCCGCATTTGTTGGTCGGATAAATTCGGCCGGCTATAAAAACCGCAGTTCCTGCAGCGGTTTTCAGCTACAGGGTGGCCATGTCGTGACCGCCGCGCATTGTATCCCGCCTCTGAAACAGGATGCGGTGTATTTTGTCCGGGGCTATCGGCAGGGCACATATACCGAGCTGCAAACCACCCGGTCCGGTGATTTTGCGCTGGCTGCCGCCGATGACCTTGCGGTCTTGTGTGGGGCTGATCCGCTGACGCCCGGTCTGACGGTTGCTGCGACCCCTCCCTCTGCTGAACACGCGTTTTCGGTGTTTGGCTACGGGTCTCCGAGGGTGCACAGTCTAACGGTTAGTTCCTGTCGCTTTCTCGGTTGGAACAATGCCTCTCAGTTTTACCTGGATTGCCCGCTGCCTCCCGGAACATCCGGCGGCGCTGTCGTCATTCAGTTGGAAAATGAATGGCAGATTGTTGGCGTGGTTTCGGCCAGCAGTAAAACCTTGTCGCGCGCGGTCTGGATAAATCCACAAACCATTCGCGGTTTTTGCCCCTCCTCTGACTGAGCCCGAAACGTTTGTCCCGCGTATTTGTTGGGTATTTGAATGTGCCAAAGATGGTTGGTTTGGGTGTGAGTTCAGCGTTTGTCCGCTTGGCCACGGGCATAGATGTCTTCGTAGCGAATGATGTCATCTTCGCCCAGATAAGCGCCTGTTTGTACCTCGATTAAGACCATGACGACTTTGCCGGGGTTTTCCATGCGGTGTACGGCCCCAAGCGGGATATAGACCGACTGGTTTTCGCTGAGTAACCGGACCTCATCATCAACGGTGATTTTGGCGGTGCCGGAGACGACAATCCAATGCTCTGAGCGATGCAGGTGGCTTTGCAGAGACAACGCCGCCCCAGGTTTGACGACAATTCGCTTTACCTGAAAGCGGTCGGACAAGGCCAGCGTTTCAAAATGCCCCCAGGGGCGATGGTCCCGCGCAAAGGCCTGCGCTTGTTTTGCGCCTTTGCGCATCAATGCCGCCACTGCCAGTTTGACGTCCTGGGCCCGGCTCAAGTCTGCAACCAGAACCGCGTCTGGCATCGCGACAACCAGTATGTTGTCCAGACCAATGCCGACCAGTTCCAGACCCGCATCTTCGGATCGCAGCAGAGAGTTGCTGCAGTCTATGGCCATTGCGGAGCCGGTTGTGACCACACCGTCCGCATCCGCGGGGCTTTCGCGCCGAACCGCATCCCAACCGCCCAGATCAGACCAGGCAGACACATACGGCACGACAGATAAATCTGTGGCTTTTTCCATGATGGCAAAATCAATCGAGATATCTTCGGCCTGCGCCCAGGCATCCGGATCCAGCCGCAAAAAGCCCAGATCAGAGTGCGCCTTGTCAATGGCCTCTGTAATTGGGGCGATCAGGTTGGGCGCGTGGGTTTCAAAGGCGGCAATGATGTCGCGGGCGCAGAACAGAAAAATCCCGGCGTTCCAAAGATAATTGCCATCCGCCAGCATATTGGCGGCTGTTTTGGCATCTGGTTTTTCAACAAACCGGCGCAGGGCGATTGCGGTGCCACAGGCCGTGGGCGGCGTCACCAGTTCAAGATAGCCATACCCGGTTTCAGCCCGATCCGGCATAATGCCGAATGTCACCAGGTTTCCTGTTTCGCGCACCGCTCGCAGTCCTTCGGTGACGGCCGCATGAAAGGCCGCCGTGTCGGGCAGCACATGATCGGAGGGCGCGACCAAAAGAACCGCATCAGGGTCGGTTTGGCTGACAAACAGGGCTGCGGCCAGAATGGCGGGCGCGGTATTTCGGCCTTGCGGCTCAATCAGGATCGCGCCGGGATCAATGCCGATTTCTATCAATTGCTCGGTCACGATAAAGCGGTAATCCGAATTTGTCAGAACGACAGGCCTGGCAAAACTCAGATCTGTTTCGGTGTGCGCCATGCGTTGGGCACAGGCCTGAAACAGGCTGGTATCGCCGATCAGTCTGGCGAATTGTTTAGGGAAACTTTTGCGCGACAGGGGCCAAAGCCGGGTTCCAGAGCCACCACACAGGATGACAGGGGTAATAACGCTCATAATTGCCTCGTGAGAATGATCTGTTTGGATGTCGGATGGCCAAAGCCTGTTGCAGTTTATCCGAACCAGTGAAAATGGAAAAGACCCCTCAACCCACCCTTCCCACCCTAATATCCGCGCAATGGGGCGGCTATGACGCTCAAATGATGATGTCGCAAAAGGGAAAACGGCGCCCACTGGACGGTGCACATCATCTGCCAGAAGTTATCCAGAGAAGTGTCTTTCCCGATGGTATCAAGCAAACTCAACGTGGCGCCTGATTTCGGCGACCCCAACCTCTGGGCATTGCTCTCAACGATGGTTATGCGGAGGCCATGCGGAATGTCGCCATATTTTACGCAGTATAATCAGCAGGTTAATAGGTTTATAGGCTGGACATCAAGAA
The DNA here is from genome assembly GCA_002733575.1 of Blastopirellula sp. Classification (GTDB taxonomy): domain Bacteria; phylum Planctomycetota; class Planctomycetia; order Pirellulales; family Pirellulaceae. Next base: position 190,337 of record NVWB01000001.1, on the reverse strand, counting down.
CGGCCTCGAAACTGTATAGTAAATGTAATACACTACCCCTAAATGTATTATATCTGGCTTCTTATCTGTGGAAGCAAGATGTGCCGCTCAAACCTTAGGATGTTCAAATGCTTGCCACACTGAACAAAACAAAGCCAGAAGAAAGTAAGGAAAACCGTGTACTGCTGGGAGTCTGGCTGCGGGAACTGCGGGAGACCCTGCATCTGTCGCAGCGCAACCTCGCGGATGCTTTGCATCTGGACTATTACACGTTCATTTCACAACTGGAAAACGGGCGCGGAAAAATTCCTGCGCAGCGATACACCGAATGGGCCAGTGCGCTTGAGCAGGACCCAAAAACGTTTGTGCGCAAACTGCTCTTCTACTATGAGCCGGAGACCTACCATATTCTGTTTGATGAGTGAGACGGTCCATAGATTCTATCACTGCTTTGCAGTACTCTTTACTGAACTAAAATACACCAGAGATTACGTACACTAGTGGGTTACAGTCAAAATGGCTGATATTTATAAGTTTCCAAAGAATGATCCGCGCAGAGATGGTTTTCTCTGTGAGGATGAGAATTTGTCGTTTGGCAAAGGTAAAAAGAACACCTTGCTGCCCAGCTTCAAACTCCCGGTCCCGGTATTGCCCGACAAAACCCGCGCCGATGACTGGAGCAATCAGGAGCTGGCAAACCTGTTTCGGGTAAAACGGCTCTTGGATCAGGCAGGCGTGCCCAGCGATATCTCGCGCGGGGTCACGGACGAAGGCGATCCTTGGTTTGTGTTCTGCAGACCGGATGGTGACGTTTTCATCCATCTTTGCCGGATCGAAGGCCTCTATCTACTGGATAGCCCAAATATTCATACGCATATTGAGGGAACCAGCTTTGACGACCTGGTGAAATCATTCTCACTGACAGCTTTGCCGGTCACATCCGGGGAAGACGCCGAAGCGATCCAGCGCAAAATCGTCAGGTTTGAACGCAACAGCAAGATTTTCATGCACCCGTCATCGATGCTGGCGGCCCTTATCTGGACCATCTTTCTGGCCTCTGAAGATCTGGTTCTTATTGCTCCGGACGCGGGCGAGATCAGCGACAAAAATACTGAAGCAACGGCAATGGTCGCAGCTTTTGACCTCATCGAAAACAACACCGCCGAAGTTCAGGGCACCGATGCAGATGAAGTTCCTGAACTCCAGCACAGCGACTGGCTTGGGCGGACGGGCGACAATCAATCGGGTATGCACCTCAAGCAAATCAGCTCTATGGCCAACATGAGCGCCATTGCGGTTGCTTTTGGATTTTTCGTGTCAGAGGCGCTGGTCGGAGATCCTGAAGGGTTGGAAAGAAAATTCGAAACCCTGCTTCAGGATTTGCATGACCTGACTGACGACAAGAACAGAAACTTTGCCGCAATGGACGATGATCTTTTGCAGCAGGCAGAGGGTCAGGACATTCTGGGGCAGTCGTTCAGCGCATTTGAAACGGCCGATATAGCCAAAGAAACCGCCACCGAAATTTTGCCAGACGCGCAGGACATTCTGTTGCTGTCGGCGGCCGAAGCGGCGGATTTTGAAGCAACCCCATCTGTGGTGGCGGCACTGCTGTCCGAAAACAACCATGTAAAAAAGGGCAGCGATCTTCAACAATCGCAGTCTTCTACCGCTAAGGAACCGGTGACCGAGACCCTGTTGCTGAGCGATCTTGATACGATGGAAAACCGGGACAATACCCTGACCGTATCCAGTCTGATGTCGAAATTTTCCGACCAGCTTGAGTATTTTTCGACCACGGCAGATGCCTCTACCTTTTATAAGGCCCCCGAGCAGGTACTAGAATCTTATGATGTGGTCAGCTCAAACCTGACATCCTATGCCGAGCTTGAGTTCAGTTCCGTCTATTCTGCAACTCTTCTGCAATCGACCGCTGTCGAGAGCGCCGATGAGGACGCTCTTATTTCCACAGCAGATATCTCCATTTCCGAACCCCAGTTTGCGACCTATGGGGCCTTGGCCAGATCTTTCATCGACTTTATTCTGAACAAATCATCCGATGTTGAGGTCATCGCCCGCGACAATGAGATCCTGCTTTTGGATTCTGCGATCATGGACAATGCTGGCAGTGATATCTACGCAAGAAGCTGGGCTCTTGGTGAAACCGGCATCATCACAATGGTCGGCGTGCGCAGCGAATTCGAAGACTTCAATCTTATTATCTGATCTGAAGCCGGGTCCTCAATCACTACACAACCTGCGCCTTCTGGAGCCGTGGCGCCCTTTCCCCCGCGCGCCATTTGAACGTATAGCGTGCATTTCGCGCCCAATTTAACCCTAAATCAAAACTGAACGCGAACTGCTTTAGTCCTCAAGCAGGCTTTTGCGGACCGCGTCGGAAAGCGGTGAAATCAGATATGTCGCGACGCTGCGCTCACCATGCATAATAATGGCATCTGCGGGCATACCCGGTGTCAGGCGCTCTCTGATGTCCGGATCGATGTCGGCTTCGTCGACTTTGACCCGGGCCAGATAATACGGAAGCTCGTTCGGGGACGACGGGGTAATGACATCCCGCGAGACAGATTCGACCTCACCCAGAACAATCGGGGTCAGGCGTGATTTGAAGGCGGTAAAGCGGACCTCGGTGACCAGGCCCACCATGACGTTATCTATGTCGATCGGTGAAACACGCACATCAATAACCAATGTGTCATCTTCGGGGATCAACTGCATCAGAATCTCTCCGGGGCGAATAACAGACCCGACAGTATGAATCTTAAGATCCTGAATCGTCCCTTCTCCGGGGGAGACAATTATTGTGCGTTTCAGAATGTCCCGAGAGATTTTTACGCGTTCCATAAGCTCTGAAACTTCTCCCCAGATTTCTTTTAGTTCCGCATGGGCCCGCTCGCGAAAGCGTTGCTCAGCCTGAAGCGCCTGTAGCTTAATTTCGCCAACGGAACTCTGGGCCTGACCAAGCTGAGAAATCACCCGGCCCAGTTCCACTTCGATCTGAATGAACTCGTCCTGGCGCATTGCCAGAACATTTTTCTGAATAGCGCCGCTTTCCAGGCCCCGCGTCATCCGCTGAATAAGAATTGAGTAATTCGTGCGCCTTTTCTCCAAAGCGGATCGTTGCATCTCCAATCCCTTAATCTGATTGTTGATCCCCTCAAGACTATTATCCTGGATTTCCAATTGTGATTTTAGCAGGGCCTTGCGGTTTTCGAGTATGCTTCTCTGGTTCTCGATAATCCGTTCAACATCAGGATCATCCAAATCGATGCCTTCTGGCACCGTGAAGCTATCCAAAAGGCGTCTTTCGGCCAGAACACGCGCACCTGAAATGCGCGCCACATCAAGTCGTGTTTCAAGAACCTCCAGATTTGATCTGGCTTCAACATCCCTGAGAATGACGAGGATATCACCTTTGACAACAGTATCGGCTTCCTCAACCAGAATTTCGGCAACAATGCCGCCTTCCAGATGTTGGATAACCTTACGGTTCCCATCCAGAGCAATGGTTCCGGGTGCCACCACCGCGCTATCCAGCTTGGCAAGCGACGCCCAGACTCCCAAAACACCAAAGGTTACGAAAATGACCGAATAGCCAAATAACACTATGGGCCGAATGCTTCGCTTTTTGTCCACCACTGTAGACTCCTCACCGATAGAAATGGGTCTCCGACAACACCGAGGCTATGCGCCCTTTTTCGGTGACGGAGAGAGTTGAACAACAGACATCTTTTGAGCAGCAGTTTCCGCTACAACTGGCTTTGGTTGCGCAAAAAGTTCGGCTGTCGGGCCAAATTTTTCCACAACACCATTAACCAGCATGAGTGTCTTGTCCGAGATTGTCAGAAGGTTCTTTTTGTGCGTCACCAGAATAACAGTTGTACCCTGGCTCTTGAGCGTCTTGATGCATTCTGCAAGCGCCTGTTCGCCATGATTATCCAGATTGGAATTGGGTTCATCAAGGATAACCAGGCATGGCTTTTTGTAAACGGCCCGGGCCAGTCCGATACGCTGACGTTGGCCTCCGGACAGGGAACTGCCACCATCACCGACATTGGTTCCATAGCTGTTCGGGAACTCCTGAACCAGCTCGTGGGCGCCGGCCAGTTTGGCGGCTTCGACGATATCACTATCCTCGGGCTCTTCCTGAAAACGAGAAATGTTTTCGCCGACAGTGCCTCCAAACAGCTTCACATCCTGAGGCAGGTACCCAAGGCGGGCGCCGACTTGCTCGGCTTCCCAATGATGCATCTCGGTGCCATCCAGGCGAACAGCACCAGAAGACGGCAGCGATGCGCCGACTAAATGGCGCACAAGGGTTGTCTTACCGGAACCACTGGGCCCGATGATACATAGCACCTCGCCCGCTTCCAGGGAAAAGCTCACACCCTTTAGCATGGGGATCTTTGTTCCGGGGATGATGCTAAAGAGCTTCTCGACATCAAGCTTGCCTTTTGGATCAGGCATTTCTGTCCGCTCTTCTTCGGCGGCAACCTGAGCAAAGAGAATTTTCAGGCGCTGGTTGGACTGCCGGGCCCCAACAAACTGTTTCCACTGGCCCACGGCCTGTTCAACCGGGGCAAGGGCGCGTCCCATCACGATAGAGGCGGCAATCATGATGCCAGGAGAAATCTCTTGATGAATAGCCAGATAGGCACCTGTTGCCAGAATAGCCACCTGCAGGCTCATACGTACAAATTTAGAGGACGACATGATGATGCCGGCCCGGCCGCTGGCGATGGCCTGACTATCCAGCATGGTGTCGTGACGATCCAACCAGCGCTTGGTAAGTGCCTTTTCCATCCCAAGAGCCCGGATCACTTCGGCGTTCTGCATCGTGGTGGTCACAAAGTGGTTGGCACCCTGCGCGGCAGTGCCGGCATCCTGCAACGCCTCGCGGGTCGAAAACTCATTGGCCAGCGCCAGGCCGAAAATCACGACGGCCCCGCCTGTCGCCACGCCGCCAAGCCACGGATGAAACGCGAAACACAAAGCAAGAAACAACGGCACCCAAGGCGCATCAAAGAACGCAAGAATCCCCTGTCCTGTCAGGAATTCCCGTACTTTATCGATATCTGAAAGAGTGACCTGTGCGCTGCTTGACGGGTCTGCTGTCTTTTGTTTGACCACACGGTGAAACACCGGATTTGCCAGCACCTCATCAAACTGCAACCCGGCCCGTACCAACAACCGCGAGCGGGTGAATTCCAAAAGCCCGTAGGTCACCAACAGGAAAATGGCGATCACCACCAACATCAGCAAGGTAAGCTCGTTCCGGCTCGCCAATACCCGGTCATAGACCTGCAACATGAACAGCGGCCCGACAAACATCAGCAAGTTGGCAAAGAAACTGAAAATCACAGTCGCCAGAAATGCCGCCCGGTATTTCTTATAGGCAAGTTCGAGAGGAGTCAGCTGCCGCATTTTAAAAGGTACTTTCGCTCTAAACTATTGCGATATCTATGAAATCACACTATCTTTTTACACACTATCGAACCGTGATGTAGCCTGTTATCGGCAGATATATTCATAACATGACCCTTATACAAGAAACAGGGACCATTGGGGGGACTTTTGTTGTGCCGACCTCACGGGTGCTGCACAAAAACCCTAATTCAATCGCGCCGGAACCGGTTCGCTGCGCGCCAAAGACACCCAGGACGGCCACATATCTTCGCTCCATTGCGCGCGGGTATAACAATCATACAACACCGAAATCCACTGGCGCAGTTCGGCCGAATTGAAACTCAGCGTCTGACGGATCTCATTGCCGACACCCAGATCGATCAACAGCCGCCCGCGCCGCGCCCGGATGGCTATCTTTGAGACCAGCAATCGCGCATCATCTTCGGCGACAACCGGCGGCTGGGCTTTGATCGCCCCAACCGCCGCCTGCTGGTCAAACTGATGCGCCCGCTCGAGCATCGAGGGGTCATCAGACACCGCGCGATGGGTGATTGTGTCCACCACTTTGACGGTTTCCGGAACCAGCCGGTTCAGCAATCGCCGCGTCAGCCAGAGCCTGCTGCTCGTGCTGTCCTTAAGCTCGATCAGCAGGCAAATCCGGTCTTCGGCATGGTCGTACCGGGTGGTGAACCGTGTGACAGTGCCCATAGGTTCTGCCCCCGGCTTTCAGCTGTCAGATGCTGTCTCTTCTGCCGCTGGTTTCTCAAGTTCCGCTTTCAGTGCCTTGACATAGGCCTGACGCGCGGTCTGGGCCATTGCGTTCACAGCCTGAAGCCGGATCAGTTCCTGATCGGCCATCTGAATGTTCTGGGCAATCTTGCGGGCGTTATCAGAGATGGAATCTGTGTCATATTCCTTGCCGTCAACGGTCAGTACATTCTTGCGTGCTTCTTTAGCCATGATGTCCTCATTCAGTCAGTTGTTACGTATCTATAAATTAGGCCCCCACAGCCGATTGGATGTGGGGGCCTGTAATTTCTGGCTGGCCCGGTTGCCCGGATCAGCCGTTGATCGTTTTGACTTAGGCGATATTGCTGTCGTCAAAGCTGGTGCTGTCGATACCCAGCAAGGATACCACACCGTCTACGCCGCCGTCGCCGTTCGCATCGTAGAACAACAGGCCTTCGTCGGCTGCGGTCGAGGTCAGGTAATAGATGACACCACCACCCATAGCCGCGTCCGCATCCGCTAGCGCTGTTGCAAAGTCAGCAACTTCCGAACCTTCGTCATAGTTCGCCCCGGAACCAGCAGCCAAACTAGCAAAGTCGATCAGGTCATCGTCCTCGTCGAAGTCGGTGATGACATCTGCATCAGCTTCATCCAGCGTGGTCTCGGTTCCGTCAAGCAGCGACGAAGAACTGAGGCCAGTGACGGTGCTGACACCGCTGACGGTAAGCGTTATGCCACCATCATCGGCACCCGCGCCAACCCCAAATCCACCATCAGCATCCTGAATGACCAGTTCACCCGTTACAGGCACCGGAAGAACCGTGCTCGGAGTGTCGAACGACGCTGCAAGGAACGTACCGAGGGCCCCTGCATTCAGCAGACCCGCTAGTGCGTCCATGACATCGTCGACATCGTCACCACCCAAAGCTGTGTAAGCCACAGTCAGGGCAGTGCCGTCACCACGCACCACAGTTGCTTCATAGATCTCACCGGGATCAACGATGCCTGACAGTGTCGAAGACACCTGACCCTGATCATCATCGTCAACATCAGCCGCGTCATCGCTGTGATCAGTGTTGGCGTCGACCAGATCGTCGAAGGTGAAGTCAGCACCGACAACAGGATCCATGCCCACCGTGTTCTCGTCAATGCCGTTGAAGGTGAACGATAGAGCACTGTAGGCCGTGACCAGCCCCGCCCCGTCATCCGTTGCAGTGATGTCAGGATGACCATTCAGAACCGTTGCAATCGCCGCGGCAATGCTGAAGGCGCTGGTAAAGTCGACACCCGGAGCAGTTGTCTCATTCACCAGAAGCGTGGTGCTAAGGCTGTTACCGATACGGATATCAACGGCCAGCTCGTCGGTCGCATCATCTACTGCATCGGTGTAGGCAACCAGCACAGATGTATAGTCGCGGGCTTCCGCTTCTACTGCATCGGTAACAGTCGCCACAGTCGAGGTACCAACATTGAACACGAACGTATCCGCACCGGCATTACCCGTGAAGATGTCTTCCTCAGAGTCGTTGCCATCCACAAAGGCGTCAATCGTATCCGCCGCACCGTCGATGATCATGTCATCATTGTCGCTGCCGATGATCACGTCATTCGCAAAGCCTGCACCTGCACCATCGTTGTCATCATCGCCAACGAGCCACCAACCATTGGCACCGCCTGCCGCCGAGACATCAAGGGTCGCAGTAGTAGCACCACCGGTATTATCATCCAAGACCAGAACCGCCACACCGTCATTGGTGGTGTCAGCCGTGGCCACGAAGGATTCATCATCGTCATTGCTGGTGGTGGTATAGAACTCCGCACCCGCCGCGACCTGAACAACATCGTTGCTGTCGATGCCTTCACCGCTGGTCACCTCGTCAAAGCCTGCATCGACTTCGATCTGGACACCAACGTCTGGCTGGCCAGGGTTCAAACGGATGACATCACCCGTTTCCTGCAGAGCATCCTCTTCCGGAGAACCGTCCGTCAGATTGTTGACCGGATCGCCGATGTTGCCACTGTCAGCACCCAGACGCAGGATGACGTCGATATTGTCAGTCACCCCGTCGTCTGCACCGCTAGTGACCCGGGCGTTGTCGTTGAACGCTGTCCCGATGATGGTCTGGGCAACACGATCGCCGTTCTCATCCACCAGATCAGCACCACCTACCTCACGTGCACCGCGCACTGTGATGTTGACTGCATCGTCACTATCCGATGCCGCCAGCGTGACAACAGACAGATCAACTGTTGCAGTACGCAGGTTGCTAAAGTCGGTATCGATCAGGATATCTGTGTCATCACTTTCACCAATGACACAGACGGTACCTGCACCTTCGATCATGATGCCATCGTTATCCAGAGCTGTCACCTGCTCAACAGTCAGGATCAGTTTGGCCCCTTCCGCTACTTTGAGCGTCGAGCTGCCGTTGAAGTCAAGCACTGCGCCCGTCAGGTCCAGGTCGGCAGTGATGCAGACATCCACATCGTTGAAGACCATGGTGCCACCATCAGCAATATCAATCGCCTTGATCTCAAGATCAAAGTTATTGGCGCCGCCAAAGGCTGGGTCACCACCCCCTTCACCTGTAAATGTCCAGGTTCCCGTTGCAGACAGGCTTGGCGTTTCTTCGACACCATCATCCAGTGCAGTACCGAGGCAACCAAAGAGTTGACCACCGTCACCGGCATCGATGCTGAAGGTCTCGCTGTTGACCTGAGAGATCACCCCAAGACTGATCGTGCCATCATGCAAGGTTGTATCGATCGATTCCAACGCACCGCCGGACACACCCGCATATGGGAGGGTCTCGCCGGAACCAACATTGTATTCGATGTTGGCTTCGTTGTTTTCGACCTGCGGCGTTCCACCGTCATCCACTGTGAGCGGATCATCAAACGTGATGGTGCTGGCCAACTGGATCACACCAGCCTCTGTATTGTCATTGTCAAAGGTCAGCGTCTCGGTTGTGTCGCCTTGTCCAGAGCCGGTGCCGTCGCCGTCAAAGGCGGGGCTGCCGCCGGTGATGGTGAAAGTGCCGGTATAGCCAGTGGTAACAACCAACAGTCCGGTGATGTCAGTATCTGATGTATCCAGAGACTTAACAGTGACATCATTTTCGCCGGTCAGCGTCAGGGTTGCCGTCGGCGTCCCTGTATCGCCACCAACACCCGTGGTGTCGCCATCATCCGAGAAGTAGATGGTCTCGGCGATAAAGCTCGTACCTTCTACACTTGGAAGACCCTCGTCCGCATCCGGGGTGCCGTTGGTATCACCATTGTTATCACCGTCAGTCCCGCCAAAGCCAGGTCTATCGTCTTCGAGGAAGTCCGCTAGGGTTTCATCAGTATCACCGACACCGCTATCAGAGTTGTCCCGGTCAAAGGTGTTGATCAGGATGGTGTGTAACACACCGCGATCGTCACCGCTTGAGATGTCCCCAACCGTGTTGGACTGGTTCAAAATCTGCAGATCGTTGCTTGGCAGCGGAATGGCATCCGTCCAGCTGTCAGGCAGCAGATAGTGACCATCATGGTTGGCAATCAGCGAGTTGATCGTCAGCAGTTCGAAATCATCATCACCCGGGAAGTTCGGGTTATCCGGGTTCACCGGACCAAGGATATTGTCGAGCACCAGATCGTTGATGTCGGTCGCACCACCCATGTCGATACGCAGGGTAGAGATCGAAACCAGCGGATCGTCGATTTCAAACTCGGCACCGGCAATTGTGGTGAAGGCTCTGATCTCGACACGCTGAGCAACGTTCACGTTGAGCTGCAACAGTGCATCCAGATCCCGTGTATCAATCACCTTGATGATATCGGTATTAAGCGTAAAGAGCGGCGAACCAGCGTTGTCTGGGTCTGGGATGGTAAACAGGCCATCCACATCACCGCTAACGCTGTCAACCAACTCGTCGCTGAACACCACACGGCCAAGGTGGCCGCTGTAGCCGCCAACATCCACACCACCGGTTACGGTGTCAAAGAGCCAGACGACATTGGTGTCGGTCTCGTCCTTATCATCTGCTCCTACGGTGTGATCCGCGTTGGTTGCACTGTCACTGTTGAAAGTCGCCAACGAGTCTGCACCCAGAACGTTCACGTCGCGGCCTGCCTGCACCTCATTGGAGAAGCGGACAGTCTGACCGGCCAGTTCGTTTGCAACACCATCGGTGCTGTTCAGATCGATCAGCGTCACCGCAAAGTCACCCAGATCAGACGCATCCGAGAAGGTTGTGTCTTGATCAAGCGCAGTCCCAATGTGCGAAACATCCGTATCAGGAGTTGGATCGTTTGCAGCACTTGGGTTGTAAGCCTCTTCAACAAAGAACTGATTGTCACCAGTGGTATCGACAAGAGACACATCAATCGTGGCTTCGCCTGTGGATTCAACTTCGATATCAACAACGTTGTCGATCAGAACCGTACCAACATCTTCATCCTCGGCGTCTGGGCCGCGGTTTTCGATGATCGTACCTGGTCCGTCCAGGCCGTTGAACTGCTCTGCTGACAATTCCAGCGTCACATCACCGTCAACGATTTCCAGAATGATCTGGTCCGCATTACCAAGCGTTGTGCCGTTGTCCAGATCAGCACCGGGCTCTGCAATTGTGATCGTACCGATGTTGATGCCAGCTGCGGCAATCATGTCAAGATCAAGCTCTTGATCACTCAGATCACAGATGTTCAGTGTCAGCGATGCACCCGAGCCAAGAACCCAGTTATCCGCCACACCGTCGCCATCCGCATCAAGAATACCGATAGCCACCAACTGATCTGCGCTCAGTGTGAGCGAACCGGTCCCCGAGACGTAAACGCCATCGACACCAAAGTCACCGCCATCGCCAAGCTCTTTCAGGTTGTTGTCACCACCAACGACATTCAGGATGATTTCCTGACCTGATCCACCAGGTGCCAGATCAATATTGTCAGGATTGCCATCGGCAACAACAAGATCTTCAATATAGTGAACGATCTCAAGGTCTCCGCCATTGCTGGAGCCTGGGTTACCAAACGCCACCGGCAAATCGGCAGGATCTATATCCACACCCATTTCAATGGCAACATCCTGCCAGTTAATGCCGCCAATTTCGATATCAACGGTACTGGCCACACCACCGGGTGTGCCAAAGGAAGCGGCCATATTTACCGTAACCAGTTGCAGGTTCGCATTGGACATGTCGATAGCGTCGATTGTGACATCTCCACCATCCACAGGTCCTGACTGAGAGTCGATAAAGATCGTCGCAGAGTTGAACTCGCCAGGGTCACCCAGGAAGATCGTGCCGATTTCCAGATCAACACCTTCGCGGAAGGGTGCCCCGGAACCATTACCATCGGTGCCATCAGCAAGCAGGCCACCATCATCGTCGGCATCAGCTTCGGCCCCGCCATCAAAGGCGTTGTCGTCAAAGAACCTGTCAGTGTTGATAGAGACGAACAGCGGGTCGTCGTTATCCAACGGTGCCAGCAAGGTGATATCGCCGATTTTATTCGGCTGCGTTGTAAACCCGTTGTCAAGGTTGTCCGGGATCGTCGAGCGGTCATCATAAGAGTGGATGCGCAGGAATTCAAAGGCACCCTCTCCATTTGTCTCAGCAATGGTGACATCACCGATATTGGTGGTGCCTTCCAGTTGCAGAGTCAGCGACCCGATTGTTTCGAACTCGTCCTGATCATCATAGGTGACACCCTCAATTGCGGTCAGTGCCTCAAAGATATTGACACGTGCGAATGGGATCAGGATATCCGGAATACCTTCGGCGTTGTACTTCTGTACGTCGATTGTACTTGGCAGAGTTGTCCAGAGGTCTTCTTCGTTCTGACCGTCAACCAGATCTTCGCTGATGTACAACGTGTTGATCGCAGGATCATAGTTCGATGTGTCAATCGGCGTGGTCGGGAAGTCGGTGAATGTCCAGAGGATCGCTGTCGGGTTGGTAGCCGTGCCCGTCAGAGTTTCATTAACATCAGTACCACTTGCCTGTTCTGCGGTGGAGAAGCCAATCGTCTGCCCATCGGTCAGATCAATCGAGAAAGCATCGCCATCCGCATTTTTGATAACAGACACAGAGTTGAAGGTAACAATCTCACCGTTTTGGGTGACAAATAGCCCATCTTCCAGCAATGTCAGCGTACCGGCATTGGCAGAGATGCCGCTGAAATCAATGATCAGATCATCGTCATAATCAATATCAATATCGCCATCGGCGTCATTGTTATTGGTCAGCCCGGTGATGTTGACAATCGAGTCACCCGAGATAAAGCCGATACCGTCCAGAGACAGGAACTGGGCCTGCGTCAGCGTCAGGCTGGTTGGTTCCAGGCCGTCTATGGTATCGTTCAGATCCGCTGTTGGTGTGACGATTTCGTCGGCACCTCCAAGGGTCCAGCCCGGCAGTGTCACGTTGGTCGCCACAGTAAAGTCAGTGAGCGTCAGCGTGCCGATATCAAGGCCCGGATACTCGGCAACAAGATCGGACAACAAGAGCGCATCGCCAACCCCGTCAATCCCGTTGATGTTCAGAGTGGCCGAGGCCCCATCTGCGAGCTTGATAACGTCTTCGATCGGCACGGAGCCCGAAATGAGAGCCTGGATCTGTGCCTGGCTCAGCGTCAGTGTCGCGCCATCCTGAAGTTCGATGCAGTCGGTTGTGCCTAAGTCACCTGCCGACAGATCTGTGGTTCCGCCAACAAGGATAGTTGTGGTTTCACCACCAGTGGACGAAATATCAAAGTCGGCATTTGCGGTGAAGTCATTGAGCACGATGTCAACATCGACATCGACATCCACATTTGTCAGATCAACGTCAACAACAGCATCAACACCAGGGTTTGCATCGGTGAGGATCAGAGTGTTGTCATCGGCATTGCCGCCGCCATCGCCATCCATAACAACCGGAGCCGAACCACTATCCGCATCCGCAGTATTAAACTGGGCCACGGTCATGGTGACCTGGCTGTCTTCCGGAATGATCAAAACATCCGCGCCGCCAAAGTTGGTGGCCGCATCAACGGTGACTGGCTCATCGACAAAGGTAACCGTGCCGATATCATCGACATCAATGGCTGCCATGTCGATGACCTGATCGCCCATATCAACAATATTAAGGACGGTTGTGCCGCTACCATCGTTTGAGATCAGGCCTTGGAATTCTTCTGCCTGATCGCCGGTCAGGGTCAGCATAACATCCCCCTTCAGCACAATCGCATCAATGCCGGTCAGAACAACACCGGACAGGTCCGCATTATCGGTCAGACACAGGGTGAATGTACCGTCAACACCAGATGCATCAAGGCTCTTGAGGTCAGAGGCGTCAAAGCCGGACCCGTCATTGCCATCAACACCAGCAACGACAAGTGTGACATCTTCCGGGCCGTTCACAATAACGCGCTCGACATCGTCGCCTGTGACATCGTGAATGATCGCATCGCCATCTTCGACGTTGATCAGCAGACGGTCGGCATTGTTAACTGTGATGCCTACAACATCCAGCCAGCGTTCGCCATTCGCGTCATAGCCGTCTTCGGCATCCTCATTCAGGCCCAGCTCAACACCTTGGTTGGTGATGCGCACTTCGGCATTTGCACCTGGCTCAAAGAAGTTGACGATAACTTCGCCGACTTCGGACAGGTCAGGGTTGCCAAGGTTCTTTTCCTGATCGGAAGAATTGGCATAGCCGTCACCTTCCAGCAGGATTGTTGTGCCCCAGTTGACCTGTTCAAAGGTCACGTCGCCATTGCGGTTGTTTTGCAGACCCAGAACTTCGAGGTCTTCTGTCTGATCACAGACAACAACGGTGACTGAGCCACCAGACGCCTGCGACTGTGTATTGCCGAAGGTATCAAGAATATCTGTGACGATATACTGCTGAACGCCGCTGGAGTGGAACCCACCTGCGGTCACTCCAAGATCAGAGTCACCAACCGAATCGCCATTGGCGATTTCAATGTTGATCCGTACCGGATCATCGCTGGTGCCGTTGCCGGTGATGACACCCCATGTCGCGGGGTTTGGTGTGTTCGCGTTTTCTTCATCGCCATCATTTGGATCGTTAAGAGCCGTATTCACGTCGCCAGTGATGTCCTGGAAGTTTGAAATGGTCATCGCAACTTCGACACCATCGGCGTTTTCAGGGGTGTCGCCGTTCAGGCCAGAAAAGTCGACGGTAAAGTTTGTACCCAAATCAACTTCGCCATCAATGTAGAAGTCCGCATCGCCAGTGATGATCAGGTCGGTTGCGAAGGGCGATTCAATATCGTCAGCAACCGGAGTAACATCCGAGTCGATATAGATGGTGTTCGTACCAGGGTCTTCCGCCGGACGCGTCCAGCCATCCGGGCTATAGATGACATCGACATCCACCATTGTGCTTGTGCCAGCGACAGTGCCGCCGCCCGTACCACCGTACTGATCGTTGTACGGATCAAAGTCATATCCGGCATCAGTGACAGTGACACCATTGTCATTATAGCCGTTTGCTTCATCCACCGCGATGCCTTCAGGCGCCACGTATTTATGCAGCTCTTCTGCAGTCAGGGTCAGCGATGCGCCATCCTCGACAACAAAGCAGAGTTTGACCGAGTCGTTCCAGGTCGAGAAGTCAATCAGATCGCTCAGCGTCACGTCGCCGGTGATGATCAGCGTCAGGATGCTTTGTGCACCAAAGGTTTCGCCCTGAGTGCTAAAGATATCCGCGCCAAGTGCCGCAAACTGGGTGTCCAGCAGGGTCAGGCTGGCGGCGTCGCCGGTGTTAGAGCTTCCATCCGGAAAGCCCTGACCGGCATAGTCGCGGTTGTCATCATCCAGAATGATTTTGGTGATGCCATCCAAGGTAGCGGCGCGCAGGTCGGCGTCGGTGTCAATGAACAAGGTGATGTTCTCACCTGTGATGCTTGACCCTTCTTTGGCGACAATCGCGCCATTCTGACCGCTGAAATTAAAGACATCGCCGTTATAGTTTCCAAGGGTAATTGTCGATTCACCGGTGCCGGTGTCGATAACAATCTTGGCACCATAGATGCTTGGGATAAAGCCTTTGTAGTTATAGTCATCCAGTTGGCCACCACTAATGTGAGCAACTTGGGTGACATAGTCATTGTCGATGCCCAGCAGAGTGATGTTGTCGTTGCCACCACCAGAATTGATGGTGATGTCCGAACCACCGACCAGCATGTGATCCTCACCGTCGCCGGTGTTAATGGTCACAGTGCTCAGAACGCCGGTGAAAGCGTTTGGCAGTGCCGGGATGAACACTTTGTTGCCGCCATCACCCGCGGTGATGTTGATTACAGCAGGCTTCAGATAGTGATCGCCGCTGCCAAAGCTGTCACCATTGGCATAAACGTTGAACAGGTTGGCGCCGTCACCAGCCGTCAGGTCAACGACAGTGTCCATGTCATCGATAAAGGTCCAGACAGTGGAAGACGGGGAATCAAAGGCCTCGATGTCAAAGCGGTTGTCGCCATCGCCAACTGTTGCTGTGATCTGAACCACTTCGCCTTCGATGTGGTTGTTGCCATTACCAGCGCTGGTAATGGTGGCCGTCACGACACCGTCCAACTCAACATTGTTGTTACCGGTACCGGTGCTGACTGTCGCTGTGTAGGTCTCGATTTCGTAGTGGTCATCGCCTTCGCCACCAACAATGGTGACAGCTTCGTCCTGAGAGCCAACACCGCCGCTGGCTTCGTCTGTCGAAACAACAAACCGGTCATCGCTGTCAGTGCCAAGGAATGTGACTTTCTCAGAACCCGACAGCTCCAGATTGACACCGGCGGTATTGGCCGAGGCGTCAATGAGCACAGGAAGATCGTCGTCAAACGTATCATCCATATCACCTTCGATGTGCAGATATGCATCACCCGTGATATAGAGTTCTTTCAGGTTGGCGTCGTTGCCACCCAGATCACCATCGTTCACATAGTTGCCGCCACCAGTAGATTCGATGGTCAGCTTTGGAGAGTTGTGAGCAATCTCCAGACTGCTGTCCATGTTCAGATTGCTGAACACGGCATGAACACCGTCGCCCTGAACCTCGGAATAGTTCAGACGAATATCGCCATCGTCAAAATTGCCGTCAAGGGTCACAACCGCGCCATTGCGGATGCCGGTAACCGTCAGATCGCCCGCTTCGTAGTTATCAGCGTCAAGACCTGCAAAATCACCCTCGGTGATGGTGAGGGTCTCAATATCAACGGCACGCGACAGATCAATGATGGAATCATTGTCGCCGCCTTTATTCTCAATAACGTCCGGATACTGGTTTGCATTATCGTCATCTGTATAGATGTTCGGCAGGTTTTCGATGTTGATATGCTGAATGTTCAGCAGTGCCTTGGGTTGGGCAAAATGGCCTTTGGCGTCAATCTCAAGGGTGTTATACCCTTGGCCGCCATCAATGATGGCACCGTGCAGCAGATCAAGACGACCAACCTGAATAAAGTCATCATCTATGCCGGTGAAACCAGACTCAAATGTGCCACCATTATTCACTGTTGGTGTCAGAATCGGCGGAATAGACGCGTAAACAGCGCCCTCAACGGTTGTCAGAACCGCATCGACGCGGCCAATTTCGGTTGCGCCCGGTGCACTGGCATCAAGCGTTACGTTGCCATTGTTGTCCACATAAACCGGAACGTCAGCCGCGACCTCTTTTTCAAAGAAGCGCGAGTTGCCTTCCGCGTCAAAGATCAGATCGTGGATCAGAGCAAAATATTCAGCTGCCACCGCGATATCATCCGCAGTGCCGTCCGGCCAGGTCACCGTCAGGGTGCCGGTGCCGTCATCATTAACGTTCAGCGTGATCTCTTCCAGATTGTCGAAATCATACAGCTTCTCGTCATCGTCCACATTGATCGGGTCAATTTCTGTCAGATCAATATTCGCAATATCCGCCAGATAGTCCATGAACGCAGAGGCCGGAATGCCGCCATCCTGGGGGCCTTCATTGGTCAGGTTGTTGTCATTGCCGCCAGCCGTGTTGTCAACGCCGTCGGTCTCGTCATGGCTGTGAGGGTTATAGCCCCAGTACAGAACCGTATTGGTAACAAGCTGTGTTGTCACCACTTCTTCACTTACGAGAACTGTGTGCTCGCAAAGCGTGAAGATGCTGTTGGTTGCAAAATCTGCAAAATATGTGTGCTGGGTGTTCAGCGCGGCTTCTACACTGGCATCCGTGGCATCAACGCCGTTAATCGCAGCGACGGCACCATCATAGGCCTGCTGGCTCCATTCAAAGCCGGGCGTGTTGCTGGCGGTATCAACAAAGGCATAACCCGTTGCGATTTTGTTATCGACCGTGGTCTTGTCGAGGATCATCGTACCATCAACGATGGTGTCCTGAGCGCCAAGCATAACCGCCTCAACCATATCGCCAGGCTCAACTTCACCGGATTCAAGAACATCCAGCCAGAATGCGAAACCATCGGGGTCAGGCGAGCGGCCGAACAGGTTGATGTAGATTTGTGTAATGAACGCTGAGGGCGAGGAGACTTCAGGTGTGTTCAGGTAGGGGTAAATGTCCAGGGCTTCCTGAGACTCGGCAAAATCCTGAGAGATCGTTGAAAAATCGCGACCGTTGTCCAGCTGGTCAATCCAAAATTGAAGACCTTCAGGATCCGGTGCTCTGTCGAAATAAGCGACGTAAAGACCGGTGAGTGCGTTAATTTGTTCTACAGTTGCCATGATATGCTTCCTCGCATGTTTAGACTTAAAATTTACTACACGGGGATTGCGATCCTAATCTTGGCCCTAAAATGTCTAGCTTTGTAAAAAATAGCTTCGACAAGGCGCAATTCACCCATAATTAGGAACACCATTAATGAGTATTAACGCAGACCTCAAGCAAAGAAGTATAGTGAATTGCACACTGGATGGTATTTTTAGGTTAACTGATTGAAATAGCTTGAGTATTTTTTGCGCTCAATGGGTGCTTTTCGGGCCTGTTTTGGGCGATAATCCGAAAATAAGCCGTCAGGCCCTACCGTGCTTTACTGTTTCGGTTTTGAAACAGGGCGCTTCATTTCTGAGCACCGCGCCGCCGCACCCAGCCCAGAAAGGCCTTATCTGCCGACCCCAGCCGCGGCCGCCCCGACTGCGCCCACCAGCTGCGCCACTCGGCCTCAAGCGCATAAACATCCTGCCCCGGCAGCAATTCCCGCGCCGCGTCGATCGTGTCGGGGTGCAACTGCGGGCCATCGCCGGCATCCAGCACAATGCTGGCGCGGCGGACCAGTATCAGATCACCGGGTTCTTCGCTCAGAGTGTAGTCCGGCAGGGTAGCGGCGGCGATCATCCGGCGCAGCGCCGCGCGAAACACCCGCAGCGGTGCCGCTGAGCCGGATTTTTTGTGCAGCACCGCAACGCTGACCCGCCAGTCCGGCTGACGACCGCAATGTTTGCGTGCCAGCTCATAGATCCGCCGCTCCAGCGGTTTGCGCAGCCGGAAATAATCGCGCGACAAGGTCAGCACCGATTTCGACAGCACCGCCCGGAACAGCCACTCACTCAGAGTCACGGTAACGCTGATCATGCGGCCGCCGCGCGCACGGCGTTTGATCTCCCAGCTTTCGATCAGACCAAAGCCGGTGGTGGTTTCGGTGTCCCCCGTCGCCATATTGGTAGTGATGCGGGTGCCGGCCAGCCGCTCAAAGGCCTCGCGCAGCCGCGCATAACTGTCCCCGGACGTGTCGCGATTGGTCGCCACCAGCAGATCATGCGCGGTGAGTTTCAGGGTGCGGGAAATCTCGCGCCCGGCATTCAACGCCGCCATCAGCTGGCTGATGCAATAGATCAGAATGTCCTTGTCATGAATCGTGGCGCGGCCCCGCACCGACGGTGTCACCTGCACGCTCACGCCGTTATGGGCATAGCTCAGAATACGCCGGTCGGGCCGCGTGCTCAGCGAAAAGATCGGGTGCTCCATGCTGCCCAGATCATCCTTGGGCGCGGCGTCAAAAATATCGCAGATGAAAAAGTCGCCGGTCGGGTAACGGTCGGGCAACAGACCGTTGCGGCCGGCACCGCCAACACTGGATATATTTGTGCTCATTCTGCCCGCACCCTGCGCCAAACCCTGTCCCGAATCCTGCCCCGCTCTATCGGGGTTTCAGTGACACCAGTCCTAAAGTCATCCAGCCCCTGCGTCCAGCGCCACAGCGGTGGATCAGAGTCATCTCAGCGGCGGATCAGAGTCACTTCATCGGGGTTTCAGAGTCACCACCAGAGAGAAAACACCGCGCAAAGGCCATAAAAAAAGGGTTTCCCAAAATCAGACAGACCCCGTAACTATAAATTAACAGATAAATAACAACACAAAGCTCAAAACCATTGGCAGAATCCTACTCTGTCAAAGCATTCAGCAGACAAAAACTACTGGATTTACTTGGGAAATGAGATTTTGTTCGCTATTTCCTTACATGTGCTCTGTTTTGTGGTACATTAGCTAAAATAGCGAACATATAAGGTCCCGCATGAAACACTCAGCGCCTGAAGGTCTGCCGCCGTATTTCAATATAGATCCGGATCAGGCGTTATCAGCGCTTGGAGAACCGACCACCACCGAAGGCTTTGGCACCATCGCCCGGGCCTGCGAAGCCGGGCGTAGCGACCTGACCAGTCGCGGCTTAGAAGAAAGCGGGCAGCGGCGGCTTCGGTTGTTCTCAACCTGGGAAATCACCCGCTATCTGATCCCGGTCGCTACGGGTCATTTCCGTCGTGTACTCAAAGCCAATCCAACCCTGCCGCAAGGGCGCAGCGAAACAAAGAGCGGTGCGAAATGGTTCACTCTGGACGAAGTTCTACGTCTCAGAGCGCATTTTGGTGCCGAAGGTTCCAAAGCCAAAGAATACCTGCCCTATCGACCGTCAAATCTGCCTGCCAAACTGGTTGCAGTGGCCAACTTTAAGGGCGGTGTTGGCAAGACCAGCACTGCGGCACATCTGGCAATGTCGGCGGCTCTGGATGGCTATAAGGTGCTGGTGGTCGATCTTGACAGTCAGGGGTCCATGACATCGATCTTTGGCGGCAAGGTCGCCGATGAATGGCAGACGGTGTTTCCGCTGCTGGCGCGCCATTATGCCAGCTATCAGCGCAGCGAAAATCAGCGGCGTCAGGACCGGGGCGAGGCACCTCAACCACTGGATGACACGCTGGCCACCGCCCTTGAAATGCGCACGCAGGACCTCATCCAGTCAACTCACTGGCCCAATATTGATCTGATCGGGGCGCAGCTAAACCTGTATTGGGCCGAGTTCCAGATCCCGGTCTGGAGGATGCAGGGGCGCGGCTGGAAGCTGTGGGATGCGCTGACTGACATCTTTACCGCTGACGGGGTGCTGGACGAATATGATGTGATCTTTCTCGATACCCCGCCGGCGCTGGGGTATCTGACCATCAACGGGCTGGCCGCTGCTGATATTCTGCTGGTGCCAGTGGGCGCGTCATTCCTTGAATTTGACAGCACCGGGCGGTTCTTTGATATGTTACACTCCACCTTCGGTTCGATCGAAGAGGCCGAGAATATGGCGGCGCGGGCTTTGGGGCGTGACGGGCTGGCCTTTCAGTGGGATGCAGTGCGCGCTGTGATCACCCGCTATGATGGCACCCAGCAAGCGGAGCTGGCGGCGCTTATGCAGACTTATCTGGGGGGCACCCTGTCACCACACCGACAGGATTTCACCGCGCTGATTGGTCAGGCTGGTGAACAGGTTCAGGGCATCTATGAGGCTGACTACCGGGACTTCAACCGCGAGACCTATGTGCGGGGCCGTGAAACCTTTGATGCCACCTATGCCGCCTTCAAGACATTGCTGCTGGGCAGCTGGCGGCGGGATGAGCTGGCCGCAGAGCAGGTAGCCGCCGAATGACGGGTAGAGTGCCCTGCAGGCAACGACAGTAAGGAGACTGAGACATGGCCAAACGCAAACGGCTGACCCCGGCCAATCCGGGGCCTGATTATTCGGCAACAGGTTCAGGGCTGGAAACCAAGGCTATGTTCCCCAACTATCCCAGCGGCGTCTATCAGCGCCCGCAGGCCCCCATTGCTGATATTGCTGCCGATGCCGCGACACGGGCGGCGCTGGATGAGCTGTCTGACTCGCTGTCCCGCGCCCGCGCCGAGGGTCGCATGGTGCTCAGTGTGCGACTGAAGGATGTGCAACAGGATTATCTGATGCGCGACCGTATCGCTGCGGACCCAGGCGAGTTGGCGGTGCTGGTGGCAAGCCTGCGCCAGCGCGGTCAGCAGGCCCCGATCGAGGTGGTTGACCTGGGCGACGGACAGTACGGCCTGATCTCTGGCTGGCGCCGCTGTCAGGCCCTGATCCAGTTGCGTCAGGACACGGACGATCCGCAATATGATACGGTACTGGTTCTGCTGCGGCAGCCGAGTCAGTCGGCCGATGCCTATCTGGCGATGGTCGAGGAAAACGAGATCCGGGTGGGGTTGAGCTATTATGAGCGCGCACGGATCGTGGAAAAGGCCGTGCATCAGGGGGTGTTCAGCAGTCGCAAATCGGCTCTGGCAACCTTGTTTGGGGCTGCGTCCCGCTCCAAACGCTCCAAGATCAAAAGCTTCACAACACTGGTTGTGGCGCTCGACGGGGCGCTGCGGTTTCCCGAAGCAATTGGCGAGCGGGCCGGTCTGGCTCTGGCGCAGCTGATCGCTGACGATCCACAGGCTGGCGTGCAGATGTGTGCGGCGCTGAACCGCGCGGCGCCACAGAATGCCCGGGCCGAGATCGACTGTCTGCTGACGGTTCGCAGTACAACAAAAAAACCTAGAACAGACTCTGAAATAGAGTCTGCACCAAAGAATATGGTTGAACCGGTTCCGGGGGTTTGGATGACAACCCATGCCAATGGCAGTCTGACACTGAGCGGAAAGCCGATTGACCCGGCGCTGCGCCGCGATCTTCTGGCATGGCTGTCAGACCGTTTCTGATTGCGGTAAGAGCCCGCCATATCCAAAGTTTCAAGGCTTTCGCCTACACTCTGATGAAGGATATTTTCCCGTTCTGCAAATGTTTCGCGCGCGAAACATTTGCAAGGTTTGATCACCATTCCAGACCCGGAATTGACCGCGTATCGGTCCCCATACCAACTGAATCTATTTGCAGGATACAGGGTGCGTTGTGGAACAAGGCCCACATGAGAACCCTATTGAAATAAACGGCTTTTACGCCGCTATATATGTGGCTATGTATGTGGCTCAAAAGCAAAGTTATGACTGTAGAGTCTGACGTACAGTGGCCTGTACAACACTCTCGGACCAGTTCAGGTGAGGCAAGAAATGCGCGTTGGTGTCGTTCGAACACAGGTCCCGTTTGTCACCGGAGGAGCAGAGCGCCACGCGGCAAATCTTAGCGAGGCGCTCAATCATTACGGCCATGAAGCTGTTGAAATCACCCTGCCTTTCAAATGGTATCCGGGGCCGGCACTGACCAACAGTATCCTTGCTGCCAAGCTGACAGACCTGTCCGAATTCGAAGGTGTGCCGATTGATCTTATGATCGGGCTCAAATTTCCGGCCTATCTGGCGCAGCACCCTAACAAAGTGTTCTGGATCCTTCACCAGCACCGGCAAGCCTATGACCAGTGGGACGCAAAAACCTCGGATTTGCTGCAGGAGCCGGAAGGGCTTGGGTTGCGTCATCTCATTCACGAAGAAGACCGCGCCTCATTTGCGGCCTCGCCGCATCCGATCCATGCCAATTCGCAGAATGTGGCGCAGCGGCTGAAAAGCTATCTGGGGGTTGAATCACAGGCTCTCTATCATCCGCCACCGATGTTTGAGCGCCTGCGCCCGGGTGCGTTCGGGGATTATATTTTCGCACCGGGCCGGGTGAACCCATCAAAACGGCTTGATCTTGTTCTGGCGGCTTTGGCTGAAACCAAATCCACTATGCGTCTGGTTATTGCCGGGGTTGCTGCGAACCCGGTCGATCAAGAAAAGCTGTACCAACAGGCCAGAGAACTGAATATCACTGACCGTGTTGAATGGCTGGGCGCAATAGACGATGACACCATGATCCGTCTCTATGCCGGTGCGCGGGCGGTGGTGTTTGTTCCGCAGGATGAAGATTACGGATATATAACGCTTGAGGCGATGTTGGCCGGCAAACCTGTCATTACGGTTACAGATGCAGGCGGGCCGCTTGAATTTGTCAGACATGGTGTAGAAGGGTTGATTAGCGCGCCGGACCCGACCGCCCTTGCCACCTCGTTTGAGCAGATGATGCAGGACCAGCCGTTGGCCGAGCAACTGGGGCAGGCTGGCGCTGCGCGCTATCACAGTATGAATATCAGCTGGGAACATGCGGTGGAAACCCTGACCGGCACCGGGGCCTCGATCGCAGCTCATGGTCTGTTCAAAGCTGATGCCCCGCAGAAAGAACCTGAGAAAGAACCCGGTTTCGCAACCTCGCAGGATGAGGCCGTTGCAGCGCTTCGGGCGGCAATTTCGCCGAAACCATCACAGGCAGACCTGCCCTTCAAAAACATCTCGGAGGTTCTTGCGGCGTATAATTTCTCGACCCTTCCGGAGCAGGACGCAGGGTCTCAGGCTGATATTGACCCGGGGCTTGACCGCTATCTTTCCACTCATTGGCAGCGGTTTCTGAGCACGCTGGATCTGGTCGTCGACCTTAGACCCAAACGCATTCTGGATATCGGTGTTTTCCCGCCCTTTGTGTTTGAGGCCATGTTGGCAAATGTGTTGCCCAAAGTTAAGATGCAGGGGGTATGGGAAGGTCCAAGCCATTATTATCAAAAGGTAAAAGGTAAAAAAACCACTTGGCCCGACTTTGAGATTGAATTGCGACCTGCCAATATTGAACAGGATTTGCTGCCCTATGAGGACAACCAGTTTGATCTGGTCCTGGGCATGGAAATTCTGGAACATCTGGCGCTGGATCCGAATTTTTTCCTCAGAGAGGTGGCCCGTGTGCTGCGCCCCGAAGGCCATGTGCTGTTAAGCACCCCGAATATTATCAGCCATCGCGGTGTGTGGAAAACCCTGAATGGACATGCGCCCTATTCCTTTGGGGTGTTTGTGCCGACCGGCGGCGTTTATGGCAGGCATAACCGCGAATACGCGCCAAAAGAGGTTGAAGTGGTGGCCCAATCTGCCGGGTTCACCACCATGCAGCTAAAGACCATCGATGTGTATGATGACGGCATTGACCCCGGAACCGCCGAGATGCTGAGCGCGCGCAATGACGATCTGGGATTGCGCGGCGAGACTATTTTCTATGTCGGCCGAAATTCCGCTTCGGCAGCGGAGTTGCCCGAAAATGTGCCCGAAAGCCTTTATCACGGAAACCCCATCGCGATGGACGGGGAACTGGCATTGGTGCAGCAGGAAGACAAGACTGGCCTGCTGGTGATTGAAGTGCGCAACAATTCCAAGCTCTGGTGGCCGGCTTCGGGCAAACAGGCGACATGCTTTCTGGCCGAGTGGATCAATGCGGATGGGTTTCTGGTTCACACCAATATTTTCCTGCCGTTCCGCGAGGCAGTTGGCCCGGCAGGCCGCTATCGGGTTTCAATGCGGCTGGATGCCGATCCTGCGCCCGATGCGCAGGGAACTCTGGTTCTGAACCTGTCTCAGTCGGGCGTTGGCAGTTTTTCAAAAACCGGTCGCACCAAACAGCTGGAACTTTGCTGCTCGGAATCGGCATTTCTGCGACTGGTGGCCGCCAGCCAGGCCGCTGATCCCTCGCAATGACAGACCGATCCCGGCCAAGAATTCACTGGGTCTCGCCGCTGCCCCCCAGAGAGACAGACATTGCACATTATTCTGTGCGCATTCTGGAATCTCTGACGAAACAGGCCGATGTTGTGCTCTGGACGGATACCCCCGGCTGGGACCGGTCGCTGGAAGACATATGCACCGTGCGCGAATTTGATCCTGACCGGGTGATGCCGGCAGACTTCGCCGCACCCGGCGGTGCGCTGCAAACGGATGAAGCTGTCTTTATCCATATTGGGAATTCATTGTTTCACAGTGGGTTGCTGCGTCTGTGCCATCGCATTCCGTCGGTTGTGGTGCTGCATGATCCGGCGATTCAGGAACTGTGTCGCGGCGCCGTTGCCGAGGGGCTGTTCAGCAAGGATCTTTACCGGCAGGAAATGCGTCGCTGGTACGGTGAAGAAGGCCTGAAAATGGCAGATCAGTTCCTGTCATGGCAACTGCCGGCTTATGACATTGCAACCGTTGCGCCGGGGTTCGAAGTGGCGTTTGGCTGTGCGGTTTCCGTCATGACCCATACATCTTCGGCGTTTGAGATGGCAAAAGCGCGGGCATACCTGCCCTGCTACCAGCTTAATCTGCCCTTCAGGTCAAACCCGGATGTTGAAATTTCCCGCGTCAGGACCGGCCCGCTGAAGTTTATCCAGTTTGGTTATATCGGTCTGAACCGTCGTCTGGAACAGGTTCTTGAGATGTTGGCCGGGCTGGACGAGCAGATTGATTTTACCTTTGATGTGGTGGGAAAAGTCTGGGATCCGGATCTGATCAACGCCCGCATCGCCGAACTGGGGTTGCAGGATCGCGTTCAGTTGCATGGGTTTGTCAAAGAGGCCCAGCTTGACGATATGCTGGCCCGGGCGCACCTGGTCTTTAACCTGCGCCACCCGACCATGGGCGAAGCCTCGGGCAGTCAATTGCGCATCTGGAATGCCGGGGCGGTGTCTGTGGTGACAAAACAGGGCTGGTACAACGACATTCCGCCAAACACCGCTTTTCAGATATCGGTAGAAAATGAAAAGCAGGAATTGCAGGACATCATAAGACAGGTTGCACAGGATCGTGAGTTTGGGCAAAGCATCGCCCAAAACGGGCGTGATCATCTTTTGCGCTGTCATGGGACGGAACTCTATGCGCAGGAGGTTGTTGCGATCACCCGCCGGTTTAAAGCCGATGCCCGGCAGGCCATGCTGGCGCGGGCTTTGCGAAAATCGGCCGGAGATACAGTGAGCCGCGATTTATTGCTGAAACACACAGTTCCGGTTATCGGGGACGCATAAACCTGTCTGGAGCAGCCCCAGCGAAATTATGTGCAACTGTGGCTTTGGGCGTTTATTTTTTCGACAGCCCCCGCTTTTTCTTCAGGCGTTGTTTTAGTGTGCGGATTTTGTCCCGAAACCTCATTTCTGCCTCGATGGATCTGCCAAGCAGCATGAAAATATTGGCTTTCTCAATCCGGCGCAGTTTATCAGATCTTGTCTGAAGCTGCGCAATCGTCTCGAGCATTTCACTGTTTTCTGTTCGAATTAACGAAATCTCCCTTTCAAGCTGCTCTTGCTGTTCGCCCACCTCTGCGAGTTGTCGTTCGACCCTGTTCACCTCGTCGCGCATCGCTTCTTCCAGCAAGATCTGACGGGCAAGCCAGTGCCTGCTGTCGAACTCTGCCACCAAACGCGAGGTGGTTTCCAGCATCTTGTTGGCGCAATCCGCCCAGGAAGGTTCGGATCTTGCCTCAGACTCAGGTAGATTTTCCAGCGTTTTCTGCGGCTCCCCGTGCAGCGCCCGCCCAACCGCCTCGACCAGGTCTGCCTCGGTACGGAAAGGAACGATCAACTCGCTGCGGTATGACAATTGCGCAATTTCGTCCCAGAGTGGAGAGTCGCGCACGATCACGGTTTTTTCATAGGCCAAAGCCTCAACCACGGGCAGTCCAAACCCCTCATAAAAGGAAGGGAAAATAATTGCCGCAGCGCCGGCATACAAGGACGTCATCGTTGCCGCTGAAAGGTTGCCGCTGCTCATACTGGTGACGTTATGTGCCTTGTAGTCGCCTGCGCCAAGCACCCGGATTTCGGTATATGGAAAGGCCTTCGAGAGCGTGTCCAGGGTCGCTATGATGTCTTTGTGTGCGTAGCTGTTGCCGACCAGAAAAAGGAAGGGTTCGGCCCCGTGTGTGCCCTCGCTCCGGCCCCGGAGGATTTCTTTGGGCGTCGTGCTGTGTTGGGTAACCACGCAGGGAATGCGCGGGTCCGGATGAAACCGAAAACTGTATAGATCGCGACTGTAAGCAGAATTGAAAAAGATCGCGTCCGCCGTCAGGCCGAGGATGCGCCAGGTCTCGCCCAAATCCTGCGGTGCAACATAGGCTATATCCCACGCGATGGTATCAAGCATGTTGAACATGACCAGACTTGCGACCTGGTTCAATTCGCGGATTGTGGAAAGCGACCAGGGTTGCGCCATCAGGATCGCCGCGACAAAAGTGTGAGGGGCCGGGTCCGAAATAATTTCGAAACCTGCAAAGGTTTCCGTTAGGTTGTGAAACTCTGCGGCATCCTTTGAGATTAAGACCGTTATTGCAAAACGAGTATCATTCAACACCTGAAAGCCGCGCAGAAAACCCAGGATGCAGGCGCTGGTGCCGTTATAGGACGGTATGATACCGCGGCAATCGAGGAGCAGGCGTGCCCGACCGTCTTTGGTGAATGCCGAAGAAAGAATGGCCTCCAGTTTTTCTTCCGGTACGTCCCTCAGCCAGTTTACTGGTTGTTCCGCGCCGGCAGACAAGTCTTTCTTTAGCGGCAGGTAAATTTCATCCGACGGCAAGCCCGTTGCAACCGCGTTATGATTGCACAGCAGATTTCTGAATCCCCTGCGTCGCAGTCCCCTGAGTAGGGTCCCATAGGCATCTTCCAGGGAACTCGGGGCCAGTTTTGGGGCGGCAAGAACACCGCGGGGTGTAATGAGAAAAAAGACCGACAAAAGTTCAAGGGTGACGTAGTATTCGGGCAGAAAGCGGGAGCAGGCCGACAGGCTTATCCCGCCAGATCCGGACGGAAGCCCATGGATCCGTTCGGCATCATCCTTGGCGAACCGTGGTTGGATTGTCCCAATCATCGGGTCGTAATCTGAGTAGTCCAAGAGAGCGGACGTTGAGGTATTGCTGTAGGTCCAGGTGCCAATGATCACAACCAGAGCGCGGTTTTTGGCAGCAGCCCCATCAAGGGCCGCTGCGAGCCCCGCAACAGGATCATCAAAACAATTGGCCCAATCGCAGGAAAGGACATTGGGTTCTTGCGGCGGTAGGGCAAGCGTTACACAGCAGTCTTCTGCCCACTGCCCCTCTTCAGTCTGCAAATGATCCAGAAAGCTATTTAGAGAACGAGAGGTATTTGTAGTTGTGACAAGATCAACGAAAACATCATAGCGTCCATTTCTCTGCATCGTGACCTTTGGGCCCATTTTTTGCCCCCTCTTGATTCCTGTTACGTATACACCAACCCACCCGGACCGCCTGCCGTGTGATGGCCTTCGAGCAACGACACAGCCCCTAAAAAAGCGCTAGATTTTTCTCAGCTTAGGAGGCTGCACTGAGCCGGAATGGACCCCATAATGAGAAGTTTTCTACCGATCCTGCAAATTTCAAAATACGCTATCAAAAAGGTGTTGCGCAAAAGGATCCTTTTCCAAGGTTAGTTTAGAATATTCGGACCGATTGTAATGCCAGTTTTCGGAAATCATTCTGCAATGGAAAAAACCACACCCGTCTTGGTTTTGATGTGACAGGCCTTGTATTCCGTGGGTCCGCCAGCTTTTCCCAGCCAGCTGGCCTGATGGGTTGATGCACCATTTTGGTTGCATTTGCAGACCTTCAACAGAACTGTGCATATTGTGGGAGGCATGGCATACTGGGGTTCCGTCACTCGGATAGCGCCAACTTCCTGGTAACGTTAGAAAACCCAAATCACTGTTCTTCATGATCTCGAACACGTTGGTGCCTTCAGGTGTATACGCCAACTCGTCAATATCCATATTGATGACCCCTTCAGAGTGAGCCATGAATCTGAGCCGTGTGATTTCAAAAAGACCAAACTGAAGATAGCGGGCGTTAATACGAGCGCGATCATCTCCTGGCGGTCCGTATTGAAATGGAGCGGATACCACATCGAATACTTTTAAACCTTGGACTCCGTCGAGCACTTCTGACAGATCAGCAGACCCATATTGATCCGATGCGTTATCAAAAAGGACGATAGCGTCGACCCCTTGAGTTTCAACGTGGAACCGTGCCCAGTCTTTAATCCATTTGAGATCGTTATTGCGACTAAGCGTGAACATCGACTTACGTCCAGCATATTTTGAGAGCATTGACGAGTTCACCGCTATGTTGAAGGAAACCTGTGGGTGTGAGATTGTGACCACCACGGCCTCCTGAACCTCTGCCTTCAATTCCAAAATGCTTGCACGTCTCGACTGACTGATTTCAAGTACCGAGGCTGGAACGCCGTTAATGCTCAAAATGGAATCTTTGATAAAACGGCGCAATGTGCCTTTAAGGGGTGGGCCGACAGCAATAACCCGGCCTGGCTCACTCGTGCGAAAGACGTCATAGAAAAGCGTGTTGTCATCAACCAATTCACGCGTTTTTTCGTCCCAATCACTGAACCCGTGCGGGGCGTCGCGCCTGTGGAATCTTGATGGTAGAACACTAAAAGATAGCGGCGTAATCGATTTCCAAACCATTTTTACCTCAAGTTGCGACCCCTCTAGCAACGCTGATCAATGGCGTTATATTTTGGGTGGATAAATGATGACCCAAATGTACGAAATGGGCCCTAAATAGGCAACCGGTAACAGAACTTAAGTCCATTAAACTGGTCGGAGAATCTCATCTGTCCGCGCAGCAACAGCTGGCCGAATTGGGCATCGCTCGCACCACGGTTTTATCGTTCTGCAGCCCTTGCCAGCCGTTCAGTGGAATATTTCGCTATTTGGAGCGTGTTGAAGCTGTATTACAGACGAGTAAGTTTGGAGGCCGGGTGACGCAGTCCCCCTTGACCTTGCACCCCATCCCACCTGTACTATTGCGGGGCGGCACATCGGTGTCGCTATTATATCTGACAGCACAGACCGTAAGGCAGGAAAGCCCGATCATGAAGACGCCCCCCAAACAGGATCCACCCGCCACCCCGCTTTGGCTTGAAGATTTTCGGCCCAATGCAGACGCGGAGGGTTTTCATGAGAAAACGCTGCATCACTCGCTGATGTTCGTGCGTCGGCCAAGTGACCGCTTGCTGGTGACGTTCGACAATCTCAGCAACGTCAACGACGATGCTCCGGACCGGGGCCCATGGGCCTACAAGATTGCGCGCGAGGCGGGGCATTCGCACCTTGGTGTGATGGCGCATGTCAGCGACTGGTATCGTAACGCCGCATTAATTGAACGGTTTCAGACGCTCGCAGCGCAGGGGTTTTTTGACGGTTACGAACGTGTCGTTTTTGCGGGTGTGTCGATGGGAGCGTTTGCAGCGCTTAAATTTTCGTCACTCGTGCCGGGCGCACATGTGGTCGCGATTAACCCGCAAAGCACGCTGGACCCGGCGCTTGTGCCTTGGGAAACGCGATTTGAAAGCGGACAGCGTCAGGACTGGAACCTGCCCTTGCCAGACGGGGCCGCGCTGACCTCTGGTGCGGCACGCGTCAGTATTTTCTACGACCCTTATCTCGATCTGGATAAAAAACACATTGAGCGGTTCAGCGGAGACAATATTCGTGTGTTCAACTGTTGGTTTTCCAACCACAAAACGGCTGTATTCCTCCGCAAGATCGGCGCACTGAAGCCGATCATGACCCATGCGATCATGGATGAGCTGACGGAGCCGGAATTTTACCGGCTTTACCGGGCGCGCCGGAACCTGCCGTGGTATCGCGGCACACTTTCTGACTATTTCCGAAGCAGTGGACGTGAGGAGGTGGCGCATAAATTCGACATGGATTTTCGCCGCCGTCTGCGCAGTCATAAGACCGCCCTAAAAGAGGCCGCCGCCGCTGCGTCCAAGGTTGAAGCCGAGGTTGCAACCCAGTCCAAAATCAAGGGAGGCAACAAACCGACCGACGGAACCGCGTCCCGGGTCATAGCGGCCCAGAATGCCGGACGCAAAGCTCCGTCTGTTCAGGGGCCAGGCAGCCGGGTCATTGTTACCACGATG
Organism: Blastopirellula sp.; assembly: GCA_002733575.1. GTDB lineage: Bacteria > Planctomycetota > Planctomycetia > Pirellulales > Pirellulaceae. Next base: position 159,244 of record NVWB01000001.1, on the reverse strand, counting down.
AAAAACGAAGGCCCGTTCATGCTGGAATGGGTGGCCTATAACAGATTGATAGGGTTTACCGACTTTCTGATCTACACCAATGATTGCGACGATGGCACCGACCTGATCGCCCAGCGACTGGAAAAACTGGGCTTGGCACAACACAAACAAAACGTGTTCAAGCAGGGCGGCAGCCCGCAGCGCAGTGCGCTTAAAGACGCGGGCAAACACGACATCGTCAAAAATGCGGACTGGTTGATCTGTGCGGATTGCGATGAGTTTCTGAATATTAGGGTCGGCAAAGGGCGGCTGGATGATTTGTTCGCGGCTGTCGGCGACGCCGACGCAATTTCTGTATGCTGGAAGCTGTTTGGTAACAGTGGGCAGATTTCGTATTCTGACACCCCGATAATCATGCAGTTTGACCGCAGTTGCGGCGAGAACGAGTATCCCAACTATCGCGCCTACGGGATGAAAACGCTGGTGCGCAACAACGAACATTTCAGAAAGATGCGTATCCATCGCCCGGTCTTTAATCTGGACAGTGGCGATATCGCCTGGGTCGACGGGGGCGGACAACCGATGCCTACCCGATATCTTGAGCAAGGCTGGAAAGCCTTCAAAGGGTTCAGCCATGAGTACGCGCGGCTGCATCATTACGCGGTACGCTCGGTCGACAGTTTTCTGGTCAAACGCGACCGCGGCCGCACCAACCATGTAGAGGACGATCAGGGCGTCACCTATTGGAGCAACATGAACTACAACACCACACGCGATGCTTCTATTCACGCCCGCCTGCCGGAATTGCGCAAAGAACTGGCGGATATGCTGAAGGATGCAGAACTGGCGCGGTTGCACGCCCGTGCCGTCGAGTGGCACCGTGGGAAAATTACGAATTTGCGCCAGCGGGACGGCTGGGATGCGTTCCGTGATACGATTTCAAAAATCAACGCGGCCCCTGACGTCTAAGGATCCTGAGAATGAAGAGGGATTTCCCCGACGTGATTGTGCACGGTGGCGTTCACAAAACAGCCACGAGCCACATTCAGGCCCTTCTGCAACGCAATGCGGGGCGGATGCGCAAACGTGGTGTGCATTACCTGCACCACCGCGAGACCCGCAAAAATTTCACGTATCCCTGCCAGCTACATGGCTACGAAAAGCTGGGGATGCAATTCAAACGAAAATACAATGAAGCCGAGCTGAGCCGTACGACAGGAAAGTTTTTTCGCGATGTCGGTGCCAAGCCTGGTGAGCGGATTATCCTGTCGGACGAAAACATGCCGGGCCATTGTGGGCAATGTGTCAGCGACGGAGCGCTTTATAACCGCAGTGCGACACTGCTGCCGATCTTTGCGCGTGAGATCCCGTTTCCTGTCAGTGAGGTGCATATAGCGGTGCGAAATTACGCCGACTTTTTTGCGTCGGCCTATGTGGAGTACCTGCGTTCGGCCACGTCCAAGAGGGCGCTGGTAACCGAAGCTCAGATGAAACGGGGACTGCTATCGCAACTGCCCAGCTGGGTCGATTTCGTCACGAAATTACGCGCGGCTTTTGCCGGGAGCAAAATTGTGATTTGGCGGCATGAGGATTTTCGAACCTTGCAGTCGCAGGTCATGCAAAACCTGATCGGGCCTGAGATCGCAGTAGAGGATCTGGTGCAGCCCAAACGTGCCCGGGTTCGGCCTTCGGCGTCGCAGGTGGCGGTCCGCGAATTGCAACTGGTCATCCTGCGCGACGGCGCAGAGGCCGGGCTGGCACGGTGGGTGGAAATACAAGACGCCTACCCGCGCGGTCCCAGTTATCCCGGCTATGACCCCTGGACCGAAACCCAGCGTACCCATCTGACACGGATCTACGACAATGACATCGCAAGGATTGCCGAACTTGACGGCGTGTCCCTTTTGAGGGCCCCATAAAGGGCGACCATGAGTGAGGATTGCGGCGCGGCCTGAGACAGGCTAAATCTGGAGGCAGACCTAGCTTTTGGCCAACGGGCTGGAACATATAAGAAAACAGGAAGATATGGCTCAAAAATATCACATTGCAATGCTCTGGGTCGAAGGACCGCTGAGCTATGTCGAGCAGCTTTGCGCACAGTCCTTTTTGGACGTGGGCCATGAGGTGACATTGTATCACTATTCACCGGTGTCGCTGGTGCCCAAGGGCGTGACGCTGGTGCACGGCGACGCGATCCTCAAGCGGGACGATTTTATCAAGCACCAGCGCACCAATTCCCTGGCGCTGTTTTCGGATGTGTTCCGCTACCATTTGTTGACAAAGTCGGACCGCACGATCTGGGCCGATACCGATGCCTATTGCATGAAGCCGTTTGAAACGAAAACCGGCCATTATTTCGGCTGGGAAAGCGCGCATCATATCAATGGCGGCGTGCTTGGCTTGCCGCCCGATAGTGCCGCGCTGGCGGGTTTGCTGGAGATGACACAAAATGAATACGGCACCCCTGAATGGTATAGTCCTAAAGTCAAAGCCAATTTGCAGGCACAGGCCGACGCGGGCACTCCGGTGCATGTAGGCGATTTGCCCTGGGGTGTATGGGGCCCGCATGCCGTGACACATTATCTGCAAAAGACTGGTGAGGCCACGTATGCCTTTCCCTGCGAAGTGCTCTATCCCATTCCGTTTCCAAAGCGCCGCCGGATGGTCAAAGCCGCGAGGCTTAGGTCCGCCAAAGCCTTTCTTAGCGACGAGACCACATCTATCCATCTCTACGGACGTCGCATAAGAGAGTTTCTGGCCGCCCGTCCGGATGGGTTGCCGGAGAAAGACAGTCTGTTGGACCATTTGCTGATAAAGCATTCAATTGACCCCCTGGCCGCCCCCGTGTCATCCAAGAAACTCCAAAAGGAGGCGACGCCGTGAGCCAAAATAAAGAGGCTGGAACAATGACTAAGAGGCGTGCCAAGAACATTAATCTGACCGATCTGGCGGATGAATACGGCTCTGACAAGGGCTCAACCAAGCATCGCTATACCGAGCTGTATCACCTGCTGTTCAATCCCTACCGCCGACGCAAAATCAACTTTCTGGAAATGGGTCTGCTGATTGGCGGTCCCGAGCACGGCGTCGACAAGGACCGCAAGACCTCCGACCTGCCTTCAATCCGCATGTGGCTTGAGTACTTTCCGAAGGCCAATATTCACGGGCTGGATATCTCGGATTTTGCGTGGTTCGAACACGAGCGGTTCACCTTTCACCGCTGTGATATGGACGACCGGAACGATATCGAGCGGGCGGTTTGCGCGATGCCCGCCCTTGATATCGTGGTTGACGATGCCAGCCATGCCAGCCACCACCAGCAAAACGCCTTTCTTGAGATATTTCCAAAGCTCCCTTCGGGTGGTCTATACGTGATTGAGGACCTGCGCTGGCAACCCGACACATACGAGGTGAAGGGCATCACCAAGACCGCGGCATTGCTGCGGTCGTTCATTGATGACCGTAAATTCAGCCACACCGACAGTGCCGTGGCGGACGCGTTCAATACGCTGATCCCCGATATTTCGGCCTGCATCGTGCATCCGGTGAAATATCAAAAAAACCGTCGTGATCAGGTGGCGGTGATCCACAAGCGGTGATGCCGGGTAAAAAATAACGGTCCACAGACCATATTTGTCTGGCGGCATATGATTTTTATTTTGGGGAATTTACATGGGTATTGATTGCGCCTTCGCCTTACAGCTTCTGGATACGGCGCCGTTAGTCCAAGGCAAGACATCTGCGGTGATGCTGGGCCGTCAGTCCCTGTCGATCAGGCGGGGTCATCGAAAGCATTTTCGCCGCGCCCTTGCGGCACGCGATATGTCGCGAAACTACCCCGACTACCTGCAGGAAGATGGTTTTGCCGAGACGTTTCTGGAGAACATTGGGTTTCCCAAAATGCAGTCTATGGATTTTTCGGAATACGAAGACTGTGATATTACCCATGATCTCAATGATCCGGTGCCGCAGCATCTACGCAGCAAATTCGATGTGGTCATTGACGGGGGAACAATCGAGCATGTGTTCAACACTCCGCAAGCGCTTGATAATGTATTCCACATGCTGTCCCCAGGCGGCATCTTTCTTTCAATCAACGGAATGACAGGATGGGCCGGGCACGGGTTTTACCAGTTCAGCCCTGAATTGGTCTGGCGGTACTGGCAAGACGCCCGCGGCTGCGAGGTGGAGTGTTGCCGGGGCGTGTCAATTGATCCCACGATGCCTGTCGTCGAAGTGTCCGATACCGGCAAAACTGGTGCCCGATTTCGGGCGCGCAAGCTGGAAGGGCGCTGGTATCTTTACTATGCAATCCGCAAGTCCGCCGACGCCAATCCGACTGAACGGATCAGCAATGTGGCACAAGGCGATTATGCCGTGAAATGGGCCGCCGCCTGATACTGGGCCAGCGGCGTAGGTCATGCAGCATACTATTTGAGAGCGGCGCTTTTTCCGCAATACAGAGTAGAAATCGCCGCTTCTCACTCGTTTCTCTTACGTCCAGTAAGGCAAACTTATTGGACGTAAGAATGGGCGGTAAGGTGCGGCGGTTAGCACACTATATGGTAGTCACAAGCGCCGCGATGAGCTAGTGTTGTGGCATGAGCTACGCCCGACTAAGCCTGACCGGCGACCTCGAGACCTTACCCCGGATGCCGTCCTGGGTCACCTCTGGTCGTGCGGAAACCCTTGAAGATGTGGCGTTTTTGTGCGGCGCTGCCCTGGCGGTGCTGCACTCGCTGGTGGCAGTCCCTCGCGGTGATGTGCCGGGGGCACTGCTGCGCCAGCGGCTGGCCCTGAAAGCGGCGCAGTCTTGTCTGAAGCTTGAGGGACGTAATGAAAGTGAAGCGGAGATTCGCGATGCAATCTGTTTGACGAAAGCTGGCGATGCGTCAGGCCCCGCCGGAGAGATGTTTCTGCGCTGGTCGCAATTAATGCGCCTCGATCTGACGCAAAGAGGCTGGCAAGAGCGGCTGGCAAAGCGGATGCCGCCGGAGATCGCGGACATCCTGCCCAGCTGTCTGGCAGAGGTGCGGGGCAGGCGGGCTGTGCAGACTGCGGCCGCCCTACTGGCAAAAATTTTGAGTCCCTGTCCACACCAGGAGGCCGCGGCACTGATCTGCGCCGATGTGATGCTGGCGAGCGCTCTGGGCTGGTCCCATCCCGTGCCGCTGCTGGGGTGGGCATTGCCGCGCAAGGCGGTGCGGGCCGCTGGCCAACGCGAGGGCAACGTGCCAGGCTGGGGCAGCTTGCCCTGCGAGGATAACGTGCCAGGCGAGGCGTGTCTGGCCGCGTGCCATCGCGCATTGGCGGAAGCCGCCGTAGAGGCCGTCCGACTTAGTGGTGATCTCAGCCGACGGGCTGCGCGTTTGCAGGCGGTGGCGCCGAAGCTACGGGCAAAAGGGGCACCTGATGCGTTGGCACTGTTCCTGTCACGGGATGCTGTATCGCCCTCGGGCATGTTGCCCTCCCCTCCACGGGTCAAAGGCACGGCACAAGTGATGAGCGACCGCGCCGCGCGGCGCTTGTGTGACCGGTTGGTAGAATTGGGCGTGGTGCGGGAGTTGACGGGACGCAGTTCCTTCCGGCTCTACGGGCTATAAGCATGGCGAAGGATCATCAGGAAAAAGGATTCGACCGCGACCTCGAGGATCTGCCGCCCGAATTGCGCTGGCGGGCCTGGATGCTGCGGATCGAGGCAGTGCTGTTTGCCAGCGCCAGCCCGGTGCCGCGCGTGGACCTGGCCCGGGTGGTGGGGCAGGGGGTGTCGGTTGATTTGCTGATTGAAGATTTGCGCGCCGAGCTGGCCGAGCGGCCCTATGAAATCGCTCGCGTCGCGGATGCCTGGATGTTTCGGACGAAAGCGCGATTCGGTGATGTCATCCGCGCCGCGGCGGATGTGAGCGATCAGCTGCTGGATCTATCCGAGTTCGACGTCGCTGTGCTGGCGGCCATCGCCTATCATCAACCGATTGACAGGGCCAGATTGAAGGACATCTTCGGCAAAGAAGTTTCGCGCGATCTGATCTCCCGGTTGCGGCTGCGCGATCTGATCACCACCGGGCCGCGTAGCCCGAGACCCGGTGCGCCCTATACCTACGTCACCACGGACGGGTTTTTGGCGGCTTTCGATCTGCAGAGCTTGCGCGACTTGCCCGATCAGGAGCAGTTGCAGGATGCCGGAATGGCCGGGTAATGTGCTGGCTAAAGTCGATATCCTCATACCGCTATTTGGCTATCCAACAGAATTTTCCCAAATGAGCATGACGACATCGAACGATTGCCGTTGCGTGGTGAGCACACAACTAAAACCGCGTCAGTAAAAGACTCTCAACCGTCATTGGGCTTTCGGAAACCTGCCAAACGGCGAGTGAGAACCCGCTCAGCCGTTGTCGTTCTATCGAATTCAGAGGGCAGCTGTCTGCCAAGGGTGACATTGGGCCTACCGCCAGCAAACATGGATTTTTCCGACTTTGGCCGCTATGTTCTCTAGTTGGGAGGACACCAATGGAACACCGTCTCGCCGCCATTATGGCCGCTGATGTCATTGTGTCCTTAATAGTCAGAATAGGTGAGAAAAATCCTGTTTTTTTTCAGCCACAATTTGTACCCGTAATTTTCATATCGTATCCTTAATGATCATACTGTACCCCCAATTACCATAAGGTCTTGATCTGTGGGTAAATTCCGATCTTGGAGGCTGGGAGTGTTTTGATTGTGAGCAACGAACGGACTGCTCAAAGGCGCGCAGCGGTACTGCAGATAGGTGAGAGAAAAGTCTCGACGGCTTCGAAACACGCTCTTTCCGCTGCCCGTCAGGCAATCGAAGAACTCGGTCCCATCGCTGATCGCCGCCTGCTACTGGAACGAGCGGAAGCAATATGGACGAGCAAAAAGAAGCTGGCGGCGCTCAAAGACCATCCAAATTGAGCCTGTGGATATCTTGTAATTAAGGGTACAAAAGCATCCCAATAGCCGTTCAATCCGCAGAATCTGATTAATTAGGGTACAATGACACAGGAACATCCGGATCGGGCGGCCCAGAACATCTGTGACAGCGTGTAGTTTTGAATTCAGCCCGCCCTTGGTCAGGCCGATCATGCGGCCTTTTGCTGTTTTTTTCGCCCTAGGCTGGAGGCTGTGCGATGTGCTTTCAAGTGTGTTGCATCAATTATCAACGTATCGGATTTGTCGCCTTCGCGCGCCGGTTCCATCAGGATGTGGGCAAAAATACCTTTGCAGCTCCAGCAGATCCAACGGTTGTAAAGCGTCTTGGGGCGACCATATTCGGCAGGTGCATCCCGCCACCTTAACCCATTACGATTAACGAAAATAATCCCGCTGAGAACTCAGCGATCATCGACACGGGGTTTGCCGTGGGATTTGGGGAAGTAGGGACGAAGGCGCGCCATTTGCGCCTCCGACAGCCAGAATAGATCACTCATAATACCGCTCCTCTTTCGGAACAGTGAATCAGCGAACTGTCAAAATATCAATGGGTCCTGACCCTAGGTTCAATGCCCTTTAAGTTGAGGCGAGAATACGCCTTTTTTATCACCCAACGGTTCAGGGTAGCATGGTCAACTTCCACCCCGCGTTCCGCCATGATCTCCACCAGATCACGGTAGGAAACCGCATAGCGAACATAGAAAAATACCGCGTACAGAATGACGGATCTGGGATAGTGGCTACCTTTGAAATCAATCGTCACGCTCTGATACCCACCTGCTAATTCAATGAGCGGCGTCTACCATAGGTTTGCACGCAGGCCTACATTCCAAAAAGTTTGCGACATGTATGGACATCCCCCTTTGCGCAAGAAGAATCTTTGGGTTGGCAGTTCGCGTAGTCGGGTGCTGACATGTATTCGGCCTCATAGTGCGGCTTTTACCTGCCGCGGGCCCGTATGGAGTTCTCAGATCAGATCCAATTCAGAACCACGTGCGCGAAGGCACTTCGTCGCAATCTGGTTTTCCTGATCTCGTCTCGTCGACTGTTGCGCCTTACCTTCCGTTTGACCTTCCTACGTCTCCGGGCTCAGATCGCTTCCACGGTTCTAGCGTGTCACAGTTTGTGCCCGGTATTCTTCACCATGCGCCATCAACGCCCAGGCGATACGTGCCATTTTGTTGGCCAGCGCTACCCTTACCAACATGGGTGGCTTGCGCTCCAGCATCCTTGCCAGCCAAGAGCCCGGTGCGGCCCCTTTATGCTCGGCCCATCTGACCACGGCACTGGCCCCAAGAATGAGGAGGCGTCGCAACGTTCGGTTTCCCATCTTTGACGTTCGTCCTAGTCGCTGCTTGCCGCCAGTCGAGTGCTGGAGTGGGGTTAAGCCTACCCACGCCGCAAAATCGCGTCCCCGTCTAAATGTCGAAGGTGGTGGAGCAAGTGCAGCTATCGCTGTTGCAATAATCGGGCCAACGCCTGGTATCGTGGTCAGCCTCCGACATGTTTCATCCTCTTTCGCACGCTGTGCTATTCGGGCTTCCAACTGCCTAATACGGGTGTTCAAAGCCTCGAGTGTATCAACGAGAATGCTCAAGAGAGGGCGTGATATTTCTGGCAATTCAATATCTCCGTCTTCAACCGCAGCCACAAGTTTACCTACATGCGTTGGGCCCTTCGCAACAACAAAACCGAACTCGGACAGGTGGCCGCGCAAGGCATTTATAATCTGCGTGCGTTGCCTAACCAACAGATCCCGTGCTTTGAATGCCAGACCCGCAGCCTGATTATTTTCGCTTCGAACCTGCACAAACCGCATCGTTGGTCGCAGGGCCGCTTCACAAATGGCTTCCGCATCAATCGCATCACTCTTGCTGCGTTTCACAAACGGTTTGACATATTTAGGAGCGATTAGGCGAACCGAGTGGCCGAGTGCCTCAAATTCTCGACCCCAGTAATGGCTCCCTGAACAAGCCTCCATCGCAATGGTGCACGTTGGCAGCTCAGAAATGAACGTAAGCAGTTTGTTGCGTTTGAGCTGTTTGCGAAAAATCACCTCTCCTGTTGAACTGCAACCATGAAGTTGAAATACATTCTTCGCTAAATCCAGGCCTACAAGGTCCAAATTTGTCATCTCAGTACCCTCCTGACAATTTCCACCCCTCAATTCTAGCACAACGCTAGGTGGGGGATGTCCAATCCATCAGAACCGCATTGAGACACCCGGTGTACGGGTGATACCATGAGGACAGAGTTGGAAATCTTCCCGCGCAATGCACCGAATGGGAAAGTTGCGGTGTTCGTCGAGCAGCATTGCGACGAGACCGTCGCGCTTTAGACGGAGTAATCTACACAACTCGACAACGTTTTTTGCCCTCGAGCTCTGCGACCGTTTCGGGCGCCCTGCCCCGCTGTAGCCCGAGGTATCTGCAAAGCTCATCAACGGCGCAGTGATTGGCAAGCGCGAGCCTCAACATCCAGCTCGACAGCAGTTCGTCAGTAAGCGGAGGCGGACGCCTCGGCAATGAAACCGGGCTCACGGAAACTCTGAGATCGGGTGACGCCGTAAGCTCCAGGCGTGTCTCGCCCAGACGGGTCGCCATCTCGAATGCTCGCCTCGTTAGCGCGGATGCAAAAACCGTGGCCTTCCACTGGAGAGACTACCGCATCAAGAATGGCGACCGGCAGAGGGTCATGCGGCTTGCTACAGATGAGTTCATCCGCCGGTTCCTGATCCACGTCCTACCGGACGGTTTCCACCGCATCCGGCACTATGGCCTCTTAGCCAGCGCAAACCGAAAGGACAACATCGCCAAGATCCGAACCCTGCTTGAGGTGGAGCAATCCAACCAAGACCCACAGCAAAGCGCCGAGGTGATCCCACTTGTACTACGGGAGCCTTGCCCACGCTGTGGCGGGCCGATGCGCATCATCGAGATCTTCCGACGCGGCCAGAAACCGCAGTCCCGAGCGCCACTGAGGGAGCAGGCAGCATGACAAAACGCCCATCACTTCGGTCTCAAATTCTCCGGTCCAGCCCGCTGTTCCGGCCCGACCTTTATAAGGCCTTGCGTTCCAATCTGCGCCAAAATCCGACCTGAGGAACCCGATAGGCCCTCTGACGCCTCAGCCGCGCGCCAGTCAGAGGGTGTCGATAGCGCCTGCCATAAATCGGGGTGCCGATCGGACGCGAAGCCAGACCCAACCGTCAGAACACTTTCCCCATAGACAGCGCCCAATCCCCGCAGCTTTCTCCTTCCGAGGTTTGTCAACGCGGGCCGACACGCCGTGGCCGCAAACGTTGCGCCACGGCCCGCATCGAAAAACCTTCAGGGAAGTGGAAATTCGCTGCAATCCGAACCAACGCCGGCTATGCGACGCAAAACTGCACTCCGCGTCTTCCTCGCCATACGCGACTTATCACGCACTGCATTTGCAGCGACATTTCAGGAGGCGGGAGGCCATTCGCTGCAGCATGCATTTTGGGCGGGTTATCGTACCTGGTGCGATAACATGTACCGGCTCGCTGGCGCGTGATTGAAACCGAAACCTCGCTACCCGGGTTGCTTGCCTGTTGGAATATCTCCGGTCGTCAGCACAGGCGACGCATCAATACTCTGTGCGTCCAGCATGTGCGCAACGCGTTCGAGAGAAGACACAAGCTGGGCCTGCTCCCAATCGGCAAGTTCTGCAAACGCGTAAACATAGCGTTGCTGCAACGCATCGGGTGCGTCTTCGATAGTGCTGTGCCCCAGGGGCGTCACCACCACGTTGACGTGGCGCCGGTCAAGCTCGGAGGGCACACGTTTGACCATTCCCTGCTTCACCAGCTTGTCAACCAGCGATGTAACAGTCGCCTGGCTGACACCCATTTGATTGGCCAGTGTCTTCGGCGTGGCGCTGGTTTTCTGATCGACGATTTGCAGCACCCGGAGCTGGGCCGGGGTAAGTCCGACCGCCTGTGCGAGATTGCGGGCGTAAAGCTCAGTCGCGCGCAGGATGCGCCTTAGCGCAATCAAGCTTTCATCTGTGCGGTCACGCGGATTGCTCGTCATGGTGTGGATCATTGCATGAGGTGGGAACTGCTTCAATCGGAGAAATACCGCCTGACAACTTCGAATATCGAAACATTTAGAATTCCAATGGTTAGGTAGTCGAATGAAAAGATGGCCAGAATATCTATATTTTGTTCAAAAAACGTGGAAAACGGAAGAGTTTTATTTAGAGAGTTGAAAGATAACACTTCATGTATTACTTAGGCCATCAAACAAATGGAGAGGTCCGAGCCGGTGCCGAAAGACAGTACACCCCCGAACGCGCATGCCCCGCCTGCGCAAACCTGATGCGGCGGATGGGGCTACAATCTGGGAGCTAGTAAAAGCCTGCAAGCGCCTCGATTAAAACTCGATGTACTGCAATCTGATCCCGGCGAAGGAAGAGTTGTTCATATGGCAGGTGGCTGTGGGCCCCAGGGCGCGCGGCCTTGGCCTTGGCAAGAAGATGCTGCTTGAGCTGATCCAGCGCGATGCCTGTGATGGCACGACGCGTCTGAAAACAACGATCACCAAAAGCAACAAAGCCTCTTGGGCGCTGTTCAGAAGTTTGCGCGCATAATAGGCGGCGATCTTTCGGATGAGCCACATTTCGAGCGGGATACCCATTTCGAAGGCCGCCACGCCACCGCTCATTTGGTGGCGATCACGCTGCCTGAACTCGAGGCGCTCAACCGTTTGTGCAGGGCGACCATGCGATCAACGACTGGAGAATGAACCACTGAAATTCAGTGCTCTCCGCCATGACTGACATGTCATGTGCTCACGTCACCCAAAGGACGAAACATGAAAATCGAACTCGAAACCGCTAACGTTATCCCACGGAACGTAAGAGGCGTGAAAACGTCACCCGCAAATCTGTCGCCCGCCCCGGAAGCAACTTCGAAGCTGCAAACTAGCATTCCCCCGACCGCAATCGTGTATTGTGAGGGAAACTTCGGAAAGGTCGATGGCAAGACCGCCAATGGCCTTATCCGGCATTCTCAAGCGTATCGGATCGTCTCAGTCATAGACAGTGTCTGCGGTGGACAAGACAGTGGGCAGGTCTTGGACGATGTGGCCAATCACATTCCAATCTTCTGCAATCTGGCGGTGGCTGTGGATCATGAGCCAACAGTTCCGGCCACTTTGATCTATGGGATGGCACCGTCAACTGGAAAGCTCTCAACACAGGATCGTGGCGTTATTTTGGATGCGATTGCAATTGGCATGAACATTGTCAGCGGGCTTCATGAGTATCTCAGCGATGATCCCGAGATTGCAGTTTTCGCATCGACCAAAGGCGTGACAATCAGAGACATCCGCAAACCCAAACCCAGCAAGGATATGCGCCTGTTTGACGGCAGTGTTGCGGATGTGAAAGCCCTGCGTATCGCGGTGCTTGGAACGGATTGTGCAATCGGCAAACGAACGACAGCGACTGTTCTGGCCCGCGCCTTGAACGCCAAGGGCATTAAGACTGTGCTTGTCGGCACAGGTCAAACTGGACTGATGCAGGGTGCGAAATACGGTGTGGCGATGGACGCGGTGCCGCCCCAGTTCTGTTGCGGAGAGTTGGAGGGAGCCATTGTTGCCGCGTCTAATGCAGAGCAACCGGACGTCATCCTGATCGAAGGACAAGGCGCGTTGAGCCATCCCGCCTTTTGTACCTCCGCCTTTATCTTGCGGGGCAGTCAGCCTGATGCTGTCATCCTGCAACATGCACCCAAGCGTGCGCATCGTTGCGACTTTCCAAAGATGCCCATGCCCGATCCGACAGATGAGATTGCACTGATCGAGGCATTTGCCGACACCAAGGTCATAGGTGTCACCATCAACCATGAAGGCATGTCCGACGCTGAGGTCAGTGCTACTATCGTTGCCCAGTCACAGAAGCTGGGACTGCCCGTCACAGACGCTTTGAGCCGCCCGGTAGCGCACCTCCTCAGTATGGTTGTCTCGGCCTATCCGGGATTGCGACAGGGGCCGGTTGCGGCAGCGTTATGACCACACCGCGCATCGAGGTTGATCTAAGCAAGATACGCCACAACACGCGATGCCTAGTTGAACGCTTGAAATCACAGGGGATCAGTGTCACCGCCGTGACCAAAGCCGTTTGTGGCCACCCCAAGATAGCGCAGGCTATGCTCGACGGTGGTGCTGTCGACCTCGGTGAGGCGCGGGTGAGCAACGTGGAAAGGTTGCGCAAGGCTGGCATCACAGGCCCCATCGCCTTAATCCGCACCCCAATGCTGAGCCAAGTCGATCAAGTCGTGCGGTCCTGTGACAACAGCTACAACACCGAGATCGAAGTAATAGCCCGTCTTGCGGAAGCTGCTCATAAGACTAAATCTGTTCATAGCATCATATTGATGGTTGAAATGGGCGATATGCGCGACGGGATCATGCCCGAAAACATTGAAGCCATTGCCAGGCAGGTTAACAGGATACCGGGTGTTGCCCTTAAAGGCATTGGCGCAAACTTCGCATGTCTTAGCGGCGTCGTCCCTGACGCTGCAAAAATGGCGACCTTCTCAACGATAGCGAGTGAGATCGAAGGGGCCTGTGGACCCTACATAGAAACTGTTTCTGGCGGGAATTCTGCCAACTTGCCTTGGGCGCTTGGACATCTGCCGAAAGGTTGCATCAATAACCTGCGGTTGGGAGAGGCGATCCTGCTGGGGGTGGAGCCAGTCTCTGGAAATCAAATTGATGGGCTTTATACGGATGCATTCACGCTCATTGCCGAGGTAATTGAAGCAAAGGTCAAGACGGCCCCAACCTCGGTGTCTTTCACCGATCCGGCTCTGGCGGCCTTGCGGCTCGTCCCGGACAACATTCAATCAGTGCGTTCGATCATTGCTATTGGAGAGCAGGACACAGATATATCTGGCCTCACGTTGCCTAAGGGTGTCACCTGCCTAGGCGCAACTAGTGACCACATGGTCGTGCAGACAATCCGTTCTCACGCTCGCGTCGGTAGTGAGTTGAAACTTCAGATGAACTACAGCGCATTGATGCGAGCCATGGCCGCTCCGGACATCATAAATGTCATAATAGGCGAGACACTACCGTGGAAGCCTAACTCTGCAAGCCGCGATGACCCCCGGTTGGCGTTAGTTTGAGTAAGAAAAACCAAGAAGCATAAACTCTTTCGCCGAGGATGACTCACATCTGGGTGCAAATGCGGAAATCTCCAAAATCACATTATTGGCGGGCCGGACGAAAAGCGGGCATTGGTGTCAATGTTAGTAACGGCAGCATTGTTTTAGGTTTTTCGATGCGGGGCTTGGGCGTAACTTTTCGGTTTGGGCTGATGGTGGCCCGCGTTGGGAACCCTTAGGCCGCAAAACCATTGCGTAAGCCCACGCCGTCGCAACCGCAAAGACGGAGCCAGAAATTTCATCGGCTGCACCAAGGGAAAGATTGAAGAGTTTTCGGATAGCGACTTCGGTTCCAACAAGAAAGGCAGTCGCCAATAGTGCGGCGTCCCCATCGGCGCGTCGTCCTCGGCGAAGAACAAGGCGGGCAAGCGCGATCCCGATATGAGCAGCACGAAGAAGGGCAACGACTGGTATTTTGAAATGAAGGCGCATACCAGCGTCGATGCCCAGAGCGGCATTGTGCACCGTCTGGTACGACCACGGCATCGGTTCATGACAGTCGCATCTGGAATGACCTTCTGCACGGGGGTGAGACATCCGTCTGGGCCGACAAAGCCTATGTCAGCACCGAGTGCAAGAAAGCGTTCGCTGGGCTGAGCGAGTTCTGGGGAGTGATGCGAAAAGCACCGAAGGGCGACACACTGCACCCCGACGACGAATACATCAATCGCCTGATTGTCAAAGTCAGGTCCAAAGTCAGGCATCCGTTCCAGGTTCTGAAGCGGCAGTTCGGCTACATCACAACCCGCTATCGCGGACTTGCCAAGAACAGGGCGCAATTATTCAGCTTGTTTACTCTTGGCAATCTGTATCTGGTCCGGCGGAAACTGATGGCGTGAAGGGGTGTCCGTCCAAATCAGGCGTATGGCATCGAACAGAGCCGCCAAACTGTCAAAATCGAGGTGAAACCGGTCACACCACGTAATTATCGGACCAAACGGCGGAACCGAAGCGTAAATCAGACGTTCCTTAAGTGCCAAATGTTGGATGTTGAACCAACCTTAAAGTCTGTGTAAATGTAAATCCACTCAACTAACCAAGAATATCCAATGATCCGCCACATTGTTTTTTTCAGTGCTACAGACAAGGCCGATATTGGCCGGATCATTGAAGGGCTAAATACCCTGAAAGACATCCCCCATTTCCTGCGCCTAGAAATCAAACCCAACACACGGTCAGATCAGCTGTCAGGTGAGGTTGACGTTGTTGTTTATGGTGAATTTGCCGACCAGACTGCACTAGAGGCGTATAAAGCGCATCCTTTGTATCAAAAATCTATCTCTTTAGTTCGGCCTTTACGCGAATTGCGCGTGGCGGCAGACACTGAAGCCGACACCTAAAGCACCGCAAAGCGCGCCTTTAAAAGTGCTTCATCGTACTCGGATTTTGCGGTGCTGTCGTAAACAATGCCGCCGCCCACATTCAGGCGCACGTTGCATGATTCTTCGACAATAAGTGTGCGGATGGCCACGTTAAATGCCATGCGATTGTCGGGTGCGATCCAGCCAATTGCGCCGCAATATACATCGCGCGGGCTTGGCTCCATTTCGGCAATGATTTCCATTGCTCGCACTTTGGGTGCCCCAACGACAGAACCGCATGGAAAAAGAGCCTCAAACAGCATTTTCAGATCAATTTGCGGCAATAGTTGACCCTGCACATGAGACACCATCTGATGCACGGTTGTGTAGCTTTCAATCTGAAACAGTTCGGGCACTTTGACAGAGCCAACCTCGGTCACCCGCGCGACATCATTGCGCAGCAGGTCGGTTATCATCAGGTTTTCGGCGCGGTCTTTTGGCGAATAGGCGAGTTGATTGTGCAAAGCTTCATCTTCAGCAATGGAATTACCGCGTCGAATTGTACCTTTCATCGGGCGGGTTTCAATCAGCCCCGACTGGTTAACGCGAAAGAATAACTCAGGCGAACGTGATAAAATCACTGGCCCACCAAGGTCTACAAAAGCACCGTGTTCAACGGGTTGCTTGTGACACAATGCTTGATAAAATTCCGCAGGTGTTGCGGTTGTTTTTAACTGCATGGGAAACGTTAAATTTGCTTGATAGATATCACCCGCACAAGTGTATTCGTGCACTGTGTGAAACGCACGCTCATAAGCGGAAAAATCTTGTAGTGGTTCTGGGTTGGTTACATCTACTGGTGCAAGTTCGGGTTCTTCTACCTGACTGATTTGGCCCGGTTCAAAAACCCCAAACAACATCAAGGGGATTTTCCGTTTTCTTAACAAAAACCTCTCAAGGCGTTTCTCAAAGCAATAGCCCAGTTCAAAGCTGGCATAGCCAGAAACCCAATATCCGGCGGCACGGGCCTTTTCAATCTCATCAAAGGCTTTTGATACATCTACTATTTCGGTCGCTTCAATAATGTATAGTGGGTTGCTGAACTGAGTTCTTTGGCCGAACGGACCCCTATCAAAAACCACCTGTTTCATTATGAATTTGTCTACTTTGCTCCAAGCGCCAGAGAAAGGCGTATGTTTGTTCGCAATGGAATAATAGATGCTTGGGAGGGCATTAATCATTTATTGCGCCTTCTGGGTGTTGCCCATTGTCCAACCGATAATCCGGCGACTGAAGGCATCGAGCCGCCCACCAGATCAGCAGCGAGCCGCACCCGTGGATCGCGTTACGTGGTGATGACGAACCTGCGGCGGCTTACACCCCTCAAGCCTTTGGTTTCATCAGCCGTTCCACACGCTTGCAGCCCACATAGATGCCTGCTTCGGCCTCCAACAGCTGGTGTTCGCCATCACTGCCGCGCAGCAGGCGTGAACCGCCGGCCCCAACCGGCACCCCGCGCGCCAGTGCATCGGTGGCGGCATCGCGCAGCATCTCCGAGCCTGCCAGCCCAAGATAATCGTTGGAAGCAAATCATGCCCTAAGCGCGGCTGTAATTGACGGTAGCGACCGCGCGTCTTCAGCGCCCTTTCGTGGTGCGGGAAGTCTCCTGTGTTCATCGGCTGCCATCGCAGCCCACGGCCATGGCAGTGATGCCGAGACGGGCAAACAGGGCGTTGTCCTTGTCTTCTTCCGGATTGTCAGCCGTCAACAATGTATCCCCGACAAAGATCGAGTTTGCCCCGGCAAAAAAACACATGGCCTGCATTTCGTCGCTCATGCCGGTGCGACCTGCGGATAGGCGAACATGGGTCACGGGCATCAGGATGCGCGCCAGCGCCACGGTGCGCACAAATTCGATCGGATCCAGCGGTGCCACATCGGCCAAAGGCGTGTCGGCAATGGGGATCAGCATATTGATCGGTACCGATTCCGGGTGCTTTTCCAATGTCGCGAGCGTCAACAACATGTCCACCCGGTCCAATTGCTGCTCGCCCATGCCAACAATGCCACCAGCGCAGACTTTGATCCCGGCTTCGCGGACCCGGTTCAATGTGTCGATACGGTCGGCAAATGTGCGGGTGGTAATGATTTCGGAATAATATCTCTCGGAAGTGTCGATATTATGGTTGTAATAGTCCAGGCCTGCATCGCGTAACCGGATTACTTGCTCATCCTCAAGCATACCCAGCGTCATGCAGGTTTCCATGCCCAGAGCCTTTACCCCCTGCACCATTGCTTCAAGCGTGGCCATGTCCCGATCCTTGGGCGAGCGCCAGGCTGCCCCCATGCAATAACGGGTCGCGCCGCCATCTTTAGCCTTGCGCGCTTCGGAGATGACACGTTTGATGTCCAGCAGTTTGCTGGCGGACAATTGGGCGCCATTCCGGGCTGACTGGGAACAATAAGCGCAATCCTCGGCGCAGCCGCCAGTCTTGATGCTCAGAAGTTTGGATCTCTGCACCTGGTTCGGGTCAAAATGCTCGCGGTGCACGGTCTGCGCTCGGTACAGCAAATCCATGAAAGGCAGATTGTAGATGGCCTCCGCTTCTTCGCGGGTCCAATCGTTTCGGATAAGGTTAGCGTCCAAAATGTGATCTCCTAATGGCCAAGTAAGTGTTAAGTTTTCGTTGCCCCGTAAAATACTATCCTGCCCATTACAGGACTCGACCTTAGCAGCGCAAAATCACCGCCTCTACAGAACTTCCGCCAAATGCAACATGGCCGCACTGATCTGGGACAGATCATCAGAACTCGTCACAAATGGAGGCATACAGTAGATATTATGTCCGAAAGGCCGCAGCCAGACGCCCAGCTTACGGGTGTACCTATGGGCCTGCTCGGCACTTACCCGGTGGTTCATTTCAATCACGCCGATTGCTCCGAGTACGCGCACATCTGCAACATTCGGCAAATCCTGGGCCGGGCCAAGCTCTGTTTTCAGCTGAACTTCGATGTTGGCCACGTTATTTTGCCAAGGTGTTGTCGCCAGCAGGTCAAGACTAGCTGCGGCGGCCGCACAGGCGAGAGGGTTCGCCATGAAGGTTGGGCCGTGCATGAAGACACCTGGGTTTCCGCCACCTATGCTTTCCGCAACTTTCTCGGTAGCTATTGTCGCCGCAAATGACATGGTACCGCCCGTGAGTGCTTTTCCCAGGCAAAGAATGTCAGGTTCTATAGTGCAGTGCCCGGTCGCGAACATCTTTCCGCTGCGCCCAAAGCCGGTGGCGATCTCGTCAAAAATCAACAGCAGATTGAATCCATCGCATAAGTGCCGTGCCTGGTTCAGATACTCGGGATGATAGAAGTACATGCCACCTGCACCCTGGACTATCGGCTCAAGAATAAGCGCACTCAGCGTATCATGATGTTTTTCCAAGACACGTCGAAGCGCCGCCAAGCCGTTTTGTTCCGGGTCATCGTTCCAGCATTCCCCAAACCGAATGGGAGGTCTTTCCACAAAATGCTGGATACTGAGGGCGCCCTGAAACAGCTCATGCATGCCCGTCACCGGATCACACACGCTCATCGCTTTCCAGGTGTCGCCATGATACCCCGACCGGATTGTAGCAAACTGGATTTTGGCAGAGTTGCCCAAAGCATGATGATACTGCACCGCCATTTTCATGGCGACCTCAACCGCGACCGAGCCGCTGTCAGAATAAAAAATCCGATTGGTTGATGGCGGCGTGATCTGCAAAAGCTTCTGCCCCAGTGCAATCGCAGGATCATGGGTGAGACCACCAAACATCACATGTGGCATGCAGTCCAGCTGGTCTTTAACAGCCTTAATAATATTCGGATGCCGGTACCCGTGGATCGCAGACCACCAGGACGACATTGCGTCGATCAACTCTGTACCATCCTGCAAGACCAGTCGCACACCTTCGGTACTGCGCACCCGGTGCATCAAGCCAGGTTTGCTAACATTGGTGTAAGGATGCCAGAGGTGCGTTCGGTCAAAATCTTCAGGCGTCATTGAAATTTCTCTCAAAATTTAGAAAATCACACGTTTCAAAGTTCCCTGAAAAAGCGGCGGCCAACGACATGGAATTAAGATCATCCAGTAGGGGCAGGCAACCTAGGTTGGCGACACCACCAAAGTCACAAATGGTTGTTTCTACGTCTGGATTTGTATTCCCGACAAACGCAACACCCATCAGCGGGCACCCCGCGTGATGCAAGGCAGCGATTGACAATAGAGAGTGGTTTATTGTCCCAAGTGTTGTGCGCGCACAGAGCACCACAGGTGCGCGCCAATCTGCTATCAGATCAAGAAACAGTTTTTCACGATTAAGCGGCACCATCAGCCCACCAGCTGCCTCAATCACCACAGGTCCGCTGGTTTCGGGTATTTGCAGCTTAACAGGATCTATTTCAAGACCCTCGGTCTCTGCAGCGAGGTGGGGTGAGGCAGGCATCTTCAAACGATACACTTCGGGCAGGACTGGCCGACGGGACAGGCGTGCCACAGTCTGGCTGTCGGTTTCACCTGCAAGCCCGGCCTGAACCGGTTTCCAGTAGGTCGCCGCAAGAGCTTGGGTAAGAGCAGCGGCAAAAATAGTCTTGCCGATATCGGTGTCCGTACCGGTGACTATTATTGCCTTCGTCATCGGAGAGTCTCTAACTCTTTCCCAAGAATGGCAAACATCTCGCTGATAATTTCAGCAGAAGTGTTTAGCGTTATGGATATCCGCAGGCGGGATGTGTCCTGTGGTACAGTTGGTGGGCGAATTCCACGAATATCAAAGCCGTTCGCCTGAAGTTCTGCGGCGCAACCCATTGTTGTTTTATCAGCCCCGATTATCACGGGTATGATCTGCGAACTGAGGTTGCTGAGCCCACAGTGTTTCTCGGCAAGCGCATGCGCATGAGCAACGAGGCTTTTCAACTCAGTTTGCCGCTGTTCAGACATTCGTATCTCTGCCAACGCAGCGCGTACCAATGTTGCGGTCAGAGGGGAAGGCGCCGTGGCAAACACGAACCCGCGGGCTCGGTTAATCAGCGTGTCAATTAATGGGGACGCTCCACAGACAAGTGCGCCGGACACCCCCAAACCTTTTCCACAAGTGTGCAAGGTCAGCACGTTTTCCGCTCTTGCATAATTATGCATCAGCCCACGACCATGGTCGCCAAACACTCCGGTGGCATGTGCTTCATCTGCAAGAATGAATGCATCATGCTGATTGGCCAACGCGACCAGATCCTCAACCGGTGCCAGATCGCCGTCCATGCTGTAAACGGATTCAAAAGCCAGCCAGATACGACCGGCGCCCCCTTTGGCCCGCCAATCTTTTATCAGGTTTTCAGCGTGGGTCACATTGTTATGCGCAAATGCCACAGTGTCGGCGCGTCCCAGGCGCATGCCGTCATGGGCGCTGGCATGAATGAGCGCGTCATGGACAACAAGATCATCCCGGTCAGGTAAGCTGCTAAAAATCGCGCTGTTTGCGGTAAACCCTGCTCCGAAAAACAAAGCGCGTTCTGTGTTGAAAAACGTTGCGGCCTCTGTTTCGAGCAATTCATGCTCACTCGTATTGCCCCGCAAAAGGCGGGAACCGCCAGATCCAAGGCTGACACCGCGATCCAGTGCAGCTTTCGCGGCACTATTTAAGATCTCTGAACCGGCAAGCCCCAAATAGTCATTAGATACAAAATCATGGCCCGCTCGAGGAGCAAGAATGCGATGGCGACCTCGCGACTTCAAAGAGTCAAGAGCGTCTAAATAACGTTTCAGATAAGTCACGATCGATTGCCTCAGGTGAGTTCTGCCGTACAGTTCGATAGCCTGTAAAGTAAAGAACCTTGCACGACACTACTTTGGATTGGTTTCGTTAATTTCCTTTAGAGTCGCCGACAAACGTGCAAGGGCTCATTCATATGCTCGACAGCCTTACCCTACGTAAGGTCCGGTTCCTAAACAGTTGCTTTCCGTTTGGCAATGATCGATTTTTCGTCAAGATCCGTTACTCCGCTCTAGGCTCGGGACTTCGGTAACGGGGTCGTTTCTGCCGACAGTTATTTGACAAGTAGGTTTGGCCGACGGTGGCAGATTCCCCATCAGCCTTCATTTCAGCCAGCAGGCGGACCGCCTTCACCAACAGCAGAGCCTTTCTGAACGACCGTGCAATCCACCTCCTCAAGCACATCTGGGTAGAAAAAGGACCGGGTTGCCGCAGATCAAAATATCTTGGCAGAGGATAGTCGCAGAAAACTGCTGACAAAAATGGTATTTGGAAAGCCCGTCAGAACAGAAAAATGCTCTGCCCGAGTTCGCTGCTATTCCCGGAGAGAAATTCCGGACTCTCATAATCCAGGGGCTTTCACAGATTATTGTCGGTAGCGGTCGATTTTTGGTCGAAAGTACTGGCTTACCTTACGTAAACTGCGTAATGAAGCGATCAGTTTAATTTCCGGGAACCTACCCATTGCTCGACCTCTCTGCTGTCCGCTCCGCCCTTTCCGAAATCTATGACCTTACGCCCTCGCCCGCACTGGCCGCGTCGATGAACGACACCTATTGCAGAATGAGTCGAGTGGTTTCGCCTCCGGACTGGGCAATCTACGCGCCCTATGTGCGCGCGACCAACCAGCTTAAGAAAGAGCGCAACGCGGTCATCCTCGGCCACAACTACATGACCCCCGAAATCTTTCACGGCGTGGCTGATTTTGTTGGAGACAGTCTGCAGCTTGCAATCAAGGCCACCGAGGTCAAGGCCGACGTGATTGTCCAATGCGGTGTACATTTCATGGCGGAGACGTCAAAAATCCTGAGTCCGGAAAAAACCGTCCTGATGCCGGATATGGAAGCTGGTTGTTCGCTGGCGGAAAGCATTACCGCCGAAGGTGTCGCCCAAATGCGGGCGAAATATCCTGGTGCGCCAGTGGTGTCTTACGTTAACACTACGGCAGAGGTGAAAGCCGCATCTGATATTTGCTGCACCTCTGCCAACGCATTGCAAATCGTCGAAGCGCAGGACAGCGACACTGTCATCATGACGCCGGACAAGTATCTGGCGCAGAATGTGGCTAACCAATCGACAAAGAAGGTGGTCTGGTGGAACGGTTCCTGCATTGTGCACGAGCTTTACACCGTCGCCGACCTGCGCGCCTATCGTGAGCACGCGCCCGAATCAAAAATCATTGCACATCCAGAATGCACACCGGATGTGGTCGCTGAGGCAGATTATACCGGCTCGACTTCGGGCATCGTGAACTGGCTTAAACAAAGCAACGCAGAGCAGGTGATGCTGGTTACAGAGTGCTCGATGGCTTCCAATATCGCAGATGAACTGCCGCAGGTCGAATTCGCCAAACCCTGCAATATCTGCCCTTACATGAAAAAAATCACACTCGAGAAAATCCTGTATGTGTTGCACACGATGACCAATCAAGTCGAGGTCGACGAGGCCATCGCGCGGGATGCCCGAAAGTCGGTAATGCGCATGATTAACTTGTCGCGGCAACTCGATATCTGAGGCCGCGCAGTTGCAGAAAATTACAACAGACCGCGTAGTGATCATCGGGGCTGGGCTTGCCGCAATTTACGCGGCGCTTAACCTTGCACCACGCCCGGTTCTGATCCTGTCACCAGAACCCCTCGGCAAGGGAACAAGCTCCTCCCGGGCGCAGGGCGGGGTTGCAGCGGCAATGGACCCAAAGGACAGTCCGCGCGCTCATGCCGCTGATACGGTGCGTGCCGGTGCCGGCACTGTGGACGCGAACGTTGCTGCGCAGGTAACCCAGGCAGCACGCTATCACATTCTGGACCTGACAAACCTGGGTGCTCCTTTTGACCGGAAACCAGGCGGTGAGTATGTGCTATCACGCGAGGCTGCCCACAGTTTTGCACGCGTTGTTCGGGTGAAGGGCGATCAGGCAGGCGTGGCGATCATGAACGCGCTGATAGAGCAGGTGAAATCCACACGCTCAATACAAGTGATGGAAGGCGTGATGGCGGCCCGGTTGGAAACCTTCGCTGGTTCGGTCATCGGGGTGGTTGTTCAGACATCGGATCCAGCCGGGTCTGCACCGGTCATGATCCACGGCAGCGCTTACTTAATGGCGGGCGGCGGATCAGCGGCGCTCTATGCGAAAACCACAAACCCGGCGCGTATCTGTGGCCAGGTCGTTGGAATGGCTGCACGCGCAGGTGCGGAAATTGCCGATGCGGAATTTGTTCAGTTTCATCCGACCGCGATCGACGTCGCAGAAGATCCGGCCCCACTTGCAACCGAGGCACTGCGCGGCGAAGGCGCAATCCTGATCAACCGTGATGGCTCCCGCTTCATGGCTAATGTGCACCCCGACGGCGAACTTGCGCCACGAGATGTGGTTGCGCGTGCCGTGTTTGCTCAGTCGCAAGCCCGAATGCGACCGATGCTGGACACGCGCGCAGCCATCGGTGCGCGTATTACCACTGATTTTCCTGCTGTTGCCGCCGCCTGTCAGAGACACGGTATCGACCCGGTCCGTGACCCGATCCCCGTCGTCGCCGCGGCGCATTATCATATGGGCGGCATCGCGACAGACCGGCAAGGCGGCACGACACTTGGCAACCTTTGGGTCTGTGGCGAAGCGTCATCGACCGGTCTTCATGGCGCCAACCGGCTTGCGTCAAACGGTTTGCTGGAGGCGCTGGTCTATGCGCGCATCTGCGCGCAGGACATCAATTCTACCCAAGTATCTTGCGACGCAGCCGATCCGGTTGTGATTGATTTCAGGTCCGGCGGAGATGTTGCTGATGCTGCCGCAATCTGGTCCCTGCGGCAAACGATGTCTGACTGCGTTGGTGTCATCAGGGATGAGGCTGGGTTGCGTCACGCGCTCCGCAAAATTCAGAAGCTGGCAGAGGCAAGTCAGTCCTCCGACAATTTTCAGAACATGTGCGCGACGGCGACCTTGATCGCCGCCGCCGCCCTGAAGCGCAAAGAAAGCCGCGGGGCGCATGCCCGGTCGGACTATACTCAGACTTCCAGTGAAGCCTGCCACCGCCAGTGTCTGACGCTGAAACAGGCTATGGAAATCCGCGACATGGAAATGGAAAACTGCAGATGACATCCGCTTCTCTCCCCGATCTGGTTCTTGAACCGTTGGTTCGCAACGCCCTGATGGAAGATCTTGGCAGTTACGGTGATGTGACGACCCGCGCAGTAATCCCACCCGATGTGAACTATACCGCCCGGCTCAATGCACGCGGCTCAGGCGTGGCCTCCGGAATGCAGGTCGCTGCACTGGCCTTCCGGTTGGTTGATCCCGCGCTGGAGATCAAAACCCTGGTCACC
The DNA here is from genome assembly GCA_002733575.1 of Blastopirellula sp. Classification (GTDB taxonomy): domain Bacteria; phylum Planctomycetota; class Planctomycetia; order Pirellulales; family Pirellulaceae. The sequence goes on along the minus strand of NVWB01000001.1, from coordinate 134,480 downwards.
GACGGCACAGTTTTTACCGCAGGGCAAACACTGTTGGAAATCGAAGGCAGCGCCGCCTCGATCCTGTCAGGCGAGCGTGTGGCACTGAACTTTGCCGGACGCCTGTCGGGCATCGCCACGCTAACCGCTGCTTACGTTGCTGAAACCGAAGGTACGGAGACGCGGATTACCTGTACCCGCAAGACAACACCCGGCCTGCGGCTGGTCGAGAAGCAGGCGGTTCTGCACGGCGGCGGCTTTAACCATCGCTTTTCGCTCTCCGACGCCATCCTCATCAAGGACAACCACATCGCCGCCGCCGGGGGCATCCGGCCCGTTTTGCGCGCGGTCAAGGCCAACGGCTCACACATGATTCGAACCGAGATCGAGGTCGACCGGCTGGACCAGCTTGCAGAAGTATTAGACGAAGGTGGCGCGGATGCGGTGCTGCTCGACAATATGGACACGCCCAGCTTGCGCGAAGCAGTCGCCATGGTCGCAGGGCGGGTCGTCCTGGAAGCATCCGGCAACATGCGGCTCGAACGGGTGGCCGAAGTGGCCGCGACGGGGGTTGACTATATCTCTTCCGGCGCGCTGACACATTCGGCTCAGACGCTCGACCTTGGGTTGGACTTCTAAGCGGGTAAACCAACAAATCCGTCGCGCAATAATGTTGCGCTGCACTTGCGAAGCCGCCCCGTATTCCGGCATTGCCTGACGTAGGTCAACACGAAGGATCAAGATGAGCCAATCCAACCCCCAGAAAGCCCTCAGCGCCGCCGATGTGCGCGCCAGAAAGGGTGGCACGCCGCTGGTCTGCCTGACAGCCTATACCACGCCGATCGCGCGGATCGTCGATACCCATTGCGATCTGGTGCTCGTGGGCGACAGCGTCGGCATGGTGTTGCACGGGCTGCCCTCAACCCTGCCGGTGACGATGGAAATGATGGTCCTGCATGGTCAGGCCGTGGCGCGTGGGCTGGAACGGGCGCTGATGGTGGTGGACATGCCCTTCGCCAGCTACGAGGAAAGCCCCCGGCAAGCCCTGCGCAATGCCGCTCGGATCATGGCCGACACCGGCGCTGGGGCCGTCAAGCTGGAAGGTGGTCGGCATATGGCTGAGACCATCCGATTTCTGGTTCTGCGCGGTATTCCGGTAATGGCGCATATCGGCCTGACTCCCCAATCGATAAACGCTCTCGGCGGCTACCATGTGCAGGGCAAGGGCGACGACGCCGCGCGCATCCGTGACGATGCCCGCGCCGTGGCCGAAGCAGGAGCATTTTCGGTCGTATTGGAAAAGCTACCCGCAGCGCTGGCCAATGAGATCACCTCGGAGATCGCCATACCCACTGTGGGCATTGGTGCCTCGGCAGGGTGCGATGGGCAGATCCTTGTGATCGACGACATGCTTGGCCTGTTCGACGAATTCAAACCGAAGTTTGTCAAACGCTATGCTCATCTGGCCAATGATGCCGCAGAGGCCGTACGCTCCTACGCCGAAGAAGTCCGCGCCCGCAAGTTCCCCACCCTCGAACATGTCTTTACAGACGAAGGAGCCGAATGATGAAGATCATCCGCCGCAAATCCGATCTGCGCATTCTGACCCGCAACTGGCACCGTGCCGGGAAAAGCATCGGCGTCGTCCCAACAATGGGTGCGCTCCATGCTGGTCACCTCAGCCTTGTGGAGGCCGCCCACTCGCGAGCCGACAGGGTGATCGTGACGCTCTTCGTGAATCCACGGCAGTTCAACAAAGCCGAGGATCTTAAAAAATACCCTCGCACCGAGGAGAGCGATGCCCAAAAGCTCGTTCCCTTAGGGGTCGATGTCCTCTATGTTCCCAAGCCGGAAGAAATCTATCCGGATGGCTTTGCAACCACAGTCTCAGTTTCCGGCGTCAGTGCCGGACTTTGCGGCGCAACCCGCCCCGGCCATTTCGACGGGGTCGCGACGGTCGTGACAAAGCTCCTCCTTCAGACGGACGCCGATTGCGCCTTCTTCGGCGAAAAAGATTATCAGCAGTTGCAGGTGATCAAGCGCCTCGCCATCGACCTGGACCTGAAGGTAGAGATTGTCGGCTGCCCAACGATCCGCGAGGCGGACGGACTGGCGATGTCTTCCCGCAACTTGCGACTGAACAGTACCGCGCGGGACATTGCCCCTGTCATCAAGAAAGTATTATCCGAAGCGGCCACAGACATTGAGCGCGGTCAATCGGTACGTCTGGCGGTGGGTTCCGCGCGCAACGGGCTGATTGAGGCTGGCCTGGATTCGATAGACTACCTTGAACTCCGGCGGGCGTCCGATCTTGCCCCGCTCGAAACGTCTTGCGAGTCTGGTCGCCTATTGGTGGCAGCATGGCTGCAGGGCGTCAGACTGATTGACAATGTGCCCGTTGGGATCTCATCCTTATCCGGTGCCAAGCACAGGCTGACGGTGCAGTCAAACTAACAAAGGCATCAAGCGTGCAAAGGCCGGGAGACAATGCCTGAACACTTTCGTTTGCCGACTTTGTTCATGACGCAAATCGATCTGAGATTGGAGTTCCCCATTCCTCGGACGGATTGTGAGCGATAGCTGAACCGCGACTCTTATTAGGCGTTAGGCGTTAGGCGTTAGGGTAGGGGCGTCATGCCATTTCCTCCAACATCTTTTCCCGGAAGATTTCGGCTGGTGTCTTTCATCCAAGGCATTTGCGAGGTGTGTTGTTGAACCACCACAGACCATCCCGCACTGCAGATCAACCTCTAAGACAATTGCGCGAGATACCGTTCAGCCAACATGGCCGTTACACGCGAAAAATCCGGTGCGAGAGCCTGAGGCTCCTGGGCCTCGATATGAGAGCCGATCCATGCCAGTAAAGCCATACGACGCAGCATTACGAACGTATCCAGATTGTCCACGTCAATTGCGGAAAGCGGGCGCACCGATTGGTATCCCTTTACCCAGGCTTCTTTGAGGTCGGGAATTTGTGGGCTGTCTTCCATAAAGGAAATACCAGCTGCAAAATCGTACATAAACCAGCCAGTCCCACAGTCGTCAAAGTCGGCCACAAGGTTTCAGCAACCAGCGCTGGCCCGGGCAGAATATATTTTGGTACCTCTCCGAACCAGACGACAGCTTGCCATATTGCCACCCCCAACAGAGCCGAGGCGATCCCCCCTTGCCAGTTGGTCATTTGAACACTGGGAAATCAGCCCATACTGATTCAAAGAATTGCCGCTCTAACCAAACCACTTTGCAGAATATGCCTTCTACACGACGTTTGGCTTTCTGATCCAACCCCTGTAGTGCTTGGGTTTCTTGTTCTGCAATTACGCTGGCCATGCGTTCAGCGCTTTGAAATGGCGCAGAAAAATGGCTGTTTCCCCGGTCAGCGACCAGCGCATCAGTAAACTTGTGCCTGGTGACGGTCGTCCAATCGGCATCAGCTGGTTTTTGCAGGTGTTCTGTTACTTGCATCAATCGGCCTCCATCAGTTTTGCCAACAGGCGTGCCTGCACCTGCAATACATCCGCATTCCGGCTCTGTCGCAAAGTTTTTCAGAGCACGGGTGATTCAGACGTTCGGACACAGTTATGCTGCTAAGGTCGCGAATTGCTGAAATGCAGGTTGCTCACTTGACCCAAATTGGCCCTTTCTGATCATGTGCGCGACTTCGATGCCCGCCAGCGTCGCAGCTGCGGAATGAAAGGTTTTGAACCCAAGCATGGGCCTCGTGATCTTCTTGATAAAGGGATGATCCTGCTCAATGATGTTGTTCAGATATTTCACTCGCAGCACGGTGATACACTGATGTATTCGCGAGAACTTCAGCCCAAGATTGATGCTGTTGAGGCCTGCCAGATTGTATCCGCTTTTATCGATAACCACCTTTTCAGGAACACCGTTTGTGGCCAACGCCTGCCCGAAAAACCGTCGCGCCGATGCCTTATTCCGACGCCCAGACAGCATGAAATCAAGCGTTTCTCCATGTTTATCAACCGCGCGATACAAGTAAGCCCAATTTCCCTTAACTTTAATGTAAGTTTCATCCATCCGCCATGACCGTCCCGTCGCTCGTTTCTTTATCTGGGCATTTCTAGCAATGGCGCTGAATATTTGACAACCCAACGGTTCAACGTCGCATGGTCAATTTTTACTCCGCGCTCAGCCATGATCTCTTCCAGATCCCGATGCGAAACAGCGTACCGAACGTAGAAAAACACAGCATAAAGGCTCACGTCCTTCGGATATTGGCTGCCCTTGAAATCAATCGCCATATAACTGGACCCGCTTACCTACTTTTAGGCCTACCTATGATGAAACGAGGGCCAAACGAAAGCCCGCAGAAACTTTGCGACAGAGCCCTTGCGCTGGCTCGATTTATGCAATCGCAATAACAAGGCATCGTAGTAACCAAGACTGATAAACAGGGCTGCAGTATGTTGCAGGATGACCGGTGGATGACGCACCATCATGCCCCGCAATGCCCGGGCTTCGACAATAAATTCTGGTGGGGCAACGAAATAACCCAGGCGTAACCCAGGTGATAGACTTTTGGAGAGGCTTCCCAAGTACAGCACCCGCCCTGACTGATCGGCTTGATATAGGGGCATCGGGGGCGCATCACGATAGTCCACATCACATTCGTAGTCGTCTTCAACGACAAAGAAATCATGTTTCTCTGCTGCTGCCAGAAGGGCTTTGCGCCGACGATCAGACATAGTCACAGTCGTAGGGAATTGCCGATTGGGTGTAACATAGACCAGGTCGACATCTTCCAGCATGCCATCCACTAGAATACCTTCCTCATCCACTGGGATGAACTTGATATTAGCCGCCCACTGTCCGAATATATTTCGCGCATCCGGATAGCCTGGATCCTCCATCACACCCGTTATGAAACTGAAAATGGCCGCGTAATTCTACGCGTGAACATCACTAATCTTCGGGGGGATTACCATAGGAATGGATAAGCCTTTTTTTCGCGCGATATCGCGCAACAGGGTTCGTAACCCGTTCGGTTCCGGTGCCAGAACGATCGCGTAATTTGCCAGATCGTTTAACACAACTTCCTTTGGAACTTTTTTTGTTTGGCGGAGCCGATCAACGCCAGCTCGGATTCGAACAAAGCTCTGAATTCGCTTTTTCAATTTCTCAAATATTGACAAAATTCATTGACTGGGAGATGTAAGTAGTCCAACTTGGTATTACCAAAAAGGTAGACCAATAATTTCAATTTCTCGTTAACTGAACAACTGGAAGCTATGGAGAATGCAATGAAACATACCAAAATACTTTCGGGGAATAATCTAGTCGGCGTGCTTGCACTTGCCTGTGCGTCTTGGATTACTGCAGCTCCTGCACACGCAGAATACCCGGATCAAGACATTCGTGCGATCGTTCCCTGGGGAGCTGGCGGCGGAGCAGATGCAATAGTTAGAAAGATCATGCTGATTGCTGGCAGAGAGTTACCCACGACCGTTTTTGTTGAAAACATGGAGGGTGGCGTTACATCAATCGCAGTCAACCGAGTGATGGGGGCCCCGGCCGACGGTTACACAGTGGGTGCACTAACATATGACAGCGTTGTAACAGTTCCTTGGCAGAATCTTTTACCAGGTTACGACTTGGATCGTCTTGAATTTTTCGCGCAGGTAACGAGCGAGCCCAATGCAATAATGGTCAGCACAAATTCTGACTACGAGACCCTGGAAGATTTAGTCGAAGCGGCCAAAGCTCGGCCCGGCGATATCAGCGTCGGAATCCAAGGCCTTGGCTCGATGACTCATCTGACACTTCTGCAGTTCCAAGACATGATGGAAGTTGAATTCCGCGTGGTGTCTTACGTGGGTGGCAGTGCGGCTCAAAAAGAGGCCATTCTTTCGGGTGAGGTAGACGGCGTCATAACCAGTCTCGGCGACTTTGCACCAATTCTGCAATCGGGTGATGCGCGTGGTTTGGTAGAATTCAGCAGTGAAAACAATGTCGCATTTCCTGATGTGCCCACGTCTGGGCAAGTGGGGCTGGATCTCAAGACTGGCAGCTTCCTATTCTTTGCCGTTCCGAAAGGCACGCCACAAGAAGCGATAGATGTACTCGAAACAGCAATTCAGAGTGCATGGAGCAGTGATGAATTCCAGACTTGGGCTGCTCAGGTAGGCGTAACTGCTACCTGGCGCGATCAGACGGAGCTTGTCGATTGGGTTGCCAAATTTCAGACTAGCATTTTTACTATGCTCGACGAATTGCTCGAGAAAGGTATCATCGAGAAGTAGAAATTCGCCTAACTTTCAAATATCCGAACAAGTGTCGGCCGAGCTTAGAAAAATTGGTTCGGCCGGCTCATTTGGACAAAAAACGTGGATGGCAGGTGGGAGATTGTAACTATGAATACGCGCGGGCAAAGTTTTTCTGGTGAATTATTGGTACTGGTTATCCTGTTTACTTTCACGACGGCCTATTTGCTGGACGCATTGAATTTGGGCTCACCTTTGCGCTACGGCTTGCCCAGTGCATCATTCATGCCAATTATATTAAGTATAATCATGTATGTGTGCATTGGGATTATTGCACTACGAAAAGGCCTAACAGCCCTTCGGGAAAATCAGCAAACGAACTTTCTACGAGAAATATCAGAATATCGAACCCCGGCTCTTGTCGTCTTGGCAACAGCAATATTCGTGTACTTTTTTGTTTCTCTGGGATTCGAAATATCGATCTTTGCTTACGTTTATTCGGTTCTTTGGTTGTTGGGTTTTCCTGCCGTAGAAAGTTCAAATCTAACTAAGATTGCCAAACGAGTATTGGTGTCTGCAGTAACTTCCGCAGGTGTTTACGCATTTTTCGTTGTCGCCTTTGGCGTCAATCTTCCAACAGCATGGGAAACTTTCCTATGAGCCAACTCATCAGCGTTATCCACGGCTTTGAAGCTGTTTTAGTTCCAACTAATTTCATGTTCATGATTATGGGGTTTCTGACCGGCGTCATTTTCGCAGCCATACCGGGCCTCACGGGAACTTTGGCTATCGCCCTATTGCTGCCAATTACGTACTCACTGGATGTGGAAACATCACTGATTATGGTGGCCGCGATATTTATGGGTGGCCAGTATGGGGGAAGTATCACAGCAATTACCGTGAATATTCCCGGTGCACCCTGTGCAGTCATGACGGCTTACGAAGGTAACAAACTCATGCGGCAGGGCAAAGGCGTTTTGGCACTTAGGCATGCCGCTCTCGCCTCAGCAATCGGCGGGGTAATTGGAGCCATTATGCTCATGGCTCTGGCGCCTGTTGTGGCCAGAGCATCTCTGTATGTACAAACACCCGGGAAATTTTCCCTTATCCTTTTTGCGCTATTCATTATTATTGTTTCGCACAAAGAGGCGTTAGTAAAAGGAATTGTAGCAACGGTTCTGGGTCTTATGGTGGCATCAATAGGAATTGACGTTGCAAGCCCAATCGCCCGCCAAACCTTCGGTTACCCTAATCTGATTGAAGGGGTCAACTTGATGGCGATGCTGATTGGAGCATTTGCTATCAGTGAGCTTTTACTTAGATCAGAGCCGAACAGCGAAATTGTTGCAGATACCATCTTAAGTCCTGCTCCAAAGGTGAAGCGAATTGATTTTTTGCCTCGATTTGAAGATCTTAAGACCATAGGTATGTTTAATTACGCAAAATTCGCGACAATTGGTTATTTCGTCGGCGTTTTGCCTGGGGCTGGCGGCAGCAGTGCAGCATTTGTAAGCTATGCTGAAGCGAAACGTGCTTCCGCAAATCCAGAAGAATACGGCAATGGTGCAATTGAGGGAGTTGCGGCCGCCGAAGGCGCTAACAATGCAATGTGTGGAGGTTCATTGGTGCCGATGCTCACATTTGGAATCCCCGGTGACACAACGTCCGCAGTTATACTTGGCGTATTGATTATAAACGGTTTGGCACCCGGACCTCAATTGATGTCAACACAGTTCGACCTAGTAACACCGATGATGGCGGCCCTGTTTTTCTCGGCTCTCTTGATCCCAATTACGCTTTTCTTGATCGGGCCCCACTATCTAAAGCTGGTTTCAATCAGTAAATCGATTCTATTTTCTGGAATTGCTGCTGTCTCTATGATTGGTGCTTATGTGTCGACTTACTCACCCTTTCAAATGGGTACCGCACTTGTCGTTGGGGTAGCCGCGTATCTGCTTCAAAAGAAAGAGTATCCGATTGTTTCGTTTCTGTTGGGCTTTATTTTGGGGCCGGATCTGGAAATTTATATGCGCCGAAGCTTGACGTTATCCGACGGAGATCCAAAGATTTTTGTCACAAGCCCTGATAGTATTTTCTTTTTGGCCCTGATTGGATTTTTCTTTTACTTTATGGTTTTAAAAAAGAACAAACCAACGTCTCAAGAACCTGTTTGACTGCCCTCTTGTCATTGTGTCCTAAATAATCAGAATAGGTGAGAAAAATTCTATTTGTTTTCAGTCATAATTGGGAGTGGAAAAAACTTGGGGTCGTATTTTTGCGGATGTGCTAAGTCTGAGCGATTTGGAGATGGTGCATGGACGTTCGGATCACGGTTGAAACAATTTTCGAGGATGGAAAAACACGAAAACACGCACTAGGCACCTGGTCTCGGCCCTTTCGAAAAATGAGTGGTGAGGCGATCGGTCTTATGCTTGAAGATGCCAAGACGATCCTCGCCCAATTGCAGAAAGCCATCGTGCAGGATCAGGTGGAGAAAATGTCTCAAGCCTGTCGTCCTTGTCCAGGATGCGGGCGCGTACGGCGTATCCATGACTATCGCTCGCGCACACTGGATACCATGTTCGGACGTATCACTGCGCGTGCTCCACGCATCAAGCTTTGCCTATGTCAGGCGGATACCAACGGAAGAATAGGCAGCCCGCTCTCACCGCTCAGCTATTTCCTACCTGACCGCGCGACGCCAGAATTACAACGTTTGCAGGCAGAGCTGGCATCGCGCCACTCATTTCGTGAAGCCGCGCGGCCGATGAATACGTTCTTGCCGTGCCAGGTTCAGTCCCACGTCACTACACGCAACCGGTTTGGCCGTGTCGCCGAAAAGCTTGAACCCAGCCTCTCTTGCAGCAAACCAGAGACATCTGAGACGTCGCAGGAGTCAGGTCCGGCCAATGTATTTTTGGACGGCGCCCATATTCGGTGCCGACCAGAATATCAGAAACGGCACCTTGATGTCGTAGTTGGGCGCATCGAGACAACAACGGGTAGCAGGCGATTTGGCTTTGTGGAATCCGCGTCGCCTTCATCAAGTCGCCAGATCAGCGAGGATTTGGCTGCGGCTGGGTGGCGGCCGGGCGACCAGATCACTGTCTTTTCTGATGGTGAACCAGCACTGGTTAATTATGTGAAACGCGCCGTTGATCAGCCTGTCAGGCACATCCTCGATTGGTGGCACATTTCAATGCGGATCAGACATGTTGAGAACGCAACGGTTGGTCTCGCGCAAGCCTGTTGCGGACGAAAAGATGCTGATGACCTTCCATGGTTGGCAGAGCGCATTCGGTGGTTAGTTTGGCATGGACAACTCCGCCGCGCTTTGGCTGCTATCCAGACACTCAAGCACACCAGCCGTCGGTTTGAGGACCAATCCCGACCTCAGATTGGTTCCTCGATCCGAAAGGTCACTGCCCGCTGCGACGCGTTGGAAACGTATCTTCGAAATAATGAGCGCTCAGCTCCGAACTACGCGAAGCGATACAGAGTTGGCCTTCCGATCTCGTCCTCACGGGCAGAGGGGTGCGTCGACGACATTGCAAACACCCGCATGGGCAAGCGTCGCAGAATGCGTTGGTCCCCACGTGGAGCCCATCGTGTTGCACTGACAAGAGCCGCTGTGCTGGACGGACGCCTCAAGGTCTCTCACCGCCAAACTGCGGCATGACCCCCAGAATCTTTCCACTCCCGATCGGGCGCTGGAAAGCAGTGATCGGGCCAAAGCTGAATTCGCGTAACTTCGATAATCAGAAAACAGAGGCAAGGGTCGGTGTGCAGGTTCTCAACAGAATGACCGAACTTGGACGCGCCAGGTTCGAGTGTGTCGGCTGAACAACTTCATGGGTAAGGGCGATCTGCGCTTGTCCCGTGATCTCTGCAACAACGCCTCAGGAACCACGACTGGCAAGCCGCGTGTAGGTCTGTCGAAATGTATTGCCACATCAGGCTCCTTTTAGACCTTTGTGAAAATGAGCCAGCCGCCGCCGGACAAGAAACCGGTAGGCACGACACGCCAACCCTTCGTCCGGCATGTGCGTAACACTTCGGTCATATCAGTAGCGGTCGCAGCCTTCTTCCATTTCAGCCTAATCATCCGATCCGTTCCTTTGCTGGACTACGGGAAACCCGTAGTTGCACCGTCAAATTACCGCCACATGTTCTTGGCAACCGAGAACAAAAGTGGAGTCAGGTAGCGACTAAATTTCGTCAATCCCCGAAAATCTGCTATATTGGTTTCTATCATTTGAGGGCATCGAGCAGCACAACGTTCATCTTTATAGGGAGAATGATATGTTACGTGTCTCAAACGTGTTCATCGCAGTAGGTTTACTAGCCATTGCGTTATTGGCAGTGCCCAGCACCGGCCAAGCACAGGATTTGCCAGACGGCGTTACTGTCGACGTGATCGCCGAATATCCTTCGCTGACACCGGGCGTAGACAAGATTCTGTTTCGCAAGATAACCCTGAAACCAGGAGCCTCTTGGGATTCCACAGTGCCAGCACAAAGTGTGTGCCAAGCTACGATGGGAGAGTTGTCAGTGGTTGATCACACAAGTGGCGAAAGCTATACTTTCCGAGTAGGCGACCGCTGGTCCACCACTCCCGGTCACGAGGTGACACTCTCGAACTCGGGATCAGTCGACCACGAACACCTGTTCTACACGTTTATGCCCGCAAAGTAGCCGCAGATTCTGGCAACCGGACTGGCAGACGAAAGCGGCTGTGTGGAGGCTTTATTCCTCGCCAAAACCCGCGCCACTACCCTTCAACACGTTCCGCTGACCGCACCTTAGTTTGCTGCGTCGAACTCAATCACCCTCTCGCATTTCGTTATCCCAATCCTCGCCGCGAAAATGCCCCCGCACGGCGTCGGACATATCGTTAGCAGCCATACCTCTGCGCGTCAGGGCCTCAGATCCAGATGAACTCGGATCGGAAACCGCCCGCCCCTTTCGATCAGCGTCACCAGAATGCCCTTGCTGTGCACATAACGACCGCAGCGGCCAACGCCGATGCGAAAATCAATGCACACGCGCCCGCCCGAATCGACCCGGAATATCCCGAGCTTGATGCTGCTCTTGGTAGCGTATGTGTGAGAATAAGCCCCCTCAACCTGGACCCGGGACTGCCCGTCATCAATAACAGTCGGCATGGTCCCAGCCGTCACCGCCCGCGCCTGGACCTGACCCAGCTGGGTACCTGCCAAACGCAGGCTCCAGTCCTGCGCTAGAGCCGGGCTGGCTAAGGCAATCAGGTACAGACAAGCCAAAAATTTGAGCATAACTAACCTTAGCCCCTGTCTGCAAAAAATCTATGAACAAATTGTGGTGACGCGAGCCTAAACGTCTGATCAAAAACTTTACGATTGATTGCAAAAGCTTGCTATCCTGCGGTCCAGAGTTCTGATGTGCGCAACCAGTGCTGGCGATGTACAGAACGGCATCCCCAAACGTATCGGTGCCTGATGACGGGTATGACTTGGTGGACGAATTTCTGAACTGAAACTGCACGGCTCATAACCGGGGCCGGTCCATTTGTTCCCAGGTAGAACATTTGGAGGTGTGACAATTTTTCACGACACTTTGGTCGATTTTGAAATATCAGATGGATACTATCTGATGTAATCGGAAACTGTCCTACCCCAAAAGGACTGACCGGGCGAGGGAGGTGAGTGGCCTGACGACCCCGGTCATTTTCACTCTTTCCGCAGCCTCACAGCGCTTGTACTTTCGTCCTGATCGGAAAAGGCAAATGCTCATTTTTACATAGTGAATTGGGCTTGAGGACCCCCGCCCATTGACACACCTCGTGATTCTCGCCGACGCTGCTTTCTTTGGTGTATTGAATTGGAGCGTTGGCATGAGCGGCAATATTTTCTTTGAATGCACGGTATGCGGGCTCAATAACGTGATCGACGAAAGCGAACCTCCCAAGCGTGATGCCGTCCTTTCCTGCCATGGCTGCGGCCATGAGTTCGGTGAGTTCTCTACAATCAGAGACGCCCTGGTAACGGCAAACCGAGCCGAATTCGACGAAACCGTTTCGTTGGTTCTTGGAAAGAAGCCCATTTGGGAGTGATTGGCTCCTTTTGTGATGCACCTGGCACCACCGGATAGCGGACAGACACTACCTGATTCATTTTTTGCAGAACGGACGGGCGTGCCCACAGGTCCAATTCGTCATCGCTTAATATGCCGTTCCCTCCCGAACGGATTTTTCTCAGTAGCGTCTCCCGCTGACGCTGCCTGGCTGCGAAGATATAATCCTTCACGATCGTGATGCCGCCCGTAAACTGATACTCATCACGCAACCGTTCAAAGATACGCTTTGAGGTATGCCGCTGCTTCTTTGGAACCAGCTTATCTGTCTCAAGGGCCTGATCAATAATCCCGGTAAACGCATCCAGCTTCGGGCGACGTACAGGTTGGCTGCGCCGGTATCCGGGGGGCACAGAAAACGCCAACATCTTGGCGACGGTGCGTGGATCAACTCCAAATACCCGTGCCGCTTCCCGACTACTCATACCATCAATTAGAACTGCATGACGTACCCGACCGTATAAATCCACGTTCTTCATCCCCGCCCTCTGAAAACAGAAAGCGTAACACTGATGGAGTTTTGCTCCGGCCAACCAGACAATCCGGCCGCTTCAGTGAAGGATTATTGCACCGGCGTTCTCAAACGGGGTACCGTGAATCTGTGTAGACGCCTGTGGTGGGCTGGCCCATGACAGAATTTCGTCTGTCTCGTAGGCAATCTCCACTGCAAAGCTGATACGGGTCACTGCTTATGTTGGGCAGTCTCTTATGAAGCTGCGAGTGCGCCTGTTGCTACTTCTTCGTCTTTTCCAGGCGAATAGGCTCAGCCTATCCTGCTGGGTAAAATCCCATTGTTGACCGAGCCGCTCGCTCGCGCGTGTTGCGCGGCAGAATGAGACGAATACTGCACTTGCGACAGTGTGCTTGGTATATGGCCTCATGGCTGATGCGCATCGTTTCATCTTCCGGATAGTCCAGTGGCAGTCTGTGAGCAATTTGTTCCGGCGACCACGCTGTTGCCCACCTACGATGCTGCTGCCGAACAGAACGGCGTTTTGTCCAGACAACATCGGGGCCGGGAGCGATCTCACCATCGGAACTGGTCACGTGACTTGACAACCGATCCTCAACATATTGGCGCAAGGTCGGTTCTGGGCCAGCTTTGTTATTTTGGGGCGTTGTGCAGCACGATCCGCATGCCACTGAACCGTCGTTGCACGGTACTCGAACCCCATGAGCTTTGCCACGTCACGCGTCAGCCCTTGTGTTTGGCGCAACGGCTGTTTGTATATCATGCTTAAAGTCAGGCAAATCGTGATGGCCAAATCCGAGTATTTCGGCTGACCACCCCGTGATATCCGACGCGGCGCAGCCCAAAGTTTGAGCGCATCAGTATTGATCCAAACAGTCAAATCACCTTGTTGCCGAAGGTTTTCATTATAGCTGGCCCAATTCGTCACCCGATACCGCTTCTTCGAAAACTTGTGCCGTCGGGCAGCGTTGAACTTATGCGGCATCAATGGCATCCGAGCTGGTGACAAAATGCGCATCTATCAGATCATCCGCGATCCTTGCAACAAGGCCGGCTGAAGGTAAAGGCAAAGCAATGGCGAGCCATTTCTTCGACCACACGTGCCTTAAGGGTAAAGCTTCCGCCAAGCCCACCCATCGCTGTCGGCACTTCCAGACCGATAGCCCCGCCTTTGAAGCGGCCTTTAGGGCCTCGGTGGATAAGCACGCTGCATCTTCCCAAGCCGACGCTTTGGGCGCGACTTCGCGCTCTGCGAAAGCAATCGCTCTTTGTAACAAATCGCGTTCTCTATCATCGAGCCTCAGATCCATGCTCCCCTTTGCCTCCAACAAAATTCTCGGCGTTCATGTTACGATTGGATGCATTTGGCACGATACCAAACGCTCGGCCTATGAAGGGCTACCTGGCAAGGCTGCACCAGGGTCCGAATACAAGCCTCCAAATTATTCAGCGGATGTTCAATACCCCTGTTTTCGGACATCGCACTTGAAAACTCGTCATCTCGTGGCGGTGTACTAGGACTTAAAACCCGGCCTGTATTGCGTTTAAGGCCGGATCACGGCACGGCCCACGAGCTTGCCGTCCTTGAGATCCATCAACGCATCATTGGCTTGGCTCAGGGGACATTCCGTTACCGGAACCGGCGCGATCCCCTTGTCTTGTGCTAGTTTGATAACCTCCCTCAATTCCGTAAGGTTGCCAACCCAACTTCCCCGGATATTCAGCGGTCGCATCGGAACAAAGGGAAGCGGCACTCTGAGTTCGCCACCGTAAAGGCCACATACAACAATTTGTGCCGCACGGGCCACCGAATCCAAAGCCAGGTTTATCGTCGCTTCGGCGCCCACAAGGTCGAGAACGGCCATCGCACCGCCGCCCGTCTGTTCCTTGATCTTGTCAGCCGCGCCATCTTCGCTTGAATTGACCACCGCTATCGCACCGGCTTGCACAGCAGCATCCAGCTTTTTGGGGTCAATATCGACGACTATTGCTCCCTTGAATTCCATTGCCTGAACGATCGACAACGCCATCAGTCCCAGACCGCCAGCGCCAAGTATCACAAGGGGTTCTTCCTTGAGGACATCGCCAAATTTGCGGATGGCACTGTAAGTCGTCACGCCGGAACATGCCAGCAGCGCTGCTTGTGAGGCGGGAATGCCTCCGTGTTCAACACAGTATTTTGCGTGCGGAAGAACAACGTACTCGGCGTAGCCCCCCGGGATAAAAACACCAAGAGATCTAGAGGTCGCACAAAGGTTTTCTTGGCCCCTTTTGCATGTGGAGCATTCACCGCACCCCAACCAAGGATACGCAACGCACTCTTTTCCGATCACCGAAGCATCCCCCTCCGGACCCACAGAGATCACAGTGCCTGCAACCTCATGACCCATCGTCATTGGCAACGAGATCCCGCGCTCGGCAATGTTCAATCTGTTGCCGCCCCCCAAGTCATATCCACCCTCCCAAAGGTGCAGGTCTGTGTGGCAGATACCCGAGGCGTTCACTTTCAAGAGAACCTCGGTCCCCTTCAATTGGGGCGTCTCGGTTTCCACCGAAACCAACGGTTCACCGTGCTCACAAACACGTACGCTTTTCATTTCAATCTCCTATATTGTGAAGTTGTCGCTAGTTCTGCGACATGGCGTTTCCGGCTTTCATCGAAGCATGGGAAGGGTCCCAAAAGTGAGGTTTTCGGCCCACGACCTTTGACGACGCTGTCCCTCCAATTGCGGCAGAATCTCCTCTCCAATGTCGCATTTCTTTCTGCGGAGCTCGGACCTGGCCCAAATGCTGCCCTCTTCTACCCTGCTTGATCAAGATGGGAAAATTACCAACTTGGCGTTACCAAAATGGTATAGCCAGTTTTCTAAATTGGTTCAACCAAAAAGATCTATATCTAGGCTCGTTGATTTTCAGAGCCAGAAGATGACGGCTGCGGAGAGCGACGGCAGACAAAAACACTGACCGTGATGGTGTGGATACCCCCACTCAACGGCATCGCAACGATACAGCGCGGGTGGTCTTTTATAAATTTGGCAAACTGCAACCGGGACAGTTTCTTACGAAACACAACCGATCCATCCGACGCCGACCCGTGCAGTTGAAAAACCTTCTTGGCTAAATCGACTCCAATAATGCTAACATCTTCCATGGATACCCTCCTCCTTGCTTGGTGATACGTCACCATTCTGGCACATTGCGATGCCGTTGAGTGGGGGTATCCACACCATCACGGTCCCTTCAGTGCCCGTAAATCCATCACCTTTGACGTGGTACCGAGTTTGTCTCTTGGCCGCATCTGCAAGCCGAGATTGGCACTCAGACGTGGTTGTCTAATCGCACAGCAGTGGAGCTATGCGCGAATTTGGGTGATGGCTGAAATTTGAAGGCGCCGTATCGTGGCGGGTGTCAAAGCCAGCCAGAACCTCACAAGGAGCGATACGCCATGAAAGACGATAGAACGATCCTGCCCTTCCGCCAATCTGAAAAGATTGATGATCCTTTGACAGAAATTGCACGCGAGGGAGCGCGCCGTATGCTTGCCGAAGCATTAGTCGCTGAGGCGGATGCCTTTGTTGCCGATTTCAGCGAAGAGCGGCTGGTGGACGGTCGACAGCGTATTGTGCGGCATGGGTTTGGGCCGGAGCGCCAGATTCATACGGGGGTCGGTGCTGTTGAAGTGCGACGCCCCAAGGTTCGTGATCGGATTTCGGAGCAACCGGAAACCGCGAAAGTTCGTTTCACCTCCAGCATCCTGCCAAAATGGGCGCGCCGTTCTCCAAGCCTGGATGCCCTTTTGCCGGTGTTATATCTGCGCGGGATTTCCACAGGTGATTTTCAGGAGGCGCTGGGTCCCCTGCTTGGACCAGACGCGCCAAACTTGTCGCCCGGTGTGATCACGCGCCTTACGGCAGGGTGGCAGGCTCAGTATGACAGCTGGCAGCGACGCGATCTCTCCGCCCGCCGCTATGTCTATATCTGGGCTGACGGTGTCTATCTTCAGGCCCGCATGGAAGACAACGCAGAATGCATGCTGGTAATCATCGGTGCCACGCCTGAAGGGAAAAGGAGCTGTTGGGCTTTCAGGTTGGTCTGCGCGAAAGTGCGCAAAGCTGACGTGAGTTGTTGGTGGGCCTCAGGAGCCGTGGCCTGTCCATCGCCCCGGAGATTGCGGTTGGCGACGGTGCCATGGGCTTCTGGAAAGCTCTGGATGAGGTATTTCCCAGCACCAGACATCAGCGTTGCTGGGTTCATAAGGTGAAGAACGTTCTGAACCATTTTCCCAAGCCTATGGCGGCAGCGGTGAAATCTGATCTGAACGACATCCAGCATGCGGAAACACGCGCCGAGGCCCTGGTCGCACTCGATCTGTTCAAAGAGAAATACGGTGTCAAATTTGAGAAGGCTGTGACCTGCCTGACAAAGAGCAGAGACGAATTACTGGCCTTCTAAGATTTCCCTGCAGAACACTGGATCCATTTGCGAACCTCAAACCCGATAGAAAGTGTCTTCGCCACCGTCAGACACAGGACGGTCAGAACCAAAGGTGCACTGTCGCAAAAAACAGCAAAGCTGATGGTGTTCACGCTCATTCAGGCGGCATCCAAAAAATGGTTACGCCTGAAAGGCAGAAATCAGTTGCCCAAACTCATCGAAGGCATCAAGTTCAACGACGGTGTCGAAGTGACCGATACCAATGCAACCTGCGTCGCTTGAATGGACGCCGTCACCCAAAATCAACCATAGCTCCGCACAGCACCAGTCAAGCCCTGAAGGGAACACAACATGGATCGCGCCAACGCGCGTTACGGTGCAGTGCAAGCTCAGAAGTGTGGCGCAATCTCGGTATCTCGACGGGAGGAAACGTTTGCGTATGCCGGGAGCATGGTTGTCTCCGCGGTCGACACATAAAGCCGCCGCATTTCGGTCTCCGCAGGTAAGGACTTCCTATGTTCTGCACGCAGTCTCTAAGAGATGCAGCCAGGTCTTTCGGAATGGCCTGACCTACGTCCACGACAGGGGGGAGTGTCATAAACTCTGTGTATCTGGGCTGGCCCATGCGGGTTTCAGATACGGTTACGCATAGAAGCGTTCCTCAAACATGATAGCGAATTGGTTCCTGGCGGCAAACCATTCTCGGACATTCCTGCCACCTTTCTGGAAGTTGCGGATCGCCAAGTAGATCGTAAGCGTCCGGTCTCACTGCTCTGCCGCTCTTAGAGCGTGATCGATAGTGTCCGCTTTGGATAGCGGACACTATGGGGCAGAGAATGGCGCGTCGAACGAAGCGACTTTGGACGGATGAAGAGAAGCGGTCGATCTGTTTTCAGACGACAGCAACGGGTGTTTCGGTGGCGCAGGTTGCTCGTCGCTATGCGATGAATGCAAACATGATCTTTAAGTGGCTGCGTGATCCCCGGTATGCGCCTGATCCTGACGCGGTTGAGGAATTGACGGTTGAGACGCCCTGTTTCCTGCCTGTTGAGATTATTGATCACACCCTGAAGGATGGTCCGGCTCCAACTCTCGAATCCCAGTCCGCACAAAGTGCGATTGAGATTGATATCGCAGGCGGTCACCGCTTGAGGATCATCGGTGACTACGACCCCGAGGCGTTGGCGCGGCTGATCCGGGGGCTGTCGGTATGATTCCGGTTCCGGTTAATACGCGGGTGTGGCTTGCGGCGGGTGTGACCGACATGCGGCGTGGGTTCACGACGCTGGCAGCGCAAGCCAAGCAGACGCTGAAGCAGGACCCGTTTGCGGGCCACATGTTCGTCTTTCGCGGTCGGCGGGGCGATCTGATCAAGATCATATGGTGGGATGGCCAAGGCGCGTGCCTGTTCAGCAAACGGCTTGAGAAGGGCCGGTTTGTCTGGCCCTCAGCAAAAGAGGGCAAGATTGCCCTAACGGCGGCCCAGTTGGCGATGTTGCTGGAAGGGATCGACTGGCGTTTACCGCAACGCAGCTGGAAGCCGCTCAAGGCGGGATAAAACGGCAATGAATGTCCGCTTGGGATTCCCGTTTCTCCCTCGTTTTGCTATGGTTTGACCATGCTGGACGTGTCCAAATCTTTACCAGAAGACCCCGATGAACTGAGGCAGTTCACAGCGCTGTTGCTGGCCGAAGTGAAGTCGCAGGCGGTTCTGATCGAGAAGCTGCGACATCAGTTGGCGGGCCAACGCAATCACCGGTTCGGATCGTTGTCGGAAAGCATTGAACAACTGCAATTGGCGTTGGAGACCAGCGAGATCGCTGTCGCAAAGATGACAGCAAAGCTGCGTCTTCCCGACGAGGAACCAAAGGATAAGCCAAAGCGACGTCCAATCCCCGATCACATCCCACGCATGGAAATTGAGCTGACTACCGGCGATGACGACTGCGTCCAATGTGGTGGTGCGTTGCGCCGCTTGGGCGAGGACGTGACCGAAGAACTGGAATACGTTCCCGGCCGGTTCATCGTGAACCGCATCGTGCGGCCACGCTTTGCCTGTTCGGGCTGCGAGGCGTTCACGCAGGCCCCCTTGCCATCACGCCCCATCGAGCGCGGGCGTCCTGGTCCAGGCCTTCTTGCCCATGTTTTGGTCAACAAATACGCTGATCACCTGCCGCTCTATCGCCAAAGCGGCATCTTTGAGCGCGACGGGATCGACATTGATCGCTCAACGCTGGCCGACTGGGTCGGTAAGTCGACAGCGTTGCTAGAACCGCTCGCGGATGCCATCGGACGGCATGTGCTGGCTGGACAGGCCATCTTCGCAGACGACACACCCATCAAAATGCTTGCCCCCGGCACCGGCAAGACGGCGACGGCACGTCTTTGGGCTTACGGACGGGATGAACGACCTTGGGGCAGTAGCGTTCCACCCGCCAGCTGGTATCAGTTCTCGCCAGATCGCAAAGGGCAGCACCCCAAAGATCACCTCGCGAAGTATCAAGGCTGGATGCACGCGGACGGCTATGCCGGGTTCGAAGACCTCTATCGCTCCGGCGATATCAGCGAGGTCGCCTGTATGGCCCATGTCAGGCGCAAGTTCGTCGACATCCACCGAGCCCAGGGTTCGGCCATCGCCGACGAGGCCATCAGACGCATCGCGCAGCTTTACGCTGTCGAGAAGGAAGCACGCGGATTACCACCAGACAGACGTGTCGAGATCCGGCAGGCAAACGCAAAGCCGATCTTCGACGATCTCAAGATATGGCTGCACGCCCAATTGCCCAGTATCTCCGGTAAATCGCCGCTGGCCGGAGCAATCCGTTATGCCCTGACGCGCATGGCGCGGCTCAAACCTTACCTCGATCATGGCATCCTGGAGTTGGACAACAACACTGCGGAAAGGGCAATGCGCTCCGTCGCCATCGGGCGCAAGAACTACCTGTTCGTAGGATCACAAACAGGTGGCAAAGCCGCCGCCATCGCCTACACCCTGATCGAAACCGCTAAGTTGAATGGCATCGACCCCCAAGCTTGGCTTGCCGATACACTCGCCCGCATTCCCGACTATAAAATCAACCGCGTCGCTGATCTGTTGCCGTGGAATGCGCGGTAAGGGCAGTCAGACCGGACGCTTACAGTAGATCAGCTTTGTCGCAGCTTCCTCTGTCGGAAACGATCCACGCGTTTTGATGGATTTCCGGATCACGCGGTTCAGGCTCTCGATTGCATTCGTCGTATAGATGATCTTGCGGATCGCCGGGTCGAAGGCGAAGAACGGGATGACCTCCTCCCAGGCCCTGCGCCAGGCCGGGGCAATTGAGGGATATTTCCCGGCCCATTTTTCCTCAAACGCATCCAGCTCACCGGTGGCCTGATCGGCGGTCGCGGCCTGGTAAATCCGTTTCAGATCGGCAGCCACGGCTTTGCGATCTTTCCAGGCACAGAAGTTCAGGGAATGGCGCACCAGATGCACAATGCAGGTTTGAACCGTGGTATCAGGGAAAGCGGCGGTGATGGCCTCTGGGAAGCCTTTGAGCCCGTCCACGACGGCGATCAGGATGTCCTGTACGCCACGGTTCTTCAACTCGTTCATCACCGAAAGCCAGAATTTTGCACCTTCGTTGTCAGCGATCCAGAGCCCGAGAACTTCACGCACGCCATCCCGTGAGACGCCAAGAGCCACATAGACTGCTTTGTTCTTGACCATACGACTGTCAGCGTCCCGGATTTTGACCCTAAGAGCGTCGAAAATGACGATAGGATACATTCGCTCCAGCGCCCGGGATTGCCATTCCCGCACCTCGTCCAGCACGGCATCGGTGACCCGGCTGATCAGGTCGGGCGAAACCTTTAGACCGTAGACATCCTCAAGGTGGGCGCGGATGTCACGGACAGTCAAACCATGAGCGTAAAGGGCTATGATCTTGTCGTCTATCCCGTCAATCCGGGTCTGGCCCTTCCTGATCAGCTCTGGTTCGAAACTGCCATCCCGGTCACGCGGCACAGAAATCGGCACCTCACCGTCCTGGCCCTTCAGGCGCTTGGCGGCTGTACCATTGCGCCGGTTGGATTGACCCGGCGGTGCATCCCTGCCTTCCTCATAGCCCAAATGCGCCGTCAACTCGGCTCCCAGCATCCGCTCCATGAGCCTGATCTTCAGCTCTTTCATCAACCCGGCGTCGCCGAGCAAATCCTCGGGCCGCTCGCAGCCCTTCAACAGTTCGTCCAGTAATTCTTTGGAAATGGTCATCTTTGCTTCCTTTTGCAGAAGCATGAACCAGATCAGTCATACACGGAATATCTGACACTCCCCCGAGCCAGTATCGTTCACCTCCGATCCGAATGACAAGTTCATCCAAATGCCATATGTCGCGCGATCTGGGGCGATCCCATCGAATGCAAATCGCGAAATGGCGGCCAAACCAATTGACCCACAGCTTCACACTTTCCCTACTGACGGTCACACCACGCTCAGCGAGTAAATCCTCGATATCCGCTGTGCTGAGTGCGAAGCGATGATACGCCCACACGGCAAATGGGATGATTTCACGCGGAATACGGAAGCCCTAAATCCGGCGCAGTGTGAGTTCCATTCCGATTGCATCGGCTTGCGTGGGTAAGGTATCTCATCGCCGCTCCAGCTTCATCAGTTCATCTCGGAAAGCTTCGGCTGGCGTCTTCCATCCAAGGCATTTGCGGGGTGTCGCGTTCAGGCGCTCGCAGATCGACTTTATATATCGATTTGGGAGTGACAGCAGAGCTGTGTCTCGCGGCAAGTATCGGCGGACACGTTTGTTCATGGCGCTCTGCTATGACGGCAACCCGCAGTTCCATACCTGCGATACCGGTTCGCGCAGTCACATGTCTGTGTGTGTGCAGCTGCGCCGGACGATGCGTGACTAAGCCAATCAATTTGACACCACGATGCTCATTGGCCTTGCTCAGATATTTTCTTAGACTCGCCAGTAGGCGACCGAGGCGGCCTCGATTGATCCCTCGTAGCTGTGGAAGATGATCGAGGCATCAGCCGCACCATCCTGGATCAGGTCCATCTGCGCCGACGGCGGGGCGAGGCTCAGCTTCAGTTCGGCGGTGACCTTGCCATCTGTGGCCTCTTCAACCATTTCGACGAAACGCGGTCACATCTTGGCATTCATGCCATGAGTCGGCGGTGCCCAGCTGGAAATGGTCAAGGTATAATCCGCGGCCAAGGCCACAGAACCGGATACGACCAACACAGCTGCTGTCAGGCAGATTTTTGCAAAGTGTTTCATGGGTTCCTCCCGTTGGGTTTTCGTTGATTTTGCTTATTACTGCGCGTCCGGCAGCCTGATACGGGTGCCCTCCAGCGCTTCGGATACCAAGATCTGACAGCTAAGTCGGCTGCCGGCCTCGCGGGGTGATGCTGCGAAATCCAGCATGTCGTCCTCGTGCTCTTTGATCTCGGGAAGTGCGCTTGTCACGCTTTCGTCAAAATAGGCATGACAGGTCGCGCAGGCGGCGCTGCCGTTGCATTCGGCGGTGACGCCATTGATTCCGTTGGCCAGCGCCGCTTGCATTACCGAGTATCCCGGTGCGACCTGAACGGCAGTTTCGGTGCCGTCTGGATTAACAAATGTAAATGTGATCATGGTTTTTCCTCTAAACGTCCCACTGAACGGGTAAACTTGTCGGTCCGCGAAACACCCAACCGTTTTCGATGACTGGTCTGGAGCCGTGTAGCCGGAGGTTTTTCAACCGGTCAAAGATCATCGGAACCGCAATCTCGCCGACCATCTGCTTGGCGACCCAGGTGCCGGCGCAAAAATGAGGTCCGCCTCCAAAGGCAAGATGCTGTTGGCGGGGACGGTTTATGTCAAAGACGCTGGGATCGTCGAAATGGGAGGGGTCGCGGTTTGCTGCACCAATGCAAATCCCTATCTGATCGCCCTCTTTCAACTGCGTGTCGCCAAGAACGGTGTCTTGCGTCACGCGGCGGGGATACATACCGATTGGTGAAACCCAGCGTACCGCTTCTTCGAAGGCGGTCGCAAAAAGACGCTTTTCCTTTTGGACCCGCGCCAGCTGATTGGGGTTTAGCAACAGCCCGTAGATAAGCGTCAGTATCGAATCCCGTGGTTCATTCAGGCCACCACCAACCACCACATTGACGTTGGCTCGGATCTGCTCGATGGAATGCTTGTGCTCGGCATGTGCTATGCTTGACAGGATCGACGGGTTTTCGTTTTCGGTGTGGTAGCCAAGAACCCGGTCAATTTCAGTTTCAATTGCCCCCGCTGCCGCTTTTCCCCGGGCGGTGATTCCCGGATCAGTGCTGTAGTTTCCTACCGCGTCCATCAGTGACTGCGACCAGAGCGAGATATCCTGCCAGGCAACATCCGACTTAAATCCAAGCAGCTCGATCAGCGCGTAAGATGCCATCGGACCAGCAAAATCCTTGAACAAATCCGCCTCGCCTTTGTCCTCGAACGCGCTGATCAGGCGATCGGCGATGTCGGAAAAGATCGGACCCCAGTGTTTTTTGACGACGCCGGGACGGAAAGAAGGTTCAAGCGCCTTGCGCTCGATCTGGTGCAGCTCGTCATCCTTGCGCATTAGTGAGTGTCCCATCACCTTGTTCATCAGCGATTTCGGGTTGGTCGACGCAAAAACCGCATGATTGCGCTCGACCTCCATGATGTCGTCAAACCGAGTCACCAGGTTGATCCGGGCGCTGTCGACCCAGACCGCGGAGGCCAGATTCCGAATGCGGTCATAGCTGGGATACGGATCGTCCAGAAGGTTTTGAAAAACGACATCTTTGACGACAGGCACTGGGTTTACCATAGTAACATCCTTTGGGCAGGGGCTGCTCTTGAGGTGTTTAACAAGATAATTATTATTTCGAGTTGTCAATTTGATTTAATTGATTTTGTGTATGAAGGAATTTGATTTACATGTAGGTATATGGACTCTAAACAAAAAATCCTGAGTGTTGATTTCGCTGCGTTGCGAACAATGCAATTTGTTTACGAACTCGGGTCGTTCTCCCGCACGGCCGAGAAACTCGGTCAGACGCAATCCAACGTCAGTTATACGATCGCGAGACTGAGAGACTGCTTTGACGACCCCTTGTTCGTGAGGGCGGGCGCAGAAATGATTCCAACTGAGCGATGCAGAGCAATTGTGCTGCAAACTTCAAGAATGCTCGAAGACATACAGTCCGTTGCGTTCGAGACTGATTTTTCTGCGGCCACCGCAAGAGGTCAGGTGACCATCTCTTGTAACCATTATGAGCGGGTGACCATTCTGCCATCGTTCATTCGAACACTTCGAGACAGGGCACCGGGAATAGTTCTCCGGGTGATCAATTCTCACGCGCGGGGCGAGGAGCAGCTCAAACGCGGAGAATGTGACCTCCTGATTGGTCCCGTGCAGTTCTTTGGCGACAAAGTCTACAAACGCCATGTTAGAACCGATCAGTATTGCTGCATCATGGACCGGGAAAACCCGCTTTGTGAGACCACAATGACTTTGGAGGATTACGAAGCGGTAAATCACATCTTGATCCGGTTTTCAGGCGGTTGGCGTCCGCTCTACCTGAGCAAGTTTGAAGCAAATGGCATCAATATTGCGCCAACAATTGAACTTTCGGAATACGGCGACATAGGCGGATACATTCGAGGGACGGACCTTGTCGCAATCATACCCAGCTTGATCGCTGACCAGCTTGGAGACTGGGTTGTGCGAAAAAAACTTCCGCTAGATGTTCCAATTGAAATTGACATCTTTTGGACGACTCGAACGCATCAATCTCCGCTGCACAAGTGGATTCGCTCGACGATAGCCACTGCCTCTAGGTCCACGTCGAAACGGTGATGTCGCCATTCGCCTTGTGGGCGGCATGATTCTCCACAACAACCAGTGATCAATACTGAACGGTTCTGTCACGTTGACGAGCTCTGCACCTGGGTTTAGCGGGATCCAATGAAAAATTGCCCTGATCTTCCCAAACTAAGAGGTCATCGGTTTCCCCGATCCATCATCAGTTATGCGGTCGGCTGTACGCCCGGTTCAATCTGAGCCTGCGCGAGGTTGATGAGATGCTGATGGAGCGTGGGATAGACGTGTCATATGAGACCATTCGGCGCTGGACTACCAACTTCGGACTTCGGATAGCTCGTAACCTGCGGTGGCTGCAGGGACATCCCGACGACGTCTGGCATCTGGACGAGGTCGTCGTGAAAGGCGCGGGCAGGAAGTTCTGGCTCTGGCGCGCAGTTGATCAACACGGTGCTATTCTGGACGAAATTCTCCAGCCCCGACGGGATAAGCGGGCGGCCAAGCGAGAGGTTGCGCCCGGCATAGATCATTGGTCGCACAAAGGGCTGAACAATCGTGCGGAAAACAGCCATCTACCGTTTCGGAAACGAGAAGGAACGATGCAGGGATATCGATCACCCGGAGCCGAAGGCACATGCCGCGTGCCTGTCGACCCTCGTAATTACTCTGGAATTCCCAGCGTCAGCCTTTGCTTGCAGCTGCTCGAAAGACCCAAAACTTCGTCGAGAATATAGTCTCGATGCTCATTCAAAACAGGTGGGGCATTTTGGTAATCCACCGCCGTTTCAGAGAATTTTATTGGACTGCCGACTAATGGCAGCTTGCAGTTATTCTTGTGCCTCCCAGTAATCTGCAAGCCCCTGTGCCTGATTTGTTCATTGTCGAAGACGTCTCGTAGGTTGTTGATTGGCGAACAAGGTACCCCTGAACGCGAAAGGCTCTGCACCCAAAAATCCGTTGTCTGCATGACAATTATGGACTGAAGCTTCTCGGTGAGCGCTTCACGATTTCCAAGCCGATCCGACGTGGTGACAAAACGAACATCTTCGACCAGTTCTGGGCACTCGGCCACATCGCAGAATTTCCTGTACTGCCTATCATTCCCCACGGCCAAGACAAAACTGCTGTCTTTTGTTTGAAAGACCTGATAAGGGGCAATGTTGGGATGTGCGTTCCCCATAGTCTGAGGGATCTCACCGCCGATCAGGTAGTTCATATTCTGATTGGCTAGGGAGGACACCATCACATCGAAAAGCGCCATATCGATGTGTTGCCCGACACCCGTGTTTTTCGCATGGTGATAGGCGGCAATTGTAGCTGCGGATGACAGGGTTCCGGTCATCAAATCCGCAATCGGAACACCAACTTTTTGCGGGCCACCGCCCGGCAAATACGCTTTTTCTCCCGTCATACTCATCAGGCCACTGATGGCTTGAATGGCCATATCGTATCCAGCGCGATTCTTGTAGGGGCCTGTTTGACCATAGCCAGTAATGGAACAATAGACGATGCTTGGCCGGATCTGCTTGATGTCTTCGAAACTCAGACCAAAGCGAGCAAGATCACCGACTTTGTAGTTTTCCACAAACACATCCGCCTTGGCGGCCAGCATCTGCACAACTTCGCGACCTTCCTCGGATTTTATGTCGACGCAGATGGATTTCTTGCCCCGGTTTGCGGCCTGGAAGTAGGCGGAATCCGGCGTTTCGTTTCCGGCATTGTCCCTCAAATAGGGCGGCCCCCAATGCCGCGTGTCGTCGCCGCTGCCGGGGCGTTCGATCTTCCAGACTTCGGCGCCCATGTCAGAAAGTATCTGCGTAAGCCAAGGACCTGCCAAAATGCGCGACATATCAAGAACTTTCATTCCGGCTAAAGGTCCTGGCATAACTTCACCTTTCATTCTTTTTGGCTTGGCGGCCGGTACAGCCTCCGTCGCGAAATGCAACATCATAGCCGGGAGAAAAATCTCGGCCACGTTTGACATCACCATTTTGGTATGTCAATACTGGTAGTACCAATGTCATGTATTCCCATGACACGTCAAGTGGAAACCGCGGTAGCATACCTGGTGAGCTCAAATCGACCGAAACCGGCTGCGCTAAGCAGCGTATGCACGTCCGCCAACCTCAATAACGGTGTTCAAGTGTCATCAACCCAAACTAGACTACAGGGCGAAATTCTTAAGTTCATCAGGCAACGGCACTACGAATGCGGTGAGCGCCTTTTTTCCGAGCGCGAATTTGCAGCAAAATTTTCGACGACTAGAGCTTCAGTTCGCGAGGCAATTACAACTTTGGAAACCTTGAGGGTCGTTGAGCGACGGAAACAGTCTGGAATCTTTCTGCGAGATTTGAACGCAGAAACAAGCATCGAAGCACTTGTTCTCGAGACAAATGCCGGAATTCTGCCGACTGTCCAACAAGTTGAAGATGCTTCGCAAGTGCGTCGAATTCTGGAAATCGAAGCCGCAAAAAAAGCAGCAGTGATCTGTAAGAAAAGTGATCTGGAAGAAATTTCAAATGTATTGCGTGACTCAGAGAACCGGCTCCTGGCAGGAGAGTCAATTATTCGCGAAGACGAGCTATTTCACAAGAAAATCGTAGGCTCATCTCAAAATATACTCCTCCTTCGCGTTGTTAACTGGTTTTACGAATTTTCAAAACTTCGGAGGGAGCACTATTTCTCCGATTTGGAGAGGTCAAAAATATCTCACTCGGAGCATCTAAAGATTTTTGAAGCACTTCAGCGTGGTGACCCCGCCAAAACTTCCGAATTGATGGATGAACACTTGTCGCACACATATCGTTTGTGGGATGCCATTTTGAGAAAAAGGGACTGTTGAGCTACTCCCCATCTGTTGTACAGGATCTGGCGTAAATTAAGCTACTTTTTGCACCTGCTGATCAGGGCTGGTGGTTTGCCGGCAAGAGCTGAGTGTGGACGCTTGTTATTGTAGAACTCGATCCATTTTCTGACGCACGCTTTCGCCTCCGATCCGGTTTCCCAAGCGTGCAGGTAAACGCATTCATATTTCAGGGATCGCCACAGTCGTTCTACGAAGATGTTGTCCAAGAAGCGCCCCTTGCCGTCTATTACCGGCAGGTGATTGCAAGCAATCACCGAGAGGCATCGATATGCGCACGCCGGATTGGCGCAGCCGGTCTGTCCAGGCAAATGATGTGAACTGGCTACCTTGATCCGCATTCATGATCTCAGGTGGCCCGAACTTGTGGATCGCCTCGTTCAGCGCCTCGACGCAGAAGTCTGCCTCTAGCGTGTTCGAGATACGCCACGCCAGAACCTTGCGCGTGTGCCAGTCCATGATCGCCACCAATTACAGGAACCCACGCCGCATCGGCAGGTAGGTGCTGTCTGCACACCAGACCTGATTGGGCCGGTCCACGCGCAGACCGCGCAGCAGATAGGGGTAAATCTTGTGCCCCTTGAGCATGTGTTCGGCGCGCAGGCGAACGACATGGGCGGCACTCTTGTGCGAACCATCGGACTGGCGCGGGCCAGAGCGAAAATTGGGATGAAGAATCTCGCCTACAACATCCGCCGACTTGGTCAGTTGCACCGCCTGAATCCGTTCCCGGCGTGAAAACATAAGGATGCGGATGCGATCCGCACCACCAACGACCGGCGCGGATCAGGGATCAGCCCTGATGACCTCAAATCCAGCGTGAACAACGGCCCATACAAGCCTGCTACGGCCTCAGAAGGTTGATTAATCGAGGCGCCCCTTTGTCATTCTGGCACATTGCGATGCCGCCGGGCGGGGCATCCACCCCATCATTGATGTTGACACGATTACCACACAATGGCACAGCAGATGAGTTCACTGGGGAATAGTATGCCATCATCATCAACGCTACTGCAGGGTGCGATTCTGAAGTTTATTCGCGACCGGCATTTCGAGAGTGGCGAACGTCTTTTTTCAGAACGTGAGTTTGCTGAAAAGTTCTCAACTACACGTGCGGCCGTGCGAGAGGCGTTCACTGCTCTTGAAGCTCTGAGAGTAGTAGAGCGTCGCCCTCAAGCTGGAATTTACCTACGCGATTTGTGCAAAGATAGCAGCATCGACACTCTTGTAGTTGAAGTCAATGCTGGCATTTATCCAGATAGCAAACTGGTGGAAGACGCAGGAGAAGTTCGCAGCATTTTGGAAGTAGCTGCTGTTCGTATGGCTGCCGAGCGTCGTGACGATGAAGATCTTGAAGCAATTCGAAAGATTCTGGAAGAATCGGCCAGCCGTATTGAAAAAGGAGCACCAATAAACATTGAGGACGAACAGTTTCACAAAAAAATTGTCGCCTGCACCGGAAACTCTATGCTTCTTCGCGTTGTAAACTGGTTTTACGAATTCACTAGAGAGAAGCGGTTTCAGTACTTTACTGATATTGAACGGTCAAAAATTTCTCATTCGAAACACATCGAAATTTTTGGCGCGTTGGAGCGTAGTGATCCTGATGAATGTGCGAAGCTGATGCAGGACCATCTGTCACACTCCTCCCAACTTTGGCAAAGCGCTTTGATAAGCGATCTAGATCAAACTTGAATACCTACGTTGCCTAGTAGTTTTAAACCTGCCAACGGAATAGAGGGGCACCTCGATTAATCGACCTTCTGAGGTGTAGTAATTCCGACTTGATCTGACAGTTGGCCGTTTTTCTAGCGGCGTCTGTCAGGCCAAGTTCAGTTCACAAACTTTTCCTTCCAGATCAGCTTGCCCTCAATCATGGTCTGGAACGGCGTTCTACCGCAACACATTTTGCCCTGATGAGTTCGTTCGGTGTTGTAATGGTGCAGCCATTCATCCAAGTCGGCCTGCAATTCCTCAACGGATTGATAGACCTTCTTTCGGAACGTGATCTGATAAAATTCCTGCAGGATTGTTTTGTGGAACCGCTCACAGATACCGTTTGTCTGCGGCGACCTCACCTTGGTTTTGGTATGGTCGATGTCGTTGATTGCCAAGAAGAGTTGGAAGTCGTGTTTGTCGACGCGTCCGCAATATTCTGTGCCGCGATCCGTCAGTATTCGTAGCACTGGCAGGTCGTGCTCGTCATGGAACGGCAGTACCCGGTCGTTCAGCAAATCGGCAGCGGTGATCGGGGTCTTGGTGGTGTAGAGCTTTGCATGCGCCACCTTGCAATAGGTGTCGACATAGGTCTGCTGGTAAACACGGCCGACGCCTTTGAGGGTGCCTACATAGAACGTGTCCTGCGAGCCCAGATAGCCTGGATGGGCTGTTTCGATCTCACCGCAGGCTTCATCGTCCAGCTTCTTCTTTTCCAGCGCCTGCACCTGTGCTTCGGTCAGGATGCCACTTTCTTCAGAAACCTTGGCCTCCAGAGCTTTTAGGCGAACTTTGAAGTTCGCCAGATCGTGCCGTAGCCAGATTGACCTGACGCCTGAAGGTGAGACAAACACACCCAGCTTGCGTAGCTCATTGGAGGTGCGGGCCTGGCCATATGCCGGGAAATCAGTGGCGGATTTAATCACCGCGTCCTCGGTCGTCTGATCCACCCGGTTCGCCAGATTGGGTTTGCGTCGGGTTCGCTCGAACAACGCCTCGATGCCGCCATCCTCGACCGCCGATTTGTAACGGTAAAAGGTGTCGCGCGACATGCCCATGACCTGACAGGCCTTGGACACGTTACCCAGTTCCTCAGCCAGGTTCAGCAAACCGGTTTTGTGTTTGATAATCTTATCGGTAGTATTCAACATTGTGGTTTCCTCGTTTTGTGGTTGGTGTGCACCACCATCAAAACGGACAACCATCATCTCTTTCAAGAGATGTGCCGCCCTCATTCCAGTTCGCTGAAATGGGGGCGGTGTCAGATCAAGTCAGAACTAATACATCTGAGGCCATAGCAGGCTTGTATGGGCCGTTGTACACGCTGGATTTGAGGTCATCAGATGAGCTTTGTTGCGCAAATCACCTTGAGAGAATTCAGCCGTGGAATCCGGTGTGTTAGCCGAGGGTCATGAGCAAACCTATCCTCCCGACTTACAAGGCCACGAACTGGCCCGGCTATAACAAAGCGCTGAAGCAACGCGGTTCGCTGACGATCTGGTTCGACGCTGAGATGGCCTGGGCGGCAAACCAGACCGATAGTTCGTACAAGAGTGCCGCCCATGTCGTTCGCCTGCGCGCCGAACACATGCTCAACCCGGACGCGCACCGATGATCTGGTCCTGTTGCTCTGTTTCGCCCGTTCGGTCAGGGTCTTGCCTCGTTTGCCCTTGCGATGGATGCGGCTGGTCAGCCCCCTGGCTTTGAGCTTTGCCTCGATTTCTTCCGACCGATAGGCAGCGCCCACCCAACCCCCGGAAGCGGTATCGCCGCGCATCAGCAACGCCTCCACTGCCTGGCTGTCCACTGCCCGACAGTCGAATGCATCGTATTCGATGAGAGGGATGCAGGGCGGCGTCGCTGACATGGTAGCGGCGGATCAATTTGTGCTTTCGGTCCACGTTCACATGGTTCTTATAGCCATAATGGTTTTTGCCGTGTTTCTTGGTCCATCCCTTGCCCGGCAGGGCATTCAAAGAATGCCCGAGAGGGGCGCGTCGACATCCTTTTGCGACCGCTTTGCAGGCTTGTTTTCCCAGTCTTCCGGTTCCTCACTGCCTTTGATCGCTGCGTTTTCCTCGCGTGTGTTGTGGCTGCGCGGCACCGGCACAATGGATGCATCCAGTATTTGCCCACCCCGCGCAATATAGCCCTGCCGTGCCAGATGCCGATCAAAGAGCTTGAACAACTCCTCCACCTTGCCCGTCTGTGCAGAGCTTCGCAATTAAGCCACACGGTCTTTGCGTCCGGAACCCTGTCGCCAAGACCAAGACCCAAGAACTCACCTCTCGGCGATGCAGGCATCGCCTGCCGGGCAAGGCATAAAGGATAAACGATCCCTGATCTGATACTCGACCTGATCGTCAGACAGGTTGTAGAGCGCGCTCAGAACCAGGGTTTTGAACATCAGTACGGCATCCATCGGCTTGCGCCCGGCATTGGATTTCCGCTCACTTTCAGGCTTGCGCCAGATCTGCTCCAGAAGAGGACGGAACTCTTCCCACGGTACGACTGTGTTGATCTCGACCAGCGGGGCCTTCTTGGCATCCAAGCTCGCATAATGATCCGAAAGATCGAAGAAACCCATCTGTGCCACGACTGCCATTCCTCCGCCACATCAACTCTTAAATCTTCAGCGCGTTCAGGTCAGGTGCAATTTATAGAGGTGCCCAGAAGTAAATTGTCCCCGATGGCGGACAAGTTGAGCGCCGGCCCAATTTCAGAAACAGATTCGGCGAGCTTGGAAGGTTTCGCCTCGATCGGCCGCGAATTGTGCGGGCGCGCGTGCGCTGAGAGTAGCTCAACTTAAGCTATCAGCGGGCGCATTCCGCTGGTGTGCCGCGCCTTCACAATCAGAACACGTCAGAATCCCAAACACAGTTGACAAGCAAAATTGGTAGTGCCAATATGGTATTATCACACTGGCTAGACATGCTTGGTGAGATAGAGGAATGAACGGCGGCAGAGGACCTGGCGCTCAAAATTGGTGCGACCGGAAGAGGTGGCATCAGAAACGGCCAACAAAAATTCCAGGGAGGAAAACATGTTTGGTAAGAATATCACATTTGTAACCGCAGCACTTGCGGTATTGGGGGCGCCTGCTCTCGCGGTGGAGCGTTTGAATATGGCGACGCCTTGGCCTGGAGGTCAATGGATCGAGTCCATGGAGCGCATGTCGGATAACATCAGCTTTCTCACGAATGGAGAGGTTGATATCGAAGTTCTGGCCGGAGGTGCTATTGGCAGTTCACTGAAAGTGACAGAAGCTGTGTCGAAAGGCCTGGTTGAGGCCGGCCACAACTGGTCCGGCTACGACTGGGGCATCGACACAACTTCTGTTCTGTTCTCCGGATATGCAGGGAGCCCGAGTGCGGAAGTAATGCAGCACTGGCTTTCCTTTGGCGGCGGAACCGAACTGCTTCGCGAATGGCGCATGGAGGAATTTGGTGTCGTGGCGCTTCCTTGCGGTATGGCACCGGCAGAGGTCGGGATGATTTCCACTAAGCGAATCCAAACGCTTGCAGACTTTGAAGGTGTGAAGATGCGCACCTCTGGCGCATGGGCAGATATCGGAGCCGGATTGGGGTTGTCCACGGTTTCGATGGCGGGCTCGGAAATCTACCCGGCTCTTGAGCGCGGGGTTATCGACGCCCTTGAATGGGGCACTCTGTCCTCCAACGAGCGGCAAGGCTTCCATGATATCGCGAAGTACAACATATTTCCGGCGCTGCACCAGCCCTCCGTGGTGGTGGAATGTCTGTTCAACAAAGACGTGTGGGAGCGGTTGGGTGAGCGCAACCAAAAACTCATCGAGTTTGCAGCGGCGCTGGAGCTTCGCGTATCCTACGAGCAACGGGGCGATGACGATGCGCAAGCCTATCAGACTTATGTAGACGCTGGAGTGGAATTTGTTGTTCTGGATGATGAAGTTATCCAGAAGGCCGACGAATTGACTGCAGCTTGGTCTGACAATCATGCCGAAGAGAACCTTTGGTTCAAGAAAGTTCTCGAGCATCAGCGTGCCTATGCCAGAAAATGGGTAGCAGCCGACATCTATCGGTAAGCGACTCGAAGTTACGACAAGCTCTCCAGCAATTCCCGAGATCAACGGAGTTGCTGGAGCGAGTTCAAGCCCAAAAGGAACGGCCGTCCTTTCCCGCACAGCGAAGACGTGGCTCCCGGAACTGAAAAGCCATTACGCGAATGGGAATTTGGCGTGAAGAAGGCCAAGGGCGGTCGGTGCCGCTAGTTTTGTGCAATTTCGGACGCCAGGTGAAGGCCTCCAACTTGGGTTCGGCGAACCAGTAAAAGGTTTAGAGCGCGCGAATAGGACTTTGATTGTTACAGGTATGACTCCTGAAAAATCTCGGAATGCGTTTCACAGCTCTTGTAGCGAGAAATGTTCGCCGGTTCGGGACACATGAATTGGAGGTTAAAAAGTTGGAAAGACTTTTGGATACAACTGAGGCGACGGTCAAGTGGGTTTCATATGTCGGTGCTTTGCTGCTGATTCCACTTATTCTGTCAATGGTAGTAGAAGTGGTTGCCCGTTACGTTTTCGATGCGCCGACCTTGTGGGCGTATGAAATGGCTTACTTTCTGACTGGGTCCTTTTTCCTGCTAGGAATTGGATACACCCTGCAAATTGGCGGACACGTAAAGGTCGACCTGATGACTGACTTGCTACCCGACCGGGTGAATTTGGTCATCTACATCGTTGGTTACGTCTTTGCTGGAATCTTTGTGATTTGGTCGTTTTGGGGGCTAACAGAGAGTTTCCTCGAAACATATAGAACTGGCGAAACAACCGGAGAGTCAGCTTGGAACCCGGTTTTGTGGCCGTTTAGAGCTGTGGCGGCGTTCGGTTTTTTTGTATTCGCAGTTCAGATCTTGGTGGAACTGTATCGGAATGTATCGCGACTTATTCGTGGTGAAGCATTTGAGAGAAAAGAGGGTCTGATGTCCGAGGGCGGAGAATAATTATGGATGGTTACGTTCTTTTGATGCTACCGGCTTTGATCTTGGTGATCTTTTCAGGGTTTCCGGTGGCACTAGCCATGATGGGCGTATCGCTCGTGTTTGGTTTGATTCGGTACGGGGACGCGGCTGTCTACCTCTTCGCGATGGAAATCCACGACGTTGCGGGTAACTATGTTCTGGCGTCAATCCCACTCTTTGTGTTTATGGGATCTCTCTTGGAAAGTACGGGAATTGCCGAACGCCTGTTCCGGGGTATCCATGTCTGGACGCACAAAGTACCCGGTGGGCTGGCCGTCGGTACAGTCCTTATGGGTGTCGTTTTCGCGATGAGCAGCGGTGTCGTCGGTGCGACTGAAACCGTAATTGGCCTGTTGGCTTTGCCGATCATGTTGAGCTATGGCTACAACAAGTCTCTCATATCCGGTACGGTTTGTGCCGGTGGTTCTCTGGGAACGGCAATTCCGCCTTCGGTGGTGGTCATCATTCTGGCACCGGTTGTAGAAGTTTCCGTTGGTAGACTTTTTGCCGGGATCCTTTTCCCCGGACTGCTCATGGCTCTGACTTTCATCCTGTACATCATGGCGCGCGCCATTATCGATCCGTCTTCGGCGCCTAGGCATGCCAGCGAGGTCGAATCTCTGACGCTTCTTGAAAAGCTGACAATTACGATTTCGGGGTTGCTACCGCCGATCTTCCTGATCTTTACCGTGCTCGGCACAATTCTTCTTGGTTGGGCTACTCCAACGGAAGCGGCGGCTTGTGGTGCGGTGGGGACCCTGTTCCTTGCCCTTCTTGCAAGAAACCTGAAGCTCCACTTTCTATGGCGCGCCATGAAAACAACATTGTCTGTGTCGACGATGATTTTGACGATCCTTGTTGCTGGCCACATCTTCTCGGGAGTTTTCGTGGCTTTGGGCGGCGTGCGATTGACACAGGATCTGATTCAAACAGCGAATGTGGGGCCGTGGACTGTCTTAGCAATCATCCTCTTTATCGCCTTCATCGGTGGCTTTGTTCTAGACCTCGTTTCGGTTGTTCTGATCCTGGTTCCAATCGCCGTTCCGATCATAGCAGACTCTGGGTTCGATCTGATTTGGTTCTCGGTTCTTTTCCTGATTGTCCTTCAAACCGGCTATCTGAGCCCACCAATGGCACCTTCGATATTCTATCTTCGAGCGATTGCTCCTCCGGAGATCAAGCTGTCGCACATGTTCAGAGGTGTGGTTCCCTTCATTGCGGCACAAGTGTTTTGCCTGGTTTTGGTGTTGGTGTTCCCGGAAGTTGCTATTTGGTTGCCTAATGCAATTTTTGCAAACTAGAAGAAAGATTAGAGAAAACTGATACTAGCTGCCTGTCGTAATTTGCTTCTGTGACAGGCAGCTAGAACTAACTTTGCGTCCACTGAGCAAACGAATATTGCTGAACACGATGGCGACTATATCGTTGCTGTAGATTGTTAGGCGCCAGGTCATTTCAGTGAGCAACCTAGTGACGAAATTCACCAAGAAATAGCTTTGGGCAGCTTCCAAAGCTTGGATGCTTTTCGGAAAAAAAGCCGGAAATTGCGCCCGCAATTTCCTAGGCCGCCGGCTAATAACACCGTTCCTCCGACCAATCTTTTCGACCTCCCTTTCTGAGCAATTAGGAAGAAGAGAATCTCAAAAAGGGACCCGCGAGGGTTTGTGGAGGGCTCCAGTTTTGATGCGCTGCAACGGTAGCGATTCCAATGAAACGGATAGCACCATTGTATGCCCATTTATATAAGTGACGGAAAAAACAATAAAACATTGAAAAAGTTCGAAAGCGGAGGTGGACAGCTGCACAACAAAACGCTATGGTACTTCAAGTTGGTACTACCACTTTGGTAATACATTTTGAGCTCGCGAAAACTACGCCGAGTAAAACGCTACGTGAGGAGAATACCAGTGGCACAACAAAAAAGTGGATATTTCGGCAAACGGCGAAAGTTCTGGTCGTGGGGTTATGAAGACGAGGGGATCTCGGAAGACGAAATCAAGGTCATGGCCAAGCGGGTTAAAGATCGACTTGGACTTGATAATATCGAAGTCAAGAAAACGCCGACACTTGATGACATCGAGCTGAAGGCGCCGCGCATCAAAATTCCGGCAAGTCTTGAGAGCTTCTGTACGTCGGAAAAGTGGGACCGCGTGATCCACACGTACGGCAAAGGTTTCAAGGATATGATGCATATCTATCGCCGGGATTTTGGCCGGGCGCCGGACGTCATCGCTTATCCACGCGATGAAAATGATATTGCCGCCATTTACGATTGGTGCGGCGAAAATGGCTACGCCTGTATTCCTTTCGGCGGCGGTTCGAGCGTTACCGGCGGTTTTTGGGCTCCCGAAGATGATGCTTATAAGGGCGTTGTCGTTGTCGACCTTGGAAACCTGAACCAAGTGCTCGAAGTGGACGAGGTATCCCGCTGTGCCCTCATCCAGGGTGGCGTGCTTGGACCCTCGCTAGAAGAGCAGCTGAAACCGCATGGTCTGACCCTGCGCCACATTCCGCAGTCCTGGGAATTCTCGTCGCTTGGTGGCTGGATCGCCACGCGATCTTCGGGTCACTATGCGACGCATCTGACCCACATTGACGACATGGTCGAAAGCTTGCGGGTCGTGACGCCGAACGGCACTATCGAAAACCGCCGGCTGCCGGGATCAGGCGCGGGTCCAGATCCGGACCGTTTGTTCATCGGCTCTGAGGGCTCGATGGGCATAATCACCGAGGCTTGGATGAAGCTGCAGGGTCGCGTGGAGTTCCGCGCCAACGCGTCGATTTCCTTCCCCAGCTTCTATCAGGGGGCCAAGGCCGTTCGGCAGATCACTCAGGCGGGGCTTTTCCCGGCCAACGCCCGCTATCTGGACGAGCAGGATGCCAAATTCTATGGCGCAGGCGATGGGACCGACTCTGTTCTCTTGCTTGGTTTTGAATCGGCGGACCACCCGGTTGATGCATGGCTCGAACGTGGTTTGGAAATTTGTCAGGACTTTGGTGGCACGGTTACGGCCAAGGCCGACTCGACCACCAATGCACTGGAAAACAGCCGCGTCGGTGCGCAAGGGAGTTGGCGCAAACAGTTCCGTTATCTGCCGCGCTTGATGCACACACGTTCCGCGATGGGCATCGTGTCATTCACTTTCGAAACCTCCTACACCTGGGACAAGTTCGAAGAGGCGGACACCGAGATCATGGCGCGAGTGAAAGACGCGATAAATCAGGCCACCGGCGGTGGCATTCTGTGCCGTCGCTTCTCGTTTCTCTATCCGGACGGGCCGTCGCCTTACTATTCGATCATGGCGAATTCGAACCACGGCAATGCGCTAGAGGCTTATCAGTCCATTTCGGATGCGGCTTCGGACGCTCTGATGGATGTGGGTGCCACGATTACGCACCACCACGCCGTTGGTAGATCCTTCCGTCCTTGGTACGATCAGGAAGTCGACCCGCTGTACCGCAAGGCGCTTGGCGCAGTGAAGAAGGAGTTCGATCCTAACTGGATTATGAACCCCGGCATGCTGATCGATCGCCCCAAAGGCCTGAATATTGTCGGCTAATCTGAGTGAGTAAGTGTCATGATTGATCTTTATTTCTGGCCGACGCCAAACGGGTACAAAGCAGCCATTATGTTGGCTGAGCTCAATTTGGACTATGAGGTTGTTCCTGTCGACATTACCGCCGGCAAACAATTCGAGCCGAAGTTTCTAAAGATAAATCCCAACAACAAAGTGCCGGCCATCGTGGATCACGATGGCCGGCACGGCAAACCCATTACCATCTTCGAATCCGGTGCCGTGCTGATTTACCTGGCGGAAAAAGCAGAGAAGTATTTGCCACAGGAACCGGTTTCTCGTTCCGAGACGCTTCAATGGTTATTTTTCCAGAACTCCACTGTGGGACCCATGCTGGGCCAAGCTCATCACTTCATGGTCTATGCGTCTGAAGAACTTCCTTATGCAATCGAAAGATATGGTCGGGAAGTCGGGCGAATCTACGATATTCTTGAGCGTCGACTCGGCGAAACAGAATACCTGGCAGGGAATTATTCGATCGCCGACATCAGTACGTTTCCGTGGATCCGCACACGCAAACTGCATCGGCGTGACCTAAATGATTATCCAAACATTACCCGGTGGTACGAAGTAATCAAAATGCGACCCGGAGTTCGGAAGGGGATCGATACACTGAACGGCCAGAAACAGTGGGAAGCAAAACCTGGATCGGAAGAGTGGAAGAACATGTTTGGTAAAGGAAAGAACTGAACAAGCCGTTCGCTGAAGGGTTTCCAGACGAGATGTCAAATAACCCGGCGGACTTAGAGAAATTGAAATGTAGTAGGGAGGCCTTTTGCCCTGGTCCGAAACGACTTGGCGCAAAATACTGAGATGATATGCAGAACACACGCCAATTTTATATCAACGGTGAATGGGTCGAACCGCATGAACCGCGGGATCATAATGTTATTAACCCAACGACAGAAATGCCTTGCACGGCTATTTCTTTGGGCGGCGCGAAAGATGTGAATGATGCGGTCGCCGCCGCGCGGGCAGCTTTTCCAGCATGGAAGGATACGCCGGGAGAGGAACGTATCGCTGCTCTTGAACGGCTGATAAAGAATTACGAAGAAGGCGCAGACTCAATGGCAAACGCCATGAGCCTGGAAATGGGCACGCCGATCGATTTTTCTAGAAATGTTCATTTTATGGCCGGTTTGGGACATCTGCGCAATTTTGCTAAGGTGGCCCGCGAATTCACGTTTGAAGAGCCGCTGAGCGAAGATTCTCCGGACAGTTGGATCATTTATGAACCGGTGGGCGTGGCAGCGTTGATCACACCGTGGAACTGGCCGATGAATCAGGTAATGCTGAAAGTTGGCGCCGCCATTGTTTCAGGCTGCACAATGGTTCTAAAGCCCTCTGAAGAAAGCCCGCTGAGCGCTTTAATCCTTGCCGACATGATCGATGAGGCTGGCTTCCCTCCGGGCGTATTCAACCTGGTGAACGGCGACGGGGCTAGTGTGGGCGCCGCCTTATCGGGACATATGGATGTCGATGTTGTCAGCTTCACCGGATCGGGGCGGGCCGGAAAACTGGTTTCGGCTAACGCGGTGGAAAGCTTGAAGCGAGTGCATCTGGAATTGGGCGGCAAAGGTGCAAACCTAGTTTTCGCTGACGCCGATCCAGACGCTGTCGAGCGGGGCGTACGCCAACTCATGATCAATTCGGGTCAATCGTGCATTGCGCCGAGCCGCATGGTCATCGAGGAAAGTGTTTACGATGAGGCCGTCCAGACTGCTGAAAATGTCGGACAGACGCTCACTGTCGGCGCGGCTGGTAAACATGGTCCGCATTTAGGCCCTGTCGTGAACAAGGCGCAGTTTGAAAAGATCCAAAGTCTGATCCAAAAGGGGATCGACGAGGGCGCCCGTCTGATTGTTGGCGGCCCCGGCCGGTCGGACAGTTTTAATCGTGGCTTCTTTGTGCGTCCTACAATCTTTGCCGACGTGACCAACGATATGACCATCGCCAGGGAGGAGATTTTTGGCCCGGTTCTGGTGATGATGAAGTTCAAGGACGAAGAGGATGCGATCAGGATTGCAAATGACACCGAGTTCGGCCTGATGAACTATGTCCAGACGCAGGATGATGAAAAGTTGAAGCGTGTGTCGCGGCAGCTACGGTCCGGCATGGTTGAAGCAAATGGCGTTCGTCGTGGCGCAGGTGCGCCTTTTGGGGGCGTCAAACAATCGGGCAACGGTCGCGAAGGCGGGAAATGGGGCATGGAGGACTTCCTCGAAGTCAAACTTGTCTCGGGTTGGAAATAATACAGTCATAGAAAATGGCTTCGTGGAGCGTATCCGCTCGAGTCCATTCGCGGTGTCAAAGTGAGTTTCGCGAGTCATTCGATCAGAGAAAGAGGCGCTACTGCTGGCCAGTTTGAAATTGGGAGGAACTTAAATGCGCAGTTACAGTGTTTTGGAGCATAATCGACCCCTAGTGCCGGTTGAGAGCGAAATTCCGCGGCTCGTAGGCAGCCAGGTACTTGTCAAGATTGGTCATGCCGGTGTTTGCCACACGGATGTTCATCTTTGGGAAGGAGCCTATAACCTCGGCGGCGGTAAAACTCTGGCGATTTCAGAGCGGGGCATTCATCCGCCCCTCACGCTGGGCCACGAAATTTCTGGTGAAATCGTTGCGACCGGTCCCGATGCTGATGTCACCTGTATCGGGCGGAAATGTGTGGTTCATCCCTGGCTTGGCTGCGGTGAGTGCGCCACTTGTCAGCGTGGTCAGGAAAACCTGTGTATGACCCCTCAATTCTTGGGCGTTCAGCATCCAGGCGGATTCTCTGAATATGTCATTGTGCCCGATCCCAGATTTTGCGTGGAAATTGGTGATCTTGATCCGGCGCAGGCTGCGTTGATGGCCTGTTCGGGGGTGACCACTTACAGCGCGATCCGCAAGTTCGGGGATATCCTGAAGGACGAGCCTCTGGTGATCCTCGGCGCGGGTGGGCTTGGCTTTATGGCGCTTTCGATCCTGAAGGCGCTTGGCCACAAGGGTGCCATAGTCGTCGACATCGAGGACAGCAAATTGGACGCGGCAAAAAATGCCGGCGCACTGACCACCATCAATTCCGGCGACGAAGACGCCGCCCAACAAATCATCGACGCGACGAGTGGCGGTGCGGTCGCGGTTCTGGATCTGGTCGGGGCCGAGCCCACGATCAACCTCGCAATCGCAAGTGTCGTTCGAGGCGCGCGGATTGTGGTCTGCGGTCTTTATGGCGGTGAACTCGTCGTTCCGCTCCCGTACATCCCGATGCGGCCATTGCATATCCAAGGAAGCTGGGTTGGAAATTTACGTGAACTGAAGGAGCTTATTCAGTTGGCACGCGAACACGGTGTGAATCACGTACCAGTCCAGGAGCGGCCGTTGTCCGAGGCAGACAGCGTACTGAACGAGCTCAAAAATGGTGAGTTTGTCGGCCGCGCGGTTTTGGTGCCTTAAATGGTCGGGGTCTCAGATGATTAATCCAGCGCACGCAGACGCGGTGACTGGCCTTCCTTCCAGGATCCACAAGGCCCTGGAAGAAGGCGCACTGCCGGGGCGTAACCGGATCGCCTTCGTCGACGAAAATAACAAGAAGTGGTCCTACTCTGACTTGAAGGAAGCGGTGCAACATGCTTCGGAAAAACTCAAAGAAATTGGAGTAAGCCCAGGTGATCGAGTTATGCTCGTTTGTGAAAACTCAATAGCTGCAATTACACTAATTTTCGCTGCGAGTAATTTGGATGCAATCACAGCGGTTATCAATGCAAGACAAAGTGCTCGTGAAATCGACGCAATTTGTGAAGATTGTTCTCCCAGGAGAGTTATTTACACAGATACCGTATCCCAAAACGCGCGCGAGCATGCGGAACGCCACGGAGCTGAAAAACAAAATTTCGGATCGATCGGAGAACTAATGGTAGGCGTACTCAACGAAGAGAGCTTACCGATGGAGACCTTCGAAGATCCAGCAAAACAGGTCGCAATTCTGATTTACACCACTGGCACGACCGGTCGTCCCAAAGGCGTTATGTTGAGCCATCGAAATCTGATGTTCAATGGTGTGCGTGCCAAACGTATAGGGACGTCCGGGCCAGCAGATATAGGCTTGTGTCTTATGCCGGTTGCGCATTCCTACGGCTTTACCGGAATGTTGGGCGCGGTTTATGCCGGTACCCGATTGATCATCATGCCCAGGTTTGACCTGGAAAAAGCCATCGATCTGATCACCTCTGGCACGCTAACTACGTTCCAGGCAGTCCCTGCGCTTTATGCTAGGATCATAGATACTTGTGGAAAAGGTGGCCTTACCCTGACGCCCAATAGCATTAGATTTTTGATCGTCGGGACAGCGCCGCTTGATATCACGTTGCGGCGCTCGGTTGAAAAGCTTTTCGGTAACGTTCTTTGCAACGGGTATGGCCTGACAGAGACTGCGCCAACGATTTCGCGCAGTAGTTATGAAATCGGTTCGGACGAGGTGAACCTTGGCGCACCGGTCGCTGGCGTGGAAATCAAGATCGTCGACGAGAATGGTAAAGAAGTTCCCAAAGGCGATCTTGGAGAACTCTGGGTACGCGGACCTAATGTGATGGTCGGCTATTTCGGCAATCCCGAAGCAACGGCGGCCATATTCGACGAAGATGGCTATATGAATACCGGCGATGTCGTCCGCCAGAATGAGAAAGGCGCTCTGTCGATTGAGGGACGCACCAAGGAACTAATCATCAAGTCCGGGTTCAACGTGTATCCGGTTGAAGTTGAAGCACAGTTGAATTCGCACCCGGATGTTCTGAATTCTGCCGTTGTTGGCTGTGAACAAGCTGGCGATGAAACCGTTGTGGCATTCGTGGAAGGTACGCCCGGTGCGAAGATTGATCCGAAAGACGTGAAGAATTTTGTCAGAGGCACGCTCGCTGCATACAAAGTACCTTCGCATATTTTCGTAGTGGAAACCCTTCCCTATTCGCCCAACGCGAAAATACTGAAGAAACAGCTGAAGGACAGGGCAAAACAACTCATCGAAGATATGTGAGATAGGAAAGTGCCATGCGTTAAAATGTATTAGTTCCAACTTCATCAGACACCGTCCCCTTCCCAGCAAGTTGAAATGGGGACGGCACATCTTTTGAAGGAGATGATGGTTGACCGTTTTGGTGGCGGTGCACACCAACCACAAAACGAGGAGGTGATGCCGCAAACTTTTGGAATATCGGTCTGCTGGCCAACCTGTGATAGATGCCGCCTTTTGAATTCGCGGGTGAGTATCAAAACGTGACAATTGATTTCAAGGGCAGCCACTATGGTGTTGTCACATTAACCTGAGAGCCTCAGAAACCAAAGAAAGATGGTAAGCGTCCGGTGTCCCCCGCCTAACGGGGCTGTTTCTGGTGCGCTAGTGTCCACCATTGATAGTGGACACTTAGGGGCACTTTATGGCGGGAAAGCAGAAGAAGCGGCGTTGGCCGGATGAAGAGAAGCGTTCGATCTGTTTTCAGACGACGGCGGCGGGTGTTTCGGTTGCGCAGGTTGCGCGCCGTTATGCGATGAACGCCAATCTGATATTCAAATGGCTGAAGGATGAACGGTATGCGCCGGATGCAGATGCCGTGCCCGAAGAATCTGAACCGGTGTTCTTGCCGGTAGAGGTTGAAGTCGCGACCAGCCCTGTTCCTGCTTTGGCCACCGTTCCGGCGGGACGGATCGAGATCGAGCTTTCCAGCGGACACAGGGTTACTGCTGAGGGCAGCTTTGACGGGGATGCGTTGGCGCGGTTGTTGAAAGAATTGGCTTCGTGATCCCGGTGCCGAGCAACACGCGGGTCTGGCTGGCTGCGGGCGTGACCGATATGCGGCGGGGATTTAACACGCTGGCAGCGCAGGCTGAGAAGACTCTGGAGCAGGATCCGTTTTCCGGCCATCTGTTTGTGTTTCGGGGGCGACGTGGGGATTTGCTTAAAATCATCTGGTGGGATTCACAGGGCGCGTGTCTGTTTTCCAAACGACTTGAGCGAGGCCGGTTTGTTTGGCCAGCAGCAAAAGAGGGCAAGATCAACCTGACCTCGGCGCAACTGGCGATGCTGCTGGAAGGCATTGATTGGCGCATTCCAAAGCGCACGTGGCGGCCTCTGAAGACGGGATAGCCGGATGCAAATATCAAGCAATGTGGACGTTTGTGGATTCCTATTCGACGCGCAATTCTGTATAGAATGGCCATGCTGAACGTCCTTGATAATCTACCCGAAGACCCCACTGAACTGCGTCAGGTGAGTACGTTGTTGGCGGCGGAAGTGAAGGCATTGACCCTGAAGGTTGAACAACTTCAGCACCAGTTATACGGGGCGAACCGGCATCGCTTCGGGTCCACATCCGAGAGCATGGACCAGTTGCAATTGTTCGTCGAGAATGACGAGATAGCCGAAGCGGCGAAGGAGGTTGGGGAAACCGCGCCTGCTGAACCTGTTGAGCCAAAGGGAAAGCCCAAGCGTAAACCGCTACCGGATCATCTGGATCGTATCGAGCAGGTTTTGTTTGCCAGTGAGGATTGCCCCGAATGCGGAGGTGATCTTTCAAAACT
The DNA here is from genome assembly GCA_002733575.1 of Blastopirellula sp. GTDB lineage: Bacteria > Planctomycetota > Planctomycetia > Pirellulales > Pirellulaceae. Next base: position 89,729 of record NVWB01000001.1, on the reverse strand, counting down.
GGGCGAAGATGTCACCGAAGAACTGGAATACATCCCAGGCCGCTTTGTCGTGAACCAAATTATTCGGCCCCGCATGACATGCCGTCGCTGTGAGGCAATATCGCAAGCCCCACTGCCGTCACGACCGATAGAGCGGGGCAGACCTGGGCCAGGTTTGTTGGCGCATGTATTGGTCAGTAAATATGCCGATCACCTACCGCTCTATCGCCAAAGCCAAATCTATGCCCGTGAGGGCGTCGATCTGGATCGCTCGACAATGGCAGATTGGGTGGGCAAATCTACCGCGCTGCTGGAACCATTGGCCGAGGCCATTGCAAAACGGGTCAAAGCTGGCTCATCCCTGTTTGCAGATGATACCCCACTGAAGATGTTAGCCCCGGGAAACAAAAAGACCAAGACAGCCCGCATCTGGGCCTATGTCAGAGACGAACGACCATGGTCCGGCCCGTGCGCCACAGGCGCACAGACAGACAATCTGTCCGGCTGTGCTGGACGGGCACCGCCCTGCGTTTGGTATCAATTCACAGTGGATCGAAAAGGCGAGCATCCCGTCAGCCACCTGGCAGGCTACAAGGGCTGGGTGCATGCGGATGGCTATGCCGGTTTCAATGATGTGTTCGGAAAGGATAAGGCCTCGGAAGTGGCTTGCATGGCCCATATCAGACGCAAATTTATCGACGTGTTTACCGCGCAGGGTTCCGCCATCGCCGAGGAGACCATCAAACGGATCGCACAATTGTATGGCGTGGAGAAAGAGGTTAGGGGCCAATCACCAGAAGCCCGCGCTGCCCTGCGGCAGGCCATGGCCAAACCCATTTTCGATGATTTGGAGGAGTGGCTTCAGGCTCAGCCTCCCAAAATATCCGGCAAATCGCCTTTGGCAAAGGCCATTCGATATGCCCTGAACCGCATGCCCAAAACACGACCCTACCTCGACAACGGCTTTCTGGAATTGGATAATAATTCTGCCGAGCGCGCTATGAAGCCGGTCGCTATAGGCCGCAAGAATTGGATGTTTGCTGGCTCAAAGCGCGGCGGCGATTCCATGGCTATTGCCTTCACTCTGATCGAAACCGCCAAGCTGAACAAGGTTGATCCCCAAGCATGGCTGACGAATGTTCTGTCCCGCATTGCAGACCACAAAACCACAAAACTGGACGAATTGATGCCGTGGAATTACACCCCGGTAGCGTGAGCAGGACGCTCACGAAAGATGCCAGAACCGAGCAGATAAATGACGCAGCGCCAAAGTTCTATCGAACAAGGCCCGCCTGATACGCACAGGTCAAGGCGTTGATGGATCAGGAATGGCAGACAGGCAACAGATGGAAGATGTCGTGAACCCGGTGGCAATATCCGATACAGCGTCTGAATCGGCCTTTCATCTTTCGTCGGATCTGACAGTCCGCGCAGCGGAAAAAGGCAAACTGCGCAAGAAACAACGCACCCGGGCGGCGATTCTGGCTGCCACGGCGCGGGAAATGGAGCGCATCGGCTATGACGAGCTTGTCGTCGAACATATCGTTGCCTCGGCCGCCATCGCGCGGAGTACGTTTTACAGCCACTTCAAGGACAAGACCGAAGCGTCCGCTGCGATGATCCGGTATTATTTTGCGATGGTGCGGATGAACCGACCCCGCGGCGGTAGACATCTGCCGGTCAAAGTCGCCATTCGCCGGTCCAACGCATTTTATGTCCAGGTCTATGCCAAAAACGCCCTTCTGCTGGCCGGGCGCGAGGCCCTGATGCGCGACTGCCCAGAAATCGCTGATCTGCGGGACCGGCTGAACCATGACTGGGCGCAGATGGTGATCCACGATCTACGCAGGCGCTTGCCTGATCAATACCGGTCACAGGACCCGGTGGTCGTACACCTGAAAGTCAGGGAATTGATCGCCTTGGCCGAAGAAACACTTCGCCAGATATTTCTCGACCGGTCGAAATCCATGGGCCCTTATGCTGACGACCCGGATCTTATTATCGAGGTCCTGACGGATTACTGGCATAATTCGCTTTATGTAATGGGCGATAGTGACGCGCGCTAAAAAGGGTGCGGTGGCACCGTAAACTTAAACTGCTCGGGCCAGAAATACCCGGCAATCACACCGTTACGCGGCCTAAACTCCTGCGATTTCGAACTAGGTGGTCATGGCCAAAGATCGTAGCTCCCGGAAACTATTTGATGGAATTTCGTGACGTGGTAGTTGTGTGAACTCACGGTGAAGCGCAATTTCTATTGGGCCAGTTTATCTGGGTGATGTCTCTTCTTCCATCAGTTTTACCCTGAAGACTTCGGCTGGCGTTTGATAGCCCAGACACTTGCGCGGTGTAGCGTTAAGGCGGTCGCAAATCGACCTCAAATATCGATTTGTGAACGCCGTGGGGTCAGCCTTTCGCGGCAGGTAGCGACGGAGGCGGTTGTTGGTGTTCTCGACGGTGCCCTTTTGCCAAGGTGACTGAGGATCACAGAACCATGGTTCAACGCCAAGACCCGCCTTCGGATGTTGCCATGCGGTGAACTCTGTACCCCGGTCAAAGGTGATCGAGCGGCGGGCATGTGCGGGCAGGGGAGATAACCCATCAATCAGGCCATCCATCACCGGTTTTGATTGACGATCCAGGTTCTTGAGAACCACCGCGAACCGACTGACACGCTCTACGAGTGACGTTATGTTGGCTTTGCCAAACTCCTTGCGGAACATGACCAAATCGCACTCCCAGTGGCCGAACTGGCTGCGGTCGGCGATCACGTCGGGTCGATGCGCAATGGCCTGTTCATCAAGGAACCGACGCCCATGATGCCTGCGCGTTCCAAGTGGTCTACGACGGTGGCGATGTTCCGGCAGATGGCGGTAGAACTTCTCAGCACGGCCGTCTTTCGAATAGGCATATCGATAGATCGTCTCGTGGCTGACGCGGCTTGGGTGGCGCTCCAACCGCATGCGTCCGGCGATCTGCTCTGGCGACCAACCTACATCAAGACCGTCACGCACCGCTGCCATGATCTGAGGATACCTGATCAGCTTACGGTGAACCGTGCAACACGGCTCGGATGGGGTCTCTCCTGGAGTTGAAAGCCGACGAGCCCAAAAGCGAAACGCTTCACAATCTCAAAGGGATGGCAACAGCCCGACAGGCCTTGATCAAGGATCGAACAGCTGCCAGGGCTCGGCTGGCAACCGCAACACACCCGTTGCTCAGGAAGCAGGCCACTCAGCGCCTGCGCCAGGTTGAGCGCGACATTGCGCAGATAGATGCAGCTATTGAGACGACAATCTCAGTTGACAAAACGCTCTCCGAAAAGGCCGACATTCTCATCAGCATTCCTGGCATTGCAAAGATAACCGCTTTTGCGATGCTGATCGAAATGCCCGAGCTGGGAAACTTGAGCGGAAAGCAGGCCGCAAGCCTGGCAGGCCTTGCTCCGATCTCACGCCAATCAGGTAAATGGCAGGGTAAAGAACGAATCCAAGGTGGGCGCGCCTGTCTGCGAAGGGCGATCTACCTACCTGCCGTGGTCGCCACCCGATTCAACCCGGATATGAAAGCAAAATATCATGAGCTGATTGCCAAAGGGAAATGCAAGAAACTTGCGATTACAGCGGTCATGCGCAAGCTTGTAGTTATGGCAAATGCGTTGTTGCGTGACGGTCGGAAATGGACTGAAATGCCTGCTTGACCAATACGGATACTCATGCATGTAAACATGCACTGCCGGGCAGCGAATGCGGAAGATACTAGAAGCCCTGCGACTTCGGGCGGATGGATTATCAGGTCGTCAGATAGCGCTGAGCCTGTCATTGGGGCGGGCGACCGTATCGGATTATTTGCGCCGCGCCGATGTGGCTGCCCTGTCGTGGTCTTTGCCAGCAAATCTGCGGTACAAGGACTTGATCGCAGGTGGGCCGCAGTCGCCAAGGCCCGGCGCGCCACATACGTTTGTGACGACGGAGGTGTTTATTGCGACGTTCAATTCGAACAGCTTGCGCGATGTGCCAGACTTGATAGTGGACAAACCACAATCGGTGATCGACAGTTAAGACTATCAAATATAACTGGACGAGATTGATTTTATGAGAACTTCAAAGTCCCATGAACAATGGTACGAACTTGTAGCTCAGAAGTTTGATGAGCATCAGAGCGCTCATATCGATTTGCAATCGGCCTTCTGTGAAAAGTTGCAAATTCTCAAAGTGTTGGAATCCGAAAAACCTTCCTTCTTTGCGATGACCCATAATCCAGAACGAGAAAAGCTGTACTTGGATTTAGTGGAACTATTTGGTGACGTTGATGTCTTCAGGGGGTTCGCTACGATTCCAGTATACCATCCTAGTCGGCGGCTGAAATTGGATGATGAAGCATTACGGGCCGCGTTCATGGCGGGTTTTCAAACTCCGCAAAGGATCTTTTGGCTGACCTGCAATAAGACTATCGCGAGCGCTTATGAAGACGGTCGGTGTCATGAAGTCGGTGAAGAACACAGTCTTGGCTATCCAAAATGCTGTAGTGACTGGCACTATGACTGTTTTTTTGCACGAGCCATTGAGGCCTTTTTTGAAACTTACAAGAAGAGCGCTTCAAATATGCAGCTACTGGATTACGTTACTTCCGAATGGCAACCAAATTCCGGGTGGTTTCTACCATCTGAGATCTATTTGACCGGGCTCTTACTCAGCGAGCACAAATTCCCTTTTCTCGGATATCTCGCCTGCCCTACCTGCCGAAAGTCAGTTGGGAGTCCGTCTGCAAGGCTAAACGAGTCGTATCGCGACTTGGGAAATCTAGTTGATCCGGATACAACAGAGCGGGTCAGATCTTGGGCAAACGGACTAAGAGCAGACCTAACACAACGAATCCAATCAGTTCCTAAGATAATAAAAGAGGGCTCAGCTGACCTTGAGTTGACCGGATTGGAGAAGGGTGTTTACGAAAGACACAGTAGATATTTAGTGAAAGCGCTAGAGCTTCATTTGTAGTTTGTCGAAATCCGTCCCCCCCTCGATATTCCGATCCTCCTGGCGCAAAGTTCATAAGTTCTTCCCTTTGAGAAGAACTTCCTGGTTTGCCTCCACCCTAAAATCTTCCGGATAGAGTTCGCTTAGCCAGCGCTTGATCAGCTGCCATCGACGGGGGACATTCCCCGATTCGATATCAAATTTCTCGATCAACAAAGAGCTGGCTGCGAGATCGGTCAGCCCTTCTTGAGCGAGTTTGTCAATCTCATCAAAAATTCTTGTATGGCGAAACGCCGTTCGCAGTGCCTTTTCAAATCCCATAAAATTCATACCTGGGGGCAGGCTTAAGGTCGCGAGATCAGATTTGGCGGAGGCAAGTGCACTGCTCGGTAACTGTTCTTCGTCACCAGAATAGACCTCCCAAAGGCCGGTCCATCTCGGGCACTCAGGCACCCAAGTTGAGTCGTCATAGTCTTTGTGTTGGTCGGCCTCCGGCCGCGCGATAGGCTTTTTGGTGGCTCTAAGTTCCGCAGCTTCTCGCTCTATCGCAAAGCGTATCTCATCAGTTGCGTTTATACTCTCGGCTTGCAGCGCTCGCCACCAATCATCCAGCCCGTGATCGAAAGTGTCGAGTTTAACCAACAGTTCAATGTTTGACGGTATCCGCCATCCGAGTGCCGTATACGATAGATTGGCCGAACCAACGAGGCAGGCCGTATCAGCCGCGAAGAATTTTGCGTGGAGATGAGGGTGGATTAGCAGAACGGACCGATCCCGGCTCTTTATCAAATCAAATATCTCAAGGTCACAAACACCACTGGCAATGTCCTCTGGCCTCCAGCGCGTCACACATGTCACTTCAACGTCGTCTGGAACAACCGACAATGCACGCTCAAGAGCTGGCACCTTAATGAAAGGCGCTGCGATACGAACTCTTTTTTGGGCGCTGCGGAGAACCGACAACAGGTTATCGCCAATTTTCACTTACTGTCCTCAGCATTTTCCCGCAGGAACACTTTCGTCATCTTACCCCATTCCTGGCGCATTTCCATAAGATCATCGTGCTTCTGGGTTTCTTCAAGTTCGTATCGAGCCCAAGCCGCGAAGAGAAGCTTCAGCGTATCAGAAGCCTTATGAACACGATCAAGAAGATCTGCATCAGTGTCGTCCTCCGTGTCTGGGTCCAAGGCTTCAAGCAGCTGTTCATATATCGGGTGGTTCGTATTGAAAGTAATCTTCGTCAGATCTCCGAATTGTTTTGTGGAGAAGAAGTGATGACCGTCGAGATGTCCGGTTGAAAATTGGACTTTGCGCTTTCGGCTGACGATAGCATCGACGATGTTCTTTGCACCTTCAGCCGAGTAGTGATCATTTTCGGTTAGATCGTCTTGCAGCCTGGACTGGTCATCATCAGAAAACCCAGCCTCGTCTGAAGAAGCCTCGTGGCCGCCCTCGGCGCGTTCATTAAACTTGTCGGTTGCCTGATCGTCGACATCAGGGTCGTCATGCCTTTTTTGGGTACTGCGCTTGCCCTTTGTCTGAGCCTTGATCCTGCGCCGGATTTCATCGAGCTGATCTTGGATGTACTCCGCTATGTCTATCAGCAGCCCTCTAGGATCGCCGCTGGCGAGGGTACGTTCCCTGAACACCGATCGCTGCTCACCGGGTTCGGCTTCCTCTTCCCAGTCAAACTGAGCCATAGCGGCGAATGTGTTGGCGTGTTGCTTATTGTTGGTGACGCCGAAGATTTCATCGAGTGCCGACGGAAACTCGACTTCAATACCCCACCATCTTTCCCGAGGGTCGTATCCAATTGTCCATGCCTTATCGAGCTCAAGCTCGCGCCGCTCCCTCACGACAGAGACTCCCACGTTTCTTGCGGCATGTTTGCCATAGGCCGTCGATCCTCGATCTGCAGAAGAGCCCCGCGTGACGGTGTCTTCTTTTGCCCAGCTGATACGGACGGTAACGAGATGGGTCGAACCATCAATCTCGATCGAAAACTCCTGATCGCCCTCTCCCCATGTCTGAAACATCGGCTCCTTGTCAAAGGGAGGAGGAGTGGATGATTGTGGGGTGATATATAGCGGATCGTTGACGCGCGTTGGTGCGTCAAATGTCGCTTCACCATCATGATAGGCCGCAAGGCGTATTGTTAGATCACCTGCATCAATGAACTTACGATACATGCGTCCAATTAAAGTCTCGGTGTTCTCGAGTGTCGCCTTTGCACCGCGCCATTGAAGTCGGTGATCGTCAAAGTTGGACCATAGAACCAGTGTCCCAGAAGTTCCGAAGAGCTCTGAACGTTCCCGCCATTCTTCCGGAACCGGCTTGGGCACCGGTCGAGGTACGGCTTTCAGGCCGGCAGTTTCGATTTCGTCGACGTCCAAATATGTCCACATCGCATTTTTTGGTCCAGCCTGCCAAGACCAGACTTCTACTCGTCGGCATTGCGATATTGAAGAATTCGGAAGCCCCATGCCGAAGCGCCCAATCCCCTTTCGGTCTTTTAAGTGTGTTCCGTTGCCGAACTGTAACGCGATCCTGAGCGTTTCTGGCGTCATGCCGTCTCCGTTGTCGACGACCGCGATCTGTTCAATACGCCGACTTTTTCTCTGACTAACCTGCTTCATGACCTCGAGACAGATGACATCAACTTGCGTCGCGTTGGCTTGTACGGAATTATCAATTAACTCAGCGAGAGCATAGTCGGTGTTCCTATAGCCGCTATCACGCATGGCGCGTACGGCAAGTTCCGGGGGAATGATCTCTGCGCCAATCTCACCTTCATTTTCATTCGCTGACTGGTTCATTCCAAACGTCCTCCCAATTCGAAAATGCTTCAGTCACGCTCCCAAAGCCCGGCAGGCTCGGATCCGTGATAGTAATGATCTCTGCTTCTTCGTTACCGCCAGCTCGTAGCCCGCGGGTCGCTCTTCCAACCATCTGGCTGTAAAGTACGAGAGACCGCGTCGGCCTTGCGATAATCGCGCAACTTGTGCGTGGTGCATCAAATCCGGTTGTTAGTACGCCAAAGTTCACCATGACAATTTTATTGCGGGCATTTGACTTATATCGGCGTATTCTTCGTTCTCGTTCGGTCGTTTCAGTCTCGCCGGAGACGAAAAGCGCTTCGATGTCATTAATTGTTAGCATCGCTTGAAGGAGCTTGGCGTTCTCAACGGATGGAGCAAATACAATGATGCGGTCATGCCTTGTGATCGCATCGACGATGGCCCCGAGGATTGCTTCCGTGCGCGCCGTGTCACGCCCAAGCTTTTCGAGGAACTCGTCCGAAAGATCCGGGTCATTGTGAATCGTACTTTGATCTGCTTTATCCAAATGCACCTCTGACGGCGCTTCCAACTGCCGGAAAACCGGACGTGCGAGGTACTTCTCTTTCATCAGAAATGATACTGGATCGTCATAGCCCTCAACTTCCAAGAGAACTTTTTGTCCCTCAAAGAAATCAGAGAGGCGTTTGTCTTCCTCAATCTCTGACCAACTGCGCCCAGGTGTCGCGGTCAAACCGAGGAGTGCATTTTCGGGTCGTTTTGAAGTTAAGGCTCGGAGAACACTCGCGTAAGTGGGTGCTATCGCTTGATGTGCTTCATCGATTATCGTCAGAGACGCTCGGTCGGCGAGTTGTAGCAGCGTCGCCACATCTCGAGCATCCAGGCTCGCCATCTTTGCAAGGCCCGCGACCACCAAACCATCTTTCAACTCTTCAAGTGGCGCGCGCCTATTACCCCAAAAACGCATCAGTTGAACCGACCGATCTCCGAGTGGTAGCCACGCCTTTTCAAATTCCTCGGAAGCTTGGTCGAGTAATTCCCGGTTCTGTGCAAGCCATACAACTACTGTCGGACCAAATTCGCGGAGGTGTCGCGCTACGAGATGCATTGCTGTGCGCGTCTTGCCCGCCCCCGTCGGCATGTGAAGGATAACTTTTCGGGGTGGTTGCCGCAGTGCTGTTGCGACCTTGCCTGCTGCCACTCTTTGGTGGGGAAACAACCCGTAGGAAACGGCTGCCTCATGTGATGAAGGCGCCATTGGCTTCGGGGCTCTTGGATCATCTACAATCCCGAAAAAATCGCAGAGCGGTTCGATACCAATACGTTGGATACCCTCTTCAATTGCGTCGTAGGGGCTACGGCCGACCGCAAGACCAAGTTTCTCGCAGAATTCACGTGCCTTTGACAATGGAAGTAATCTGATGATCTGAGACCGTGTCTTCGCGTCATGTATGGCTTCCGTTGGATCAATTGTCGCAATAGCAACTCGGTTGGCTTCGTCAGTCTCCAGTAAACCCGGAGACATCCTTTCAATGAGGTCTAAGGTGGGCTGGGGCAACAATTGGCGGACTGACCTTGGTTTTGCGGCCAGGAGCAGTTCTTTAATCGATATACCTGGCGCGGTGTGATTCACGCAGCGGAGTCCTTCCAACGAATGAGAATCCGAAGGAAGGATCCTTGCTCTGGAGCCCGGTTATTGTTCATGGATCTAGCCATAAAGTCTACCACCCTCACTGATATCCGCACAGTGCGTCGAAGTGTTAAGCGTAAAAAGGTTTGCACATCAGGCTTCTTGTTCAGTTGGCATATTTGCTTGCTCTAGTTGCTCTGAATGCGTCCGCACATGAAAAACCAGCCCCTGCAACAATTTGCTTTTTACCGGTTGTTCGTCCGGAGGTTGTTCGCCATTCCAAATTAGGTGCAATACTGTCACCTGTCCCCCCTTGGTCTCGACCTTGATCTCCTTTGAAGCTCCTTCATCCGGGCTTTTGAGTTGGACGCCGGCTTCCAGCCGCTGAATAAGCTCGGTTGAGGATGTCATCGCTTTGAGCGCGGCTTTGCCGGAGGCATGGACGTCATCTTCAGATAAGTTGTCGAGCGCTTTTAGGACATTTTCACAGGCAGCTTCTGCTAGAACCAAACTCACAACCCTGTTCGCATCCTTGTCTCGTCCAACGAAACAGGCACTTCCCACAGAAAGTTCAGGCACTTCGACCCGCTTGATCTTCCGATCGGCTCCGTAAATGTATGCATCAATTGTTGTCTTGATGCTTGCAGGCATGGGTGCAGGCAAACCGACCCGTCCCAATGATGTCAGTAGTTTCTGCTGTAATTCGAGGGTGTGAGGCTGACGAAGGCGTGCGACTCTGACCAGTTCACCCTTGTCGATCGCGCCCTTGATGTTGGAGAACTCCCTCGTTTGGTATTTTTGAAGATCCCAATCGATACGGCACAACGTGCCTTGAATTGAAACCGCAGGGCTTCTGTCACCCTTATAGAGCCAACTTTGATCCGTGATTGGGCGAAACCGCCCTTTCAGTAGAAGAACGGACTCTGCTGCCCCTCGGACAAGATCGCACGCGGGTGTCACTACTAAGAAGACTTCAGAGGATTCATCTTGTTGCGGGACAACGACGGCTTCTTGTGCTTCATCTACGACCCCAAGCTGTTGATCAGCTTGCAGATGAAGTTCGTTGTCATCAACTTGCTCATTTATCTCAATGAAAACATCTCCAAACACCACCGGAAAAGCGTCGCTCCCACCCAAAGGCAATCTAGCACCGGCCTGAGAAATCATCCGTGCGACCAAATCTTGCGTTTTGATTTCGCCCGCCAAATAGGGCGGACCGGGGCTAAGCTCGTCGAGCTTGCTCAATTCATCGGCGGCAGCGATAATTGCTTCCTGACCCTCGATTTCGTATTGCAAAACACGATCAAAAACATCAACGAGGTAGGCCCCCATCGCCTTGCCCTCGAATTCCAAAAGCAATTGTCGAACTTGTGACAGGTCAGAGAGATTCATGCCCCGCATCAGAGAAAGCGTTCGATTTGACGCTTCTGCCATCCCTTTTTCCAACGCGTCCAAAAAACCAGCTAGAGCTTTGGTCTCATTGCGATTGACGACCAATCGCTCAAGCTGTCGCTTAAGTGCGCCGTCAGTCTTCAATTCCGACTTACCTAGGATACGAAAACCCGACTCTAGAAGACCGACAACGTCGCGATACTCTTCCTTCTTGTGCGCGAGCCGGGAGCTGTTTGAGAAGAGGATAACTGGCGGCATTTCTGGCCCGTACTGCTTGGCCACTCTGCTCAGGCCGCTTTTTGACAGGTCTGCTGCGCCCGGGTCCTGAGTGGCACCAAGAAAAAGGTCGATTACAATCAGGTCCGTTTCAACGGGCTGATCTGCAAATGCTCTGCCGGCCCGCACACAGTTTAATCCGAGTTCTCCAAGATATGCTTCGAGGCGTGCAACCGCTTCAATATCGAAACGTTGTGCCGCCTCATAATCTTCGAAAATTGCTTCGGCCCCGATGTTTTTTCGTAAGTTCCAAAGAGCTTCAACATAGGCATCATTACTTCGTAGCTCGTATGGCTCATCCAAATTGCCTTCGTACACACTCCCCACAGCGATCTCGATGTCATCGTCCCAATCATCGTGGAAGTTTGCCCATTGGGCATCAATATCAGCAAGATCATTGGCCAACGGAATTTCATCAAAACAGTCATCTACAATAAGTGCGCGAGAAATACCTTTGTCTTTCAAGATTTCTTCTAAGGTCATCGGCTTGCTTCCTCAGGCAGCTCAAACAAAAAACGATGGAGACGGTTCGTTTCTTCATCCACATGGTTGGATAATGAAAGGGATCCCTTGTGATATGAAGCGATCTCACGCGCAATATATAAACCCAGTCCCCGTCTCTTGCGCTTTTCCTTCAGAGAAAAGAACGGGTGAAATACCTTGTCAGAATTCTCAGAGCTGATCCCTTGCCCATTGTCTTCGAAGGTAATGAGGGGAGGGTTTGCTTCAACTGATATTCGAATGGTCGGGCTAAGATTGGCTTCGCGACGACCACGTACATCTAACCAATGCACAGAATTTGATATCAGGTTCTCAAGAACTTGGATGACCATCCCTTGGACAGCATGCACGCGGACAGGCGCGCTGTCGTCGTTGCGTATAACTGTAATGTTTTCGCGATCAAATTGCGATTGATGCGCGTCCAAAACCTCGCCGACAACTTTCTTTAGATCGAACGCCTCTCGTGTTTGGCGGCCAGAAATACTCATGGGATCCAGGATACGGATTCTTTTACTGAGAGACTTTAGAGCAGACTGCAATGTTGAAAGTTGTGATCTTACCTCATCAGACACATCAGCATTTTTCAGCGCACCTAGGACATCAAGAGCGTTTTCAGAGGATCGAGCCAGCTCGTGTGCAACGACCTCTACCATCAATCCGACGCCTGCCATGTCTAGTAGCTGCCGACCCTCCTTTTCCGCCTCATCAATTCGTCCTCGCAAGGCCTCAGCAAATGCAAGTAGTTCTTGGAGCGTGTGTTGGACTTCATCGACCGGCTTCGTTTGATCAGGCGGCAAAACGTCGCGGAGCCCGCTGACGGCGGTTTTTACACGTCCTTCCAGAGTCTTCAGGCGGCTCGCAGCGCCAACAATTTTCGTCTTCTGTGGCTTGTGCTCTCGCTCCGTTGTTGCGAATGCGTCGCCGAATGCATATTGCGTCGCCCACTTCACAATATTTAGGAAAGCTTGCTGCTCTTCGTTTTCACGAAGACCTTCGCGATTTGTTTGGTCGATCAGATGTGGGTTCTTGGTTCGAGATATCGATATGCGTCCGATGAATTGTGTCTTGTTGAAGAGATAGCCACTGCGCCTCAGCGCTTTGCGATCCAAATCCAACCAGTCATCGCGATCTTCTCCATATGGAAAGACCCGAAAGCCATCTCTAAAGAGCATAATCCCAGACCATTGATCCTGCAATTCCCGAAGAGATTTGTTTTGTCCAGTGCTATCGACCCGGCTCAACCTTCGACGATTGTACCAGTAAAGTTCGAACTCGAATGGTCCCAACTCCTCTAGGGCGTCGTCAAGGACTTCACCAAGCTCATCGCTGAACACGCCTTCCATTTCTTTCGACCCGAGCACATATGTGTGGGTCTCAGGAGGATGCTCGAACTCCAAGTCTTTCACTTCGGCATTGCATGTCAAAATGGGCTCACCTTCGATATACTCAAATCGGCCCATCATCGTTGCATGAGCAGCTTCAAGTAAAGAGCTCGGTAGTCTGGGAATGGCAATGCGCTCATCATTGTAGAAGATGGTTACTTTTGGGCGCTGCTTTTGAGGCATCCGGGGATCTATCAGTCTGGCAAAATCATATTTTCCTAGTTCGGTGACTTTTTCGCGCGACCAAGATTTTTGGAGTTCACCAATATAGAGTTTCGTTCCTTGGTAGGATGGGTCTTCCTTTTTTGGGCCTCGGCGAGGCTTAACATCGATATCTTCGAGCATCAGACCTGGCTCGGAAAAATCGTTCCAATCGATCTTGAGGATATTTTGGTTCGTGTCGGCCTTAGTCGCACTCATTACTTTGAGCGTGTCACCGAGCCGCATCGCGCTAAGGCGACCAATACCCTTTTCACCCAAATACGGCGAAGCCTCTTCGCCGCTGTCCAAAGCCTTCGCCACAGCATCGCGTCGAGAGGAAGTTCCGATGACTAGAAAGGCGCTCTTCAGATCGCCTGCTGACATGCCATCGCCAGTATCTTCGACAATTATTCTGTTATACTTCCGTGGTGCTGCGCTGACGATGCGACGCAACTCTTCCAAGGAAGTTGCCTCATCCATCTCATCTTCAAAAGCGGTCTTGACGGACGAGCTTGCGCCTCTCTCAATTTGGTGAGCCACAAAATTGCGGAGCTCGCTCAAGTCCTGTATGGAGGCGCGTCCTATTACTTGTGCGGCGCGTTGTGTCAAAAGGATTTGGAAACGAATGGTAACGCCAGATTTTGATTTGGCGTCAAAACCGTTCTTTATCAGTTCATAAAACGCAATTACATCCGACGAGATGAGTTCGGCTCCAAGCTCCAATACTGTACGCGCTGTTACTGTAAACATGGTTGTTGCCTAGATTGCCCCTGTCGTGTTGGTCAATTGCTCTTAGAGAAAAGTTGCTCGCCTTTTCCCGTTAAGTTTATCTGTTGAAAATCACTCTAGTGCCTTCTTTGAAAGCCGCAACGGTTGTGGGCGATTATTCCGTTGGAGCAATGACTTGATAAAGGTCCTTGCCGTCAACGAGCTCACCCTTACCTTTACTTGTGACACGTGAGGCATGCTTTGGCAGCTCCGCCGTATACGTCGTCTAAGTCCAACGGTGTATCTGGGCGCAATGGGTTTGCCTGAATTCGCGCGCGTGCCCTAGCCAAACGCTTCTCGTGATCCAATCTGATCTGTTCCTGACGTTCCGGCTGCTCAAGGTCGGTAAGTGACTCGCCCTGGCTCCACGTGAATGGTGACCCGTGCTCAATCGCAGTCTTTTCATATCGTTTGGCTTCTTCAAACGCTTCTGGATGCTCTTTCTGCAAGCGCACCCATTCGATTTTTTGTTGAAAGAAGCAAAATGTGCAGCCACTGCGGCTGCGCCACCTATAGTAATCCGGAAGTCCTAATCCTGATCCTTCTAGGATCTCAATAACACCCGCTTTATCAATGCTGACATCTTTGAAAGGTAACCTGACCAGGAGCTTCTCTTTGTTTGACTGATAGCCCTCTCGGTATTCTTCGTCGCTGCGGATCGCGACATAAGAGATGACTGTTTCACCAGCTTGAAGAAACTCACGCACCCATTTTTCGAACGGGCGAAGCTTGAGCTGGCGTGTGCACCACCGGGACTGCGCGGAAGGCAGATAGCTCTTGTAACTCTTGAGCCAAAAGTCAAAATCCCGATCCGGGTTTAAGCGTCGTATTGGCTTGCCAAGATAGCCTTCAAGGCGGGTCAGATACTCGTACACTTCAGGCAATTCTTTGCCTGTGTCAGTGAAGAAATATTCGACTTCAATTTCCGGATGTCTTTGACGCATGAATATGGCCAAAGCAGCGCTATCGCGCCCTCCCGAAAGACCTAAAACGTGTCGTGTTGTACTCATGCCCGTTCTCCCACGCGGAGTTCATCGCTTGTATTGAGGTATTTGGATGTGACCTCGATCAAAGCTGCCAGAATAATCTCGCGGCTCTGATGATCGGCTTCTTTCAAAACGCGATCAAGAGTTCCAGCCAGTGTTTCGACATCATGCCAATCGACATCGGCAACTTGGAATTCGCTAAAAAGCGAATGCGGCATGTTCTCCTTGCCAACCACAACGGCCATGGCATGGCGCCTATCTTTGCGACCTTTCACCCGAGCCATTGTTTCTGTCTTTAGAAATTCAGTCGCAAGCTCGGTAAGGCCGACGGCAGCGCGTTCGCGATCGCCGTCGTTCCAGTCTCTGGGAAGCTTGTTTACAGCGACACCAGCAAGCCCTTCCATATCCTCGCGCGTGCCGTGAAACTGCGTCAGTCGTCCGACGAAAGCCTCTAGGCGCAAGTCGCCACCAATATTCCGGATGTTGTCTGATCTGTCGCGCAAGTCTTTGAAAGCGTCCTCGCTGTGGCTGCGCACGTCCAGTTCCCGCAGCATCAGATCTTTCAAATCATCGAGCACTTTTGGATAGGCAGCGCGCATTTCTGCTAGTGCATCTCTGAGCAGGACTGCCGTTGCTTTCGCATCAAAGCTGCCATCGGCCAAAGGCTTGGTCAGGCGAGGTAAATCATCAAACAAGAGTTTGTTGGGATCACTGGCGCGTTTGAGAATTTCGCGTACCCTGAGTGTCTGGGGGGAAAGCGATTGGGTTCTGGAAGTCCAAGGCACCAGCGAATCGAACTCACCAATAATTGTTCGTGCAACCAAAAGAGGTTCGGCAGGCCTTTTGATTTTTAAAAGTCCACCGAGGGTCTCAAGCGTGTCTCCAACAAAGCCTTCCATCTCAACCCGGCGCAGACCAATGTCCTTGGTGGCACGCGCAAGAAATTCAACACAAAGTTCATTGAAGCTCGCTTGAAAGATACCTTCGCCGTAAACCGCGACGCGATCACGACGCGACAAAATATAGGCAGACAAGTACACCGGTCCAAGTCCGGCCTTCAACCCAATCGGGCCCTTACCCCAAGCCTGAATTACCTTATCGGCTCCCACAACTCCCTGCACTGATGAGAGCAGACTGTCAGCCACTTGCCACAATGGATACAGCGTGTCGCCTTTGGAAGGAGCGCCAAAATCGCCCTCAACATGAATTCCAGTTTCCTGCAGGAGGGATATGTAGAGCCCGCGTTCTGCGGGATAATTCTTCCCGTCAAACCCAAGATTGATATCGGAACCGCGCATTGCCATGCGTTTCATGAGTTTGGTTCGCGCACTAACCGCATTTGAGGATGGTTCAGAGCAATTTAGAAGCTCATTGCGGATAAGTGGTCCATCGCTGAAGATCGAATCCGCCAGGGTGGATAACTGCTCGTTCAAGAGACGCTTGGTCAGGCGTTGCGCTTTCTGATCTGCAACAAACCACTGACATTCGTCGATCAGGGCATGAAGTATATCCTCAAGCTTCTGACGGACCTCTGTGATACGGGCATCGATTTCCCGCCGTGCAATCGGGTCACCCCGGAGCTCTGGAAATTTCCGTTCCAAAGCGTTGAGTCCTGCAAGTTCCCGCGCAAGATCGAGAAGTTTGGCTGCGTCAGCATGGTGGCCAATGATCAACGGAAATGCACTTTGAGCGCGTGCTGCGCGCTCACATGCGCTGATGGTTTCCTCTTGGCTCTCGCCGTCCATTGGCAATGCAAACACGATGCGTCCAAAGATGTCCTGGGCGTATTTAGGCGGCTTGAAATCCTCCAACTCGGATGCGGGGTCGATAGACATCTCGAACCATCGCATCGCGCCTGTTTCCTCATGATGGCGCTTCGCCAGCATCGGTTGGAGATCAGCCAGCAAGCGAACCATGTTAAGATCAATGTCTGTCGGTTCCGACAGAATTTCCCCCAAACGAGCCTCGACGTCAAAATCCGATCCCGCGTAGAGCACGTATATGCCTGTGTGTTTCCGGAAAACGATTTCGGATTGCTGTTCGAGGCGTGCGAGCGCCGCCTCTACATCTGAACGATTGGTATCATTGAGCGCCAGTGCAATCGTATCAAGATTTGTCGCAAGTCCCGAGCGGTCTTTGAGCAGTTCAAAAATCGCAATGGTTTTCAATACATATTGTTCAAGATCACCTGCACCGCGCGCTACACATCGTTCAAGAACGTCATGCGCCAATGCCCACCGACGCCCGTCCGGTGATGACAGAATGGCAGCTTCAAAATTGGCCTGTAGGTAATTCCACAAAAGATGCGGCGGGTAGGTACCATCGACGGCTTCTTTATTGAGGGCATCCTGCAACCCGAAAGGCTCGGCAGAACTTAGAAAGGAGAACACGCTTCGTTGGTTCTGACCAAAACGTCGCCGTGAGAGCGGACCCACCAAGCAAGCCGTCAGCGGGTGAAGAGGGGCAGTACGTGCAAGCTTTCCGGCCATCCGCTTCGCTTCGGTTTTTTTGCGTGCGGGGCGCAATTGCTCGACGCAATCTTCGGCCAATGGGATAGCTTTGCGGACAGCGCGTTCATGCCCGAGCGCCTCGCCAATTAGTTCGATAGTCTCCTCAAGCGATACCGAGATCGAAATATCGACAAACCGCCCCTGAATTTTCGCCCAGGAATCGCGCGCTTTGCGACCGAGGCGCTCAGCATATTCCTCGAAGGCTTGGTGCAGGATTCCGAGGAATATGAACTTGCCCTGGCTGCGAGCTGCGAGTTCAGCGATGTCCTGCAGGAGATGGAGGTCGCCTTCTCCGTCGGCTGCCGCCTCTAACCCGCGACCAAGCTCATCCATGATCAAAAGAAGTCCGCGATCCGTCGTTCTGCGTTCGATTTCTTTTAAGATGTCCGATGCACTTGATGAGACAGTGAGATCTAGAAGCTCTGCAAGCTGTATCGCAATTGAGCGGCGTTCAGTGACCAGCGGCAGCACATCCCAGCGAGATGGGAAATAGGGCAGGGCGTCCTTCAACGCGGCGATCACTGGCTCGCCAAACAAGGACGCGGCCTGTTCTCGTATCTGCTTGGGTGCACCAAAAAGACAGGCAAGCGCAACCGCCAGGCTCGACTTGCCGCCGCCATAAGGCCCGGTCCACGTAAATGCACCTTGTTCCGTATCAGCGATGTGCGCGGCCATAAAGGTCACGGCCGCTTGGAAAGAAGCCGGACAGTGAAAGCCATCAATTGCAGTTGCCGAGGCAAAATCGGTATCGAGGCGAACCGATCGGCGAAATCTTGGTGTTATTGAAACGGAATCGCTCATGCGGCCACCCGCAAGCGATCGCTCATCAGCGCTTCGCGCAGAATGCGTCGCTCCGATTTCATCGACCGTTTTTTGGCGCGGATGATCTGTCGCAGTCCTGCTGTTTCTGACCAAGCCAATGCTCCACCTGAAATTTCTTCGAGCTGCTCAAGGCGATCAACGATGTCATCCTCATCAAGCAAGAATACTCGGCCCGGGGAACCGGGCGCATAAGCGGCATTTTCAAATGACATAGTTGCCTGATCAGGTGCAAATTTTGCCCAGAACTCATTGAAGCAATGAAGGAATACTGAATTGGGTAAATTCGGCTTTCGCCCTCGGGACAGACGCGACCGCGTTTTATCCATCGGACGGATCAGCCCAAGTTCAGCAAGTATGGATTCTCCCGCTTCGCTTGAGCCGCGGCCACCGATATAGGTCCTGAGAAGGCATTGCAGATCCCGATCAACTGTTGTTGACGCCACTCGGCGCCACCCACGTTCTTGTGCAAGTTTAAGAAGAGGTGCGACGATATCCTGCCGAACAAAACTGCCTCCTCTAAACTCGTTAAACAGCCAATAGGCTGATGTGAGCCGAGGACGGGAGACCAAATGCCAATGAAGCAGCCAAAGTGAAGCATCCTCTTCTAGGTACGGATCAATTCCATCCTCGCCGAACAGCATGGACCCAAGCCATGTCGTCTCAAGGCCCTCTTTAGTTTCTTCAAGTATCCCCGCGCCGATCGCCCAATGCCGAATTGCGCCGACCATGTTGCGGCCCACGCCAAATCGTGCGATTGATTCCGGATCCCGGAAAACATGCACAGCGTCTTTCGCTGTTGGTGCTTCGCTGACGGCGCGATACGCCTTTTGCAGCCAACCATAGCGTAAAGGAAAGGTCTCATGTCCCGAGAAAGATGGACGATAATCGTCCGACTTTAAATCTTGTGCGCTCACTTGACCTCCTGGGGATATCGTCCAGTATGCAGGTCCGTTATACACGTACTGGAGACTTCGTCCAGTATTGAGGGCAACATGCAGGTTGGTGAAACCATCTATCTTGATTATCAGGCCTCAACGCCTGTCGATGAGCGTGTCTTGAAGGTCATGCAAGAGGCGTCAGTTACGCTTTTTGCTAACCCACACGCAGTCGATCATGCGCTCGGATGGCACGCTGCTGCAGCCATTGAGAAGGCAGCCCTGCAAGTTGGAAATCTCTTTGGACTTCAAGGCGATGACGTGATTTTTACGTCAGGCGCAAGCGAAGCAAACGCGATGGTGTTTCGCACAGCACAAGCTATTGCCGAACGGTCTCAGCGCACAGAAATTTTGATCGGCGCGGCAGACCACGGTTCGATACTCAATGAAGCGAAATATAGTGGGTTTGTTACCCGGTTTATTGCCCTCAACGACTGCGGCGCACCCGATCCTGAACATTTGAAAACGTTGTTAAGCGATGCTACCGCTCTCGTATCCATCGTTGGCGTTAACAATGAGAACGGTGAAATTGCTGATCTTAGAGCGATTTCCGACATCTGTAGGTCCAGCGGTGTTTTGTTTCACGCCGATCTCGCGCAAGCGCCTCTCGCGATGGATCTTGATCTACTTGATCTCGACATCGCCTTGGCCACCATCTCTGCCCATAAACTTTACGGTCCCAAAGGGGTTGGTGCTCTACTGACGGGCCCCGGTGCTTCAGGGATGGTAAAGCCGGTTGTTATTGGCGCGGGACAACAAGGCGGACGGCGTGGTGGTACTATGCCGACAGAACTAATCGTCGGCTTTGGTGAAGCCTGTCGGCTTGTTGGAGAGATCGGAAAAACCGAGCGCGAAAGTTTGGCATGTATTCGTGACCTTTTCGTGAGGAAACTTGAAGAAAAGCAAACCGCTACATTAGTTGGAACGCTGGAATGCCGACATCCTGGAAATGCTCTGATGCGGTTTCAAGGCCGCGACGCCTCAGATCTTTTGGCGCGTCTACAGCCACAGATTGCAGCATCAACACAATCAGCATGTTCGTCCGGATCTATTGAGCCATCCCATGTCTTGCAGGCAATGGGCTTTGATCACCAAATGGCATCAGAGTGCATTCGTTTCAGTTTTGGGAGGTTCTCGACTGTACAGCAAGTGAGCGCAGCCATTGGTGTTTTGTCGGCGGCCTTAGAATTGCCCTAACCA
Organism: Blastopirellula sp.; assembly: GCA_002733575.1. Lineage (GTDB taxonomy): Bacteria > Planctomycetota > Planctomycetia > Pirellulales > Pirellulaceae. Next base: position 69,373 of record NVWB01000001.1, on the reverse strand, counting down.
GTGGTCCTGCGCTACGCACCGTTCCACCCAGTAGTGACCAATGTGCTTTCTCCAGCCGACAGTGCGGTATGCATCTATGTGTAAAGTTGCATAATGTCAGAAAGTGCACTACATTTCTGACACTAGGAGTTTCACATGAACACGACAGCCGAATCCATCAAGGCGTTTTCCGCAAGTTTGCCAGAAGGCGCGACAGTTTCTGCCAAGGAATTGTTGCACTTAGGAGAACGTGCGGCTGTCGATCAGGCATTGTCCCGATTGGTTAGGCGAGGGGAGCTCATGCGCGTTAAGCGGGGTCTGTTCGCACTGCCTGTAAAAACGCGGTTTGGTGAAAGGGCGCCCACTGTCGAATCTGTCGTCAAGAACATCGCCATGAGCACAGGCGAGATGATTTCGGCAAGCGGCGCATCTGCAGCCAATATGCTCGGGCTGAGCACGCAAAACCCAACCCGGCAGATTTATTGGACGTCCGGTCCTAGCCGTCGCCTCCAATTGGGTGCGCAGAATGTTGAACTGCAGCATGTGCCAAACTGGCAGTTGCGCGCGCCACACAGCAGGGCAGGGCATGCCTTCAGGGCAATGGCCTACTATGGTAAATCTGAAGCAAGGCACGTTCTGCAGCGCCTCAAATCGCAACTAAATGACGAAGAGCAGCGAGAGCTTTTCGCATTACGTGCAGGTGCGCCGACTTGGTTAGCCCAAGAACTAAGCGTTCTGGCCGCCATATAATGTCCAATGTCCAGACCTACTTTTCTCTCACCGACCAAGACAAGATCGACGCGCTTGAAACGGGCGCCTCAAAACTGGGGCGGCCTGCCGACCTGCTTGAAAAGGACATTTGGGTTGTATGGTCGCTGAACGCTCTATTTGACAGCGCGCTCGGGGAAAGCCTCGTCTTCAAAGGCGGCACATCGTTGTCGAAAGTCTACAAAGCGATCGACCGGTTTTCTGAAGATGTCGATGTCACTTACGACATTCGAAAAATCATTCCGGACCTTATCGTTGATCCGGACAAGCCCTATCCACCCAATCGCTCACAAGCGAAAAAATGGACTGAGGCCGTCCAAGATCGATTGTCGGGCTGGATAAGAGATGAGGTAGTCCCGCTTCTAGAAGGCAAGATAGAAGAAGATGGAGTTGGCGCAAAATTGCGCTTGGAAAATGACAAACTCTATCTCGACTACAAAGCCATTCGTAATGGCACGGGATATGTCCGACCAACGGTTCTCCTGGAGTTTGGCGCACGTTCGACCGGCGAACCCGCACGACACCATAGCATTAAATGTGATCTGGCCGAAGCGATAGAAGGACTGATCTTACCCGAAGCCAAGCCCCGTGTGATGGATGCAGAACGGACTTTCTGGGAAAAAGCCACGGCCATCCATGCCTACTGTCTTCGCGGTGCCTTCCGCGGCGGCGACCGCTACGCCCGTCATTGGTATGATCTTGATTGTCTCGATCAGATTGGTGTCGCTGAACGAGCCTTGCAGAATCGCGCTCTATCCAACGAGGTTGCAGAACATAAGCAGCACTTTTTTCGGGAAACCGATAGTGCTGGCACCGTCATCGACTATCACACCGCTGTTGAAGGTTCGCTGACGCTAATTCCGGCAGGGGATGCGCTCAAGGCGCTGGAAGATGATTACGGTAAAATGATCGATGCTGGTCTTTTTCAATCAGACGCCATTTCCTTCGGCGAACTGATGAATCATCTCGCCCGATTGCAGACCCGTGCAAACGCGACGGAGCGCTGATGGCACGCCCGCCGACCGAAAGCCTCAATCACCATAAAGTAGAGACTAGTGAAGCGGCGGCTGCCGGACACGCCGCGGCTGAAAGGCTAGCCCACGATTGGGAAAATCGCGACTGGGTCCCGCCAGCCCCGACTGTCGGTTGGGCGCGAGCAGCTGTGGCGCGCCTAGGCGAGATCATGGCTGAACAACCCTCGATTCTGCGGGCGAGTAAAGAGGGTGCCAACAAAGGGGCAGGCACCCTTAGTCCACGACCCTTCCAAGGGCTAGTCGAATGCCTGCAGAATGCCGACGATCTGGGCGCCACGGTACTGCACGTGGCCTATCGGGCTGGACCCCGGCCCGATCTGCTGATTGTTCACAATGGAGCGCCGGTCACACTGGCGAACGTTGGTGCGATGTTGCTGCCCTGGCTTTCCACAAAGGACGCTGACGCCGACGCATCCGGTCGGTTCGGTATCGGCCAGCAAACCCTTAACTCGCTTGGCAGTCCGATCGCTCTACATGCCTCACCTTTTCACTTCGTGATGTGCACCGACGGTCCAGAACTATGCGATCCTGAGCCTAGCATAGAAGGCGTGTACGACTCTGCGCGTCGGGACACTATGCTCACCGTCCCGCTTGAGCCTACGGTGACACGCGAGAGGGTCATAGACGCGGTACGCGAGCTCGGCGTTGATGCGTTGATCTTTCTCAAGAGTATCCGAAGGTTGCATTTCCACGACCTTGAAGTTCCGGCCCGTGACCAAACTTTTGCAGTTGAGGTAACGCCCTCTGGGCAAGACACCATCGATTTCGGTGACGAAGAGGTAGCGGTTGCGATCGCAGACGTGAGGATCGTCGAGCCCACCGCTACATCATCGACGAATTGGTACCGGTGCTACTCGACGCGACGATCGGTTAAGGCTGGGACGAAGAGGTCAAACAAAGCGACTGGCACTACCACTCCGATAGCTGTAGCCGTTCCGATGGGCACTGCTCACCCCCTCCGTATCAGCGACCGAATGCCGCTTCCGGTTGCCACTGGTCTTACGATCGGACTGGATGCGCAGTTTGATCCCGACTCCGCTCGCTCCACCCTGCTGCCGAACGAGTGGAATGAGGCCCGGTTCGCGGATCTCGGTCAACTCGTTGCTTGGTCTGTTCTGCGTGCCTTTGGGACAGAGACCTCGACCGCATGGAACCATGTCCCGCTAACCGCTGAGGTCGACCAAGGGCAGGATTGGGCGGCAACGCAAGTGCGAACACTGGTCATCGAAGCCTGTCACAATACTCTGAGAAGTCAGCTGAAAATTCAGACCGCGTCGGCGGTGGCTGCCCTTTCAGACCTGGCATATGAAGCGGAAGAGCTTGAGGACCTTCTCACTGAGGATGACGTCAATCTCCTAAGACCCGACAGCGTGGCGCTACCGCGAAAGAGTCGCGACCCGTCTGGGCGCTGGCGCCACGTGCTCGAAGAGCTAAACGCATCTGATGTCCTGTCGGTCGAAGACGCGCTTGAGGTCATTGATGGTGATCCCAATAGGGGATCGGCATGGTATGTCAGTTTTGCTGCGCTTGCTGAACGTTGCAACATAATCAATCAGTTCGTCACTCGACCAAGCCTGCTGCTTGCAGACGACACGGTTACCGCGCAGCCTTCGGCGGCCGACCTCTGGGTCCTAGTGGAGAACGCTAGGCCGGACGCTCTGGCAACACGGCTTGGTTTGGCCCGCAGAATTCATCCTGCGTATTTCGAGCATGAAGTATTGACGAAAGAATTCCTCGCCAAAATCAAAAGCATGAATTTGCTATTCGAAAACCGTGATGCAGCAGCCGATGTGTTTGCGATCCTTGGTCGTGGAAATAGCGCTTTCGGCGAGGGAGATGCAGCGGTCAGGTTGGAAGACGCGGAACTACTTGAACTCCGTGATGCGTGGGCGCATCTCCCGCGCGAACGACATAGCGATCTGGGTATGAAGGTCGGGTGCCGGGTCGAGCTGAAAGCTACTTGGTACGAGGAGAATGGCAAGCGGACTAAGGGTTGGTCGCGGCCAATCGATATGTATCTTCCTGGGGCAATCGACCGCGAAGTTGACAGCTTTGCTAAAGCGGCTGGCCGTACACCCGGGTTGAGGTGGGCGGACGCAAAGTACGCTCAGATCCTGAAGCACAAAGCTGGACGATCCGCCGTCGGCGCTCAGCGGCTCCTTTCAGCATGGGGAGTTGCCAGAGAACCGCGACTTGTCCGGCCTGCGGATGAGGTTTCCCTTTGGACTCGTGATACTACACCTACAAGCCCGCTCCACACGAGGATGCGCACGGCCGAACAGCTGCGGAGCGTTCGTGCGGCCGGCAATTTCACTCATCTTATCGATGACCGTTGGTCACCGGACGCTGAGGCGGCGGTTACTGACATCGCACGGGCGCCCGTCAAGACACGTCGAAAGCGAGCTACTGCGTTCTTGTCACTGCTGAGTCGTGTTTGGGAGAAACGCTACTCCGACGCAATTACGACATTTCCTGCGTACGCTTATAACGGCTATTGGAATCGCGGTACCGAAGTGCGGGCGACCTGGCTGGCCCGTTTAGCCGCTGTTAAATGGATGCCCGACGCAGGTAATGGGCTCCAATGTCCCGCGGATCTTCAGCTTCAATTGCCGGGAAGTCCACCGCGGCCGGGTGAGCGATCCAACTTTGTCACTAAAGTCGATAATCACGTGTTGCGATCCGGAGTTCTTGCTGCGATCGGCGTGAAGGCGGGCCCAACTCAACGGGACTTGGTAGAACGCCTCATTTCCCTCAGGAAGGAACCCGTTACGGCAGCGGTCAGCGAAGAAGCCTCCGCCACTTATCAGCTGCTCGCAGCATCTCAGCATGACAAAAACGAAGGGGTTCCAGAAGGAAAAATGACACCGGTGCAACTGCGGAACTCATTCCGGGCAGGACGGGATGGCATAGGTCTTCTCTTAGTCAACGGCCAATGGGTGTCTCCAGAGACAGTCTTCCGTGGGCCAGCGATATTTGGGACGTATAGATCCTTTGCTCCGCACATCGAAGGTATGGAACGGCTTTGGAGTACGCTTGGTGTCAAAGTGCCAACTGCAGTGGACGCTATCAATGTGCTTCGAGAGTTGGCTGTGACAGCTCCATCGAGCGCCGATCTGGGGGTGGCGATGCGAGCGTATACGCTGATAGCCGGCGTAGTAACTGAGATGTCACCGCAACGACGTGCAGTATTACGCCGCTTGCCACTCTGGACTGGCAAGGAATGGACGATCGAACGCCCAGTTTACGCACTCGAAGGTGAGGTCTTGCACGCGTCCGCTCCCGCCACTTTAAGGGTATGGAGGCCTGGAATGACGTCTTTTCACGCGCTGAAATTGCTACTCGAGCCTCTCGGCGTAGAGCAACTGAATGCGTCGGATTTCCAAGTTGTCTCGTCTCCCGCCTACGGTCTGGCCGAGGGTGAAGCCATTCGGCCGATATTTTCCAGGGCGGTAGCCTTGCTACGGCAAGAGATGGTGAGCGCCGATCAATCTCTTTTTGATAGCCTAACGGTCGAATGGGACGAGCTTTTGAACACGCCGGTCATGATCGACCCCGAGTTGTCTATCATTGCGAAGCCTGCAGCGCTCCCAATCGTTTTGCCTGTGAATGCACATGTCGCACGCAATCCCCTACGTCTGATTGTCAGGGACGCGGCCAGTGCGGGTAATGCACAAGGCGCCGGTGCTGCCATTGCATCGCTTTTTGATGGAGATCGTCAAAAGGCGGCGTGGGCGTGGGCGGCGATCTGGCCGCGAGCAGTCGCAGGTGAACTAGCTGAAGGCGCGGTTCTGCCTAAGGCACGGTCTGAACCGGGTAATGCAAAGGAGCGGCTGGACCGCCTTGCCAAGCAAGCGGCAAAGCGCCGGGGCAAAGGTGGGCCGAATGGAAATGCATCTATTAGAACGCAGAAATCTGGCAGGTCCACTCAGCCGGTTCAGGTGAGAAAGCTGCGAGAGCTAGATGATCTCGAGCCTTCTTCTGGCAACATCGTCAATGAAGGTGCGAGATCTGCAGGTCGCTTTGTCTCTGCTAAGCGGCGCAAAGGTAAGGAACGACGCTTCAACCTTAAAATGACAGGTAGCGAGACGGAGCAATCAAAGGCCCGGACCGTGCTTCCACCGGGCACTGATCGTGAGAAGATGGCACTGGAGGCGGTAAGGCGAGCGTTGCAGCTCGACGTCCAGCAATTCAACGACCTGCGAAGCGCCCGCGGAATTGGCGTCGATGCTATCGACGACCTGCGGCAATGTTATGAAATCAAGATGAATTCTGGGACATCGATCCCGACAGATGTCACACTCACCGCTAGTGAGGTGGAAGCTGCAAAGAACGATCCTGACTTCTTTTTGGCCATAGTCAGTGGGTTAGAAGACGGAGCTGGTCACCTACGGGTACGTTTTATCTTCGATCCGCTAAGCAGCCTGGATATTAGGCTGCGCGGTGATCTGACACTGACAGGTGTGGACAAGGTTGAGGCACTTGAGTTTTCGTTTGACCGGCGGAATGAGACTGGCTCCGGCGGTTAACTTGAGGTAACCGGATGACTCGAACCGTCGATGCCGCCGCATACGAGCAGGTGACCCGAAATTGGGCGCTACCGCCTTGTCTGCACATCCCGATTGTTGCCAAAAACCAGGCAGCAATTGAGGACCACATCGGCGAGGTGATTTAGATAGTGTCGCCCGGAAAGGCGCTTCTCATTCGGACTGATTGGCCCACACCACCGGACCGGCGCCTGCCGATCTTTTCGCATGCCAACGTGGGTAACCTGTTCAAGGAGATCCAACTCTGGGTTAGCCCGGACTACACGCCTTACCGACATGCCTGGAAGCGAACTCTTGGCCCGGCGGAAATTGAGGGCAAAGTTTTGCACCACGTCTATAATCGACGCATGGCCCGCCTCCGTGGTATCGGCTACATCCGTCTTGCCCCGGTTTCCAGGCGCGCGAACTCGAGCAGTGCTTACACCGAGCAGTGGGGCGTTGATCTCTTTACTTCGGAATATGTTGCGAGGTTTGCAAAACATAATCTGCGCATGCAATTCGCCGATCTCGGTGATTTACTGGTGATGCTTGATATCTCGCTCGGCGGTGGCGTTCAGGACGTGTTTCGGATTGGGCAGAACTTCGTTGAAATCCCAGGACGTCGCCCACCGCAAGTGTGAAACAAAAATGATTTGCCGAGAATCAACTCAATGCTCGTTTTGACGGCGGCCGCTGGGAAGGTAATCCCCCATTTTTAATGGGGTCCGCTTGTAGAATTACGCGGCTAGTTTCAGTTTCATTGCGGGTGTTATCCCAGGCCGATTACCATTTCTTTTGTACTACGCGGACCCTGTGGGGTCCTTGCCCTAAGGACCTATTGGTCCTCGCGCCCGCAATAGAAATAGACGGGGCCCGTGTCCTCGGCTTTGCCTGCGGGCCGCGCCAGCCCCATCGATTTCTGTTGCAGTTGCTACCCCCGACACTTCGCCAGTGGGTCAGGTTTTAGAGACGACGCCTCAAGGGGCTTTTCTCAAAACCAGAAACTAAAGGGGCAGCGGCCCCAACCAATCCACGAAGGAGAATTCGGATGACTGAAGACCAGAAATCTATGGGTGAAGATAAGGACGAGGCGGCTATTGCTGCCCAAATCGCCGAACAAAACGACCGTTTTCGCACGACGTGGGGCGCAGATTTTTCTGTGCCGGGACAGATTGTCCTGACACGCGGGGTCGCTGATCTGCGGCCCTCTGCAAAGGCGATCATCATGCAACGGGTGCAGCAGTTCTCAGAGTTCACAGAGGACAACGACCCATACGGCGATCACACATTTGGGGCGTTTGAGTTCGAGATTGCGGGCAGTGCCTATCACATCTTCTGGAAGATCGATCTTTATGACACCGCCTACAACATGGGCAGCGATAACCCGGCAGATCTCAGCGTCACGCGCCGTGTTCTGACCGTTCTTCACGCATCAGAATACTGATCCCACCGCGTCCAGAAATAGGGCGCACGGGGCGATCCTGACGACACTCAAAAACCCAATCTATTACGAAGGATTTTCAAAATGACAAACCAATCAAGCATTCCAACCGATACTGCCATCATCTACGCATCGCTGGATCAGCTGTATCTGCATGACCTGAACCCACGCCAAGACGTGTCCGAGGATGAAATCGCCACCCTTGCGGCCAGCATCGAGACATGTGGTCTGTTGCAAAACCTTGGCGGTTTGCAGGATGGTACCGGCAGGATCGGCATTGTCGCAGGTGGTCGTCGTCTTCGCGCACTCACCTTGTTGGCCAAGACGACACCAAACCTTGAGACCGTGAAATCCATCCCCGTTCTCTTGGCAAATGATGCGACCCAAGCAGAGATGTGGGCAAATGCTGAGAACACGGCGCGCGCCGATCTGGACCCGGCGGATGAAATCCGCGCCTATGGCCGAATGGCGCAGACCAACGCATCCGCCGAGACCATTGCCAGCGCCTTCGGCGTGACTGTAGCCCATGTCAAAGGACGGCTGAAACTCGCCGTTCTGCCAGAGGCGGCACTAGATGCGCTAAAAGCCAAGAAGATCAATCTGACATCGGCGCAAAAGATGACCACAAGCAATGATGAGAAGCTGATCTTTGAAGCGATCCAATTGATTGAAGAAGGTCGGATAGAGACCACCCGACAGCTGGATAACGTCCTGCATCCGAAAGCTGCCAGCGGGAGCGACCGCCGCGCGGTGTTTGTCGGTGCCGAGGCGTATGAGGCGATGGGCGGCAAGATCACCCGTGATCTCTTCTCCGAGGATGTGTTCTTTGAGGATCAGGACGTTCTGGATGAAGCCTTTGCGGCGCGGCTGGCTGAAACTACCGCAACGATCCAAACCGAACAGGGATGGGCATGGGTCGAAACCCATGACGAGTCCTATCTGGGTTGGAACGTCATGGAGGATCGCAAGTTCTCGCGCGTCTATGCCGTCGAAGGGGTTTTGTCTGATGGCCGATCGGAGCGCTATGATGAATTGGCGGAATTGGCCGAAGGTGATGAATTGGACGATACTGGTCAGGCAGAACTGGCTGTTTTGCAGGCCATTCTCGATGGGGATTTCACTGATGAGCAGAAAACACTGGCAGGCTGCATTGTCTATGTCGGCAATGACGGAGAGGTCAAAGTCAGTGCTGGGCTGATCAAACCAGAGGACAAGACAGCGGCCGTTGAGGCGGGTGTCCTGACCAAGTCCCATCACGGGGCTGCCCCAGCCGCGCCCAAAAACCCCTATTCGCAAAAGCTGCGGGACGATCTGGATGCGGTGAAGCTGGCGGCGTTGCAAAACGCGATGTTGGACCAGCCCGATCTGTTGCTTGATCTTTTGGGGTTCCAGCTTTGCGGAATGACCGGCTATGACAAGGTCCTTGATCTGAGCCTTGGTACCCCGACCAACATGCCCACGACCGAGACCGGATTCGACGTGGACAAGCGTCTCAGTAAACCGCGCATCTCACCCACGGATGCATGGAACGTTGATCTGCCCAAGGCTTTCGCGGCCTTCAAGAAGAAGGGCAAGAAGTACCGCGACGGCGAACTGACCCGCCAGCTTGCCAAGGTTCTGACGGGTGTGGATGAGGTTTTTCACGCCTTACTTGCAGGGAAATCGGGCGCTGAAATCCGTAAAGTCTGGACACCAACGGCTGAAAACCTGTTCAAGCGTATCTCAGGATCGATGCTGGAAGGCATCTATTGCGAACTGCTGGACCTCAAACCAACAGATGAACGGGTCAAAACCTTTGCCAAGCTGAAAAAGGCCGACAAAGCCATTGCACTGGAAGACCTGTTCTCTGACCCAACCAAGCAGAAGGTCCTGGGTGTAACAAACGCGCAGAAGGACCGTATCGATACATGGGTGCCTGACTACTAGGGGTAAGGCCTAACACTGGGGGCGGTTCACCATCGCCCCCGCTTTTCCCGACAGAGATTTTCCTGACGAACGTCTTGTGCTGCCGAACAATTTGGCCCCGGGCACGCGGGTCCCTTTTGAAACCCCGCCGTAAGTTCAAAATCAGCTATTGAGTATGGAGAGTGACATGAGCCGCATCGCATCATCCGCCCGTCATGTCTGGAAATCGGCGCAGCTCTGTGTCGGGTTCCATCGTGATCCCAAAGGAAAGTTGCGAGACGAGCCGTATGTCTGGTCGCCAAAAAACGGACATGTCACAATCCACCGCGACCCTGATGAGCAGGAAACGTTCATCGTGCTGAAAAGCGCTGACGGTGACAACGAACAGGATATCCAGATCAAGCTAGGCCCTGATATGATCGTGCTGCGCCGTGATTACAAAGATGCCTGGGACGGGGTGAAGATCGACGCATTTGCCGTATCGGTCAAAGTTGGGTGCGTCTCTATCCGCGTCAATCATGACGGCTCAATCACCCGTGAGGACGGCGACAGCACCACCTGGGTCGAGGCGGATGGCGGGGTTCTCAAGAAGACCGAGTTTGGGGAGGCGTCGATGTCAAGCAACGGGATGGAATTGACGCGCCGAACTCCGGAAAACCTGACAGCGATTACGCGAGATGGGTTGCTCTCGAAGGGCCGGTGAAATCTGGGCAAATTCCATTCGGCCACTGCAATTACAGTTGCGAGTCACTGCGCGATGACCTTGAAATTACGCTCTTCATCCGAAACGTTTGCACCGGTTTGTTTAGGAGGACACGTGCTTCCTCCGTCCGCATTTACAAGACAGATTTGGTAAAAATAGCGCTCTACGATTTCACCCAAGGAACCATCGAGCTTGACAGCTTGAACGCTTGCTTTCAGTCCAATTGCAAACTCTGCGGGGGTCAATCCGGAGGCACCGTACGCGCAAGAGAACGGCAGGTTTACCGACCCAAGCACAGCCAATGTGCCCTTCCCTTGGGGCTCGACGTGTGTCCATCGCAGACCGCCAACAAAGGCTTCCGAAGTTAGAGATACCGATTGGACAGCGCTTAGCGAACCTGGAACGAAAATCGACGTTTCTGTTTCTGCCGCGAGCGAAGGGCTATACATCAAGATTTCCGCCAGCAGGAACTCGGTCACTTCCACCCGCACCGGGATCGGAGCGCTACTTGTAAGATTTAGAGCCATCCGCAATGGTATTCGAAGTTGGACGCTCTCGACGCCAACCTTGTCGCAGGCATCGTAGAAATATTCACCTTCTGCAGTAACTGGCTGTTCTCCGTCCGGCATTGGAATCAACGCAACTGAAACCTCTCCGACTGTTCGTGTTCGCAAGGCAGCTGCACTAATTGTGACCTCAGCCTCGGTCTTAGGAAACAATGTATTCCACTGATAGAGGACCCAGATGCTTCCTACTATGATTGACACTGTAGTCACCCAGTTCTTGGCGTCCTCGCTAGAGATTCTCACCGCCTTCTATCCTTCTCTCACCCCGAATGATTGATCGAATTCTGATTTATTTATTTCAATTTGAGTTGGCTCAATACAACAATTCGTCATATTTGGTGAATAGTATCCGTAGTTGTCGACATTGCCAAACTGCCAGTCCAAAACGGCGAAGGCAAAGTCTCGGAAGTGGCCAGCATGGTCCACATATGGAGTAAATTTGTCGATGTGTTTTCCGCGCAAGGGTCCGCCATTGCCGAGGAAGCTATTAAACGGATTGCCAAATTGCATGGCGTGGGAAAGCAGGATTGGGGCCAATCCCCTGCGGCCCGCGTTGCCCTGCGCTAATTCGAGGCGTCTGCCTCGTTTAGCAATCCGCGGTGCGCGGCCCAGTTTCCGGTCCAGCCACGACATCAGTTTTCCAGCTATCTGAAAGCCTGAGAGACGAGCATATCAAGACCGGTGTTGGCAGCCGCCACCTTGCCGCGCGCATCATCCAGTTCTGCTAGAAGGGAAACGAACGCGGTGCGAAGGGCATCGGGATCGCCGGAGCTCTGGCGCTGCGCAATCTCCGCGTAGTCGCCAGCCGCCTGCAGGGTATCGAGTGCGGTGCGGATAGCCTCGATGTGATTTTCCAGGTCCACGTGAAAACTCCCATGTTTTCGGGGTGTGCTTTTTTACTCTGGACCGCTGGCCGATGGCAAGGATGTGCACCGTTGCTGCCACAAGATTCAATCCGGGACCCGGCAGTGCGGGCTTCGGTGACATTGGCGAAGAGCGCGTCGGTAAACTCAGCAATAACACATAACATGCAAAAAAGCAGATTGCGCAAAACAACGTATTGATGTATGAATGGTGGAGAGAAGGAAGACGTTGGCAGGATATGCCAAATGTTTACACATTTTGTCTGAGGGGTCTGAAGCGTGCCGAGGCCAGCCAAAAATCTGAAGCTTGAGCAGCGCATAGAGATTGCGCGACGCTTTGCTGCGGGCGAGAGCGCGAAGACTCTGGCGACCGACTTTGGAGTCTCGGCACGGCAAGTAAATCGATTGGTGAAAGAGGAGACTGGTGATGGTGTAGCCGTTCGTGATCCGACAGAGATTGTGTCGTTTCGGGCGTCACATTCAGAGCTCGCGGCCTTCGATGCGGAATGGCAGTCGCTTGGTTTTGCCAACCGTTCTCAGGCGCTGAATGCGATGCTGCGTGGGCGCTGTGGCTTCCTCGACGTGCCACGTGCTTTGGTTGAAGAATTTGCGGCAGTATGGCGACAGGTAAAGGACGTAAGTGACGCCGGATTGGTGCTGGCAAAGGCGGTGCATCGCGGCAAGCTGGTTGTGTCACTCGAGGATCGCGCACTGTTGATTGAGCTGGTCGACTTGGCGCAGAAAATGAGCCGAGAGCTCGGCCGGATGAAGGATGCAGCACGCGTGCAACGTCACCGAGGCTGGCCAAAAATGGAAGTAGAACTGGGTTCTAAACCGGATGCTGTTGTGCCTTTCGACAGATCCGGATCGCCTGTAGTGGCACATGACATTCCCACGAATAACCGGAAAGCTCGTCAGTGTTCCGACTTGGAATTGAATCCCCAATCGCTGCCTCTCGGCAAGCTTGAGACGCCATTGGCGATGAGCCCTGATTTTGTTGCAAGTCGGAACACCTGATATGGCTGATCCGCTCGCCCTCTACACAAATGTCATGGGCAAGCTCTGGGAGAATGAGCGTATCCGTGGTCAGGCCTGGGGGCGTATTGATGCGCGGCTGGCGGGTCGGCGCCAGGGTCGCAGCTATGGGCGCGTTGGTTCCATGTCGGTGCGTAATGTCACCAAGATGGCATCGGGTGGCAGCCGTGCGGCGATCTTCAAACGGATCAGGGCAGGAGGGTGCAAGACCCGCGCCTCTCTGGGTAACCAGCTTTCCTACATCAACGACAAAGCGGTCTATTCCTATTCAACGATTACCAACGCGCTGACCGATGATGCAGTGCTCAGTGAGGAGCAAAAGTCAGATATCATCGAGGCCTGGTCCGAGACCTGGCGCGGCACGACCAAGCTTGGTTTCACCTCACATATGTTGCTCTCGTTTCCGACCGATGTTTCGGTCGATCAGGTTCAAGATATTGCCATGGACTGGTGCGCGCACTTCTTTGAAACCGGCGATTATGGTGATCAATGGGATTACGTGCTGTCTGTCCATGATGACCGGGATCACAAGCACGCCCACATCATTCTGAACAATCGCGGCGTTGATCAGGGGGTATGGTTCTCGTGCTGGGCCGAAGGTGTGATGTCGCCGCAGCTGATGCGCGAGAAGCAGGCAGAGATTGCCGAGGGCTACGGTATCAAGCTTGATGCAACGACACGGCTGGAGCGGGGCATCTTTGAGAAACCTGCCGGGATTGCCGAGATTTATCGCGCCAAGGAAGAAGCCCGGTTGCCGCGTGAGATGGTGATGACGGCAGAGGAATCCGCCATCGCGCAGGCGCAGGTGGTTGGCTTTGCCAAGGACTACAAAGCCCTCGCTGATCTGTTGGATCGTATGGATCAGCGCCACATCGCGAAAGCCGTGCGCGGCATGGCGGAGAACCTTGGGTCCGGCACCGAGTGGAGATTTAACGAAGGAGAGATTGATATGAAGGACATTCAAACCGTCGGGGATGCGATTGATTATTCCGAGCGCACCATTGAAGCACTGCGGCTGAAAGCAGAGGAGCTTGAACCGAGCGCGCGCGCAAGTTTTGAGATCAAAGCAGCGCCGGTTATTGCCAGTCTCTCGACGATGGTGCCAGACCCTGATCTGCGGGCCCGGTTTGGCAAGCAAATGACTGAGCCTTATCCACCCGGTGCTGGCAGCAACGTTCTGATTGAGGCGCTGCAATCGGGCAATGATGAAGGTCTGAACGATGTCCTGAAAGGAGCCAAGGAGGCGGGGATTGATCCTGATGACCTCGTTGCTCGCATCTCGGCAGGTGGCACTAAAAACTACGGCATGGCGCAGGATTGGGTTGAACGGGATATGAATGCTGTGCTGGCCAAAGACGGGCTCAACGTTGATACCGCCGATAAGGACGCCTTGGATGCATCGCTTGGACGCGTCGACGGTGTAATGGATGCGCTGACGGATCGGGCCAAAGAGCTTGGGGTCGAGATCGGCAGCAGCCTTGCCGACGGGGGAGGGTCTGAGCTTTCCCTGATTGATGATGGGGACCGCACGCCAAATACATATCTGCAGGAATTGGCCGACATTCTACGCGATGGTAAACTGACGGAACAACAAGAACAAACTGTTGAACGCACCTTGCAAGCTGAGCTGTTCAAAGAGCTTGGCGAGGAAGGACTCGGGGAGCTCCGGCGTGGGAACTACGAGGTGCTGGATGCGGTTCTGCCCAGCAAGATCGATCAGATCACCGTGACGCAGGAATTCCTGGAAATGACCTTTGAGGAAACCGGCGATCAGGTGTTCACGGATCGCGCCTCAGGCCTGCAGCAGGACAAGGTCACCGAAGTGGCGCGATTGCGTGGTGAAGAACAGCAGCACCAGATGGGCAGAGAACCCGAGTTGCAATTGCGGCGTGACATGGGCCGCGACCTTGATGACGAAATGGATATGTAGGGGAGGGGCACAGGCATGAACAAACCTCTCCCAATATGGGCAGCCCTGCCGTTTGGCGCGCTGTGCGGCGCTGTCCTGGGCACAATCGTCGCCAGCTTCTATCTCACCCTGGCGCTCAGAACCGGGTTTGCAAATTTTGATATGCTGGCGGTCTGGCATGCAAGTGCCAGTCTTCGCGGCGCTCATCCGGAAGCCTTTAAGGTCGCATTTGGTGCAGTTGGATTTGGAGCGATTGGGTTGGCCGGGCTTGCCTTTGCCTGGACCTGGCAAAAGGAACGTGACGATTATGGCTCGGCGCATTGGCAAACCAAGCCTGAGCTGAAGAAGAACGACATGCTGTTAGGGCTGGGCCAGGGCTTTGTTTGTGGCAAACTGGGTGCGCCTAATTCCAAGGCCGACTTTATCTCCTCCAAAGATATCCCCCATGTGATGATGGTTGCGCCTACTCGGGCCGGTAAGGGTGTTGGCTTCGTGATCCCGAACCTGCTGTCGTTCGCAGGGTCAATCGTGGTGCTCGATGTCAAAGGTGAGGATTTTGAAAAAACATCCCGCCTGCGCGTCCTCAACGGCGACGAGGTCTATCGCTTCAGCCCGTTTGATTGGGCCAACGCGACACATCGTTACAATCCATTGGCCCGCATCGCCAAGGCACCCAGCTTTGCTCAGCGGTTCACCGAGGTCAGTATTCTGGCCGACCTGTTTCTGGACAAGGACAATAAGACGCTCGACACTTTCTCAGAGGCTGGCAAGTCGATCTTTGTCGCCGCCTGCCTTCTCGCGATCCAGCGCGGCACGGCCAATCTTGGGGAGGTGAACAAGATCGTTTCGGGCGGCGAATACAAGAATGCCCAGTATAAGATCTATGCCGATGAAGCGGAAGAAGACGTGCTACGCGAGCTTTGGACCAATGCGTCCAGCGCGTCCTCGCGGCTTTTGACATCGAATATTCAGGCGCTGATGACAGCGGGCTTGAAGCAATGGGATAATCCAGCAGTGCGATCCGCTACTGAGTATAGCGATTTTGATTTTGCGTGTTTCCGCAAGAAGCCGCAGTCGCTCTACATTGTTGTATCCGAAGATCACATCTCAACGCTAGCACCGCTCCTGCGTTTGATGTTCGCTGACCTCATTGCGTCTCTGCGTCTCAAAGAACCGGGACCGGATGAGCCCTGGCCGGTTATGATGATGATCGACGAATTCCAGCAGATGGGGGCGATGCCGTATCTGGAGCGGGCTATCCATTCACTTGCAAGCTATGGGGGCAGGGTGGCGATGATCGCGCAGTCGCTTGCATCGTTAGATCGGATTTATGGGCCAGAGGGCCGGGAAAGTCTTGAGAACGGAGCTGGCCTGAAACTCTACATCACACCGCGGGATCAGCGGACGGTGAAAGAGGTGTCGGCGTCCGTTGGCAGCACAACGCGCGAAGCGGTTACGCGAATGTATGGCCGCAACAAAGGGATTTTGGGCGCGACCTCAACATCGGCAAGGTTAGAGGAACGGCCGCTGCTGTCTGAGACCGAGGCGCGGCTAATGGATCCGGACGAGGTGATCATTCTGGCTTCCCCACAACATCCGATCAAGGCGCAGCGGATTAAGTATTATGATGATCCGCTGTTTAAAGCGATGGTCGAGCAGCAGGAGGGGAAAGCGTTTCCCTATCCGCCGAGTGTGGAAGGTGTGGGGCCTTGGACGGCGGAGGATGACGATGATGAGGCGGATCTATCAGAGGCTCAAATGGCGGTACGATCAGCACCGGTCAGAAATCGTTCTGGGCGGAGGGAGTCGCGGGGGATGAGTGTGACTGCAACGCAGCCTGACACGAATAGACCGGTTGCGGAAGTTCTAGATCGAGAGACGGCAGTTCCCAAAGCGTGGGAGTATGCGCTGGATCGGCAGGAGGATTTTGTTGAAGAGCTGTTGGGTGGGTAGTGGTCCGCTGTGGTCGTTTGCATCTCGTATAAATACAGCGACGCATCATGAAATTGCGACCATTTAAATAGTAGGCTGACATACATCTGTTGTGCGGCAATAATCTGGGCGTTACCGTTGTTGATCGGCGATACTTGCTCGACTAGACACGATAGGTGAATTTGGCAGCGCCGAATATTTTTGATCCCACGTGATGAGCTCCAAAGGAATCCGACAATGCCAGCTTTCAAAACCGTGTCTGACGATGACCCGATTTTGCCCACATCGCCCTTGATCCGTGGGGTGTTAAAAACGGCGGAGTACATCAAGGCTAACGGAGGCATCGGCCTGACCAAGTCCGGTGCATTCAATCGCAAATTTGTGCATTGGGCCGCTGCGGAATTCGACTGGCCCGGCTATTCTAAAAAGGATCTGTTCAGCATCAACAAGGTTTTGAATGAGTGGGACTTTCCACCGGTAGGCGATATTCACGACCTGTTGAAGGGGCTGAAACTCGGACGACACTACAAGGGAAAATTCCTGCTGACAAACGCCGGAAAGGAACTGATGGCGCACCCCGGTCGCCTATTGTCCGAAGTGGTGCTCAATTACCTTTTCCGTCTGGATCATGGTGCGCATTTGCGGCCTGAAGATCAAATTTTGGGCAACTGGGATGTTTTTCTCAATGTCATCAACGTCGAAGCCGAGTATGGCACGAGCCGTTCGGCGCTGCGCAAGGTCCTTTATGGTGATCCGGATAGTGATCCCACCCACTATGATTCAACGGCTTCTGTCCTCTATGTCACGGTCTTGCGCCCGCTTTGTTGGGCAGGTTTGCTGGAGGAACAGGAACCCCACCGTCTTCTTTCAGATGGGTGGTTCGTTAAAACCGAGCTGTGGCGACGAATCCTTCGGTTGGATACTGACCGGCACATAAAGCCACGGATGGTGCACTGACAACGAAAAATGTGCTGGGGAAACTGACCCGAGCCAACCCAGGCAGGTGCGGCAGAACTCCGCTGCGAACCCACTATGTCAAAGTTTTTGATCGAGGGCTGTCCCTTTATGAACAAGACCAATACGCCTGCTCCAACCGCCAGCCAAATTGATCCCGCCCATAAGAGGTCATAGGTCGCAGTAGTGTCGAAAACAAAACCGCCAAGAAAGGCGCCCATTGCGCCGCCAATGGCGTGTTCTGCCGAAATCAAATCCATCGCCAGCCCCATCACTTTGATGCCGACGTGGCTCGCTACCAGACTGGCGGTTATGGGCACGGTGACCGAGGACCCCAAGGCGACAGAAGCAATGGCTGGAAAAATGCTGCCAACCTAAGTTGCGACGACTGCAATCGCCAATCCATATTCCCGCCTGTTGGAGAGGGGTTGGCGAAAAACACAACTCATTTCTTCGCTACCACATAGTCAAATTCCAAATGAATGGATCTGCAATTGATCGACTGTTTTGCGGAAGCGAGCGTTTAACGGCTGATATTCAAGGTTAGGTTTGTCCCGTTCTGAGAAGTTGGAGCAAAGCGCCGCGAGCGACAGCAATCCGCCCTTCTGGCTTTTTGCCGCAGACGCAATGTGTTGCGGCGATCCGTTGAACCCACAAGTTTAGAGCAGCCATTCGACGTAACCTTCACGCAACCCAATCGAAGACATACCCTGCGATCAGTGATCCAGAGACTGCCAGGGCAAGGTATAGAAGGAACGGATTCAGCCTGAGAACTGGGAAGATTGCCATTGCCCCCCAGATACTGACTACACCTCCGGAAACCAGAAAAGCCATCGCAGCACCTGGCGACATGCCGTGATCCATCAAACTGCGCGTCAGAGGCAACGCTGCGTATCCATCTAGATATGCGGGCGCTCCGACAAAAACTGCAAAGGGAATTGCCCACCAGACATCGTCGCCCACATAGGCCGACAGTGCTTCAGGTTGGAGGGCTGAGTTAAGCGCATATTCTGCTGCGAAAGCCGGGATAAGACAAATCAGAATTAACCGTGTCGTGGCGGCAAATTTCTGACGAAAGACGTCTCGTCGTTTGGGGTCTTGCCAAATCCGCGCATCAAAGGACAAAGGCGCACCACTCCCACAATCTGACAGGTTGCCGACGATCCGGTTCTGCCGAAGAGGTGCGGTTGCCCAGCTTTGCCTCGAAAAAGCCGATGTGACAGCACCGCCCCAGATGCCAAGGCCAAAGGCGGCAATTGTTTTGCCTACAGCAAAACTGAACCCGAGGGTCGCTGCCGTTGTTGCCAGCATTGCCGGGTCAGTGACCGGAGAGGACAGCCAGAAAGCCATAACCGGAGCCAGAGGGATGCCTGCGGCCAGCAATCCTACCATCAGCGGAAGGACGGTGATACCGCAGACAGGCGTAATCGCCCCAATGGCCGAGGCCGCGATGACCGCATACAAGACTCGCCCTTCAAAGGCGCGGGCAATAAGGGCATCTGCGCCGCTGGCCATAATCCATGCAGCAAGCAAAATGCCCGGTACGACGAGCGGCGCCACAGAGACAAGGCCTATCGCCACGAACTGGCACATCGCCCAGGCTTGATGAGGCCAGACCAGTGATCCTGCCAGGGCCAACCCAATCGCTGTGAGAAGAAGGATTGGCTTGATACCGGGGTGGTTGCTGTTTTGGGTTTGATCGGACATGGACACGCCTTTCTTGCTGCATCTTGGAATATCGCGGCAAACGAGACATATGTGAAATGGGTAATTGATATCTCAGCTATGAGGTTTTTCAATGAATCACTTGAACAGCGATCTGCTGCGCACGTTTCTGGAAGTCGCCGAAACCGGCAGTGTCACAGAAGGAGCCGCGCGTATATTCAGGTCGCAATCCGCCGCCAGCCTCCAGATCAGAAAACTTGAAGACATACTTGGCCAGCGGGTCTTTGATAGGCACGGACGCGGCGTTGTTCTGACACAGGTGGGCGAAAGGCTGCTGCCAGTGGCTCGCGACGTCGCCCGCACTTTGGACGCGACCTTGCGCGAGCTGACTTCGGATGCCCTGCACGGCAAACTGCGCATTGGCATTCCCGACGACCAGAATAAGGATATTCTGTCGAGGATTGTGGGGGAATTCGCGCAATCCCATCCGCTTGTCGAACTTGAAGTAATTTGTACGTTGAGTGCCGGGTTTCCGGATGCCCTGGCGTCCAGTGCTTTGGACCTTGCCATCTATGAGGTAGCGCATCCGCAGCCGGGCCTTGAGATATTGCGACAGGAACGGACCTGCTGGATGATGTCACGCCATCATGATCTTCTGTCACGTGATCCGATCCCAGTCGCGCTGTTTGATCGTGACTGCTGGTGGCGAGACGCCGCACTTGAGGCCTTGCGCGCAATGGGCCGTCCGTTTCGGATCACGTATTCCAGTCAGAGCGTGGCAGGCGTAACAGCTGCGATTGAGGCTGGTATAGCGGTCGGTTTGATGGGCGAAACAAGTATGACCGCCGATCTGCAGCGGCTTGGAGCAGACAACGGGTTCGGCGAAATGCCGGTATCAAACCTGGTGCTGGGACGAAGAGCGGATGCTGACAGCCCCTCAATCCGTGCGATGGAAACGGCCGTCCGACGCGCTTTTGGGTGACGCGAATCGGAGAGCCTTGGATCCGCAGAATGCCCGGTCTCAGGTGAAACTCTCTATTCACACAATGGCAGAAAGGGCAGCTTTGTTGCGCACAGCAGACTTTGGCGCAAAGAGCAGCGAAAGGTCAGTTTGAGCCCTTATTTACAGATGCTGCGGTGCAAAACATCTGCCAGCCTCATGTCATCATTCCAATGAACCGCATCCCAGCCAGCTTTTATCGCGCCTTCGACATTTTCTTTCGTGTCGTCCACAAGAATTAGTTCACTAGTGTCGCGACCAGTTGCTTTGCATGCATAATCATAGAAGTCAGGATGCGGCTTTTGGACTCCCGCTTGGGCTGAGTAAACGATTCCGTCCACTTCTGATTGTAGATCGAGTGTTTCCATCAAATATTTCGCCCTTCTGTGCTCCTGATTTGTCGTTAGATAAACAGAAATCCCGTTTGCTCGCACGGCCCGGCAGTCCGACAGTACGGCGTTCACGATGCGCGAATCCATTTCGAACCAATAGGCTATAAGTTCTTCTGCTGTAACGCTCGTTGGAACCCTCTCTAAACTTGATGACAGTGCCGGAAGTATATCGCGCTTACCCGTCACGACGTCCATCCATTCGTCAGAGAAGAACTGCTCAACAAGACTTCGGGGGTCAATGCCCAAATCCTTCCATAGCGAGAAAGTCCAGTTCTGCCCGTCTGCGGGGCGCCCAGATATCAACACCCCATCCACATCCAACATTAAACAACTTGGCAAAATTGGCTCCGCTCTTGTGATTTTCTACTTAGGCATTAGCCACAATCTACCGCAACCTGATTGGAACATATACAGAAAGTGAGCGGCAACCCCAAAGTCGGTTTTGTTGCGCACCTGCGACATTAGAACGAGGTGCAGCGAACGTCGGCTCCCGTCATTCCTACCGAATTTCCTCACTTCCCCGGCAAGAAAAACTCCGTTATCCCGCGCCTCCCATCTACCCGCCCGAGCTGCACAATTACATCAATCGATTTGCGAATATATTCCCGCACCTCGGCGAATGTCAGCGGCGTCCCAGCCTGCAACACCATGATAGCAAGCCGATCAATCGCCAGCTCTGCCGTCTCGGCGTGGATGGTGGACACCGACCCACCATGCCCGGTGTTGATCGCTTCAAGATAGGTCAGTGCTTCAGCCCCGCGCAGCTCGCCAACAATGATACGATCCGGTCGCATGCGCAGCGATGCCTGTAGAAGCGAGTTGGCCGTGCGCTGAGACCCAGATGCTCTTTCGGCCAGCAACGCCACGGTGTTTGGCTGGGCCGGAAACAGCTCGAACGCATCCTCGATGGTGATCAATCGCTCTCCATCATCAACATGGGTCAGGAGATGCCTGGCAAAGGTAGTTTTTCCGGTCGAGGTTCCACCACTGATCAAGATATTCAGCCGCGCCTCGACAAGGGTCTTCAAAGCGGCCTCGAGGTTTTCCTCAGCAAGTTCAGCAATGTTTTTCATCTTCTCGGCGCGCAAGGCGTCGAGCGAGACCGCCTTTCCGAACAAATAGGTTGGGGCATAGTCCTTGATATTCCCGGACGCGAACAGACGGATTGTAATGGATGCGCCTTTATCAATGGCGGGCGGGACGGCGACCTGCACTCTGAGGGGTCGACCTGCATATTCGACTTTGCCGGATACGAGCGGGTTCTTTTCAGAAACGCGCGCCTTTGCATCGCCAACAATAGACTGGGCCATGTTAAGCGCGGTGGTTCGGTCGATGGTTTGACCCTCAAATCGCATGAAGGCGTCGCCGGCGATCTCCAGCCAGACTTTGCCATCTGGATTTATTGCGATTTCCACGACATCGTCGCGCATCAGCAGGCCTCGAAACGGTTCCAGATAGCGCTCGAGATAAGATGCAGGATTGGCCTGGTCCGTCAATATATCACAATGTCCCGGTCGACGAGTACGGTGACACTTGCGCCTTGATCAATGTAAATCGTCGGCGAGATCGAGATCTGATCCGCAATGACGGACCCGACTGCATCTTCAAGATCGCTGCCGACATTCCCGAGCACAATATTGGTCGTTTCATTGTCGGTGCTTTGGGCCGCTACGGCGGGTGCTGCGCCAATGATGGAAATCAGCGCCGCTCCGCCAAACCGTTCAGTGAACTTAGTATCGACAAGCCCTGTCAGACCAGATCGCCCAAGTTGATCGCCACCCACAGAGGCAATTTCCATTGAAGTGCCATCCGGTGTCAGGATACGGGTCCAGAGGATCAGAATGCGTTTTTGATTGAGCTCAATGCCAGAGCGATACTGACCGAAGAGACGCGAGCCGCGCGGGATCAGGATTTGAGTGCCGGAAAAGGCTGGAACCGGCTCGGAAACCACCGCAACAACAGAACCCGGCAGATCGCTGTTAATGGCGGTCTGAAGTGCTGCCTGAATAACTGAGCCTTGCGTGAGAGTGCGGGTCGGGAAGTCCATGCGCGTGGCTTCCTGGATTTCTAGTGCTCGCGCACCCTGGCGCAAATAGTTTTCATTCTCAGAAAGAGCAGGGCCACCAGCGCCGTTATTTGCCGCAACATCGGCGCCGGTCGCACCACTTGCCCCTCCGCGAGACCCATCGGCAAAAATGACTGAAGGGGATGTGATCTGCGCCGTCAGCAATTCTTCTGCGATCCTTTCTTCTTCCCGCAGGCGCTGTTCCTCTTGTTGCCGTCTGCGTTCTTCCAGTAATCGCTGATCTGCAATTAACCCGCCCTGGGTCAATTCAGCTTCCAGGCCTTCGCGTTGTGCGCGTTCCGCATCGAGCAGGGTCTGCAATCCGGACAAGCGTGTCGCGGTCTGGCGTTGCAGGTTCGCCAATTCCGTTTCCTTGTCGGTAATTGCAGTTTCCAGCGCGTTGGTACGCGCCTCAAATGCTGTCCTGAGATCAGACACTGCCTCCTGAATCTCGGAGTTGCGCGCGGCCTGGCTGGCCGCCAGCGCCTCGCGTAGCTTGGCAAGTTCTTCCAGAACTTCAGTGCTGGGTGCTGCTGTCACCGGAGCGGCGGGCGTGACCTCAAGCGCCTCTTCGACGGCGATGAGAGCATCGTTGACACGTCGATCTGTCTCATCGGGAGGGAACTCCAACCGTTCGCCATTGCCGACGCGTTGATCCTGAAACGTCTCAACATCCGATGTCTCCAAAGCGCCATCTTTCTCCTGAAGACCAGTTGCCAGGAAATATGCCAGGGCAGCACCGCCAAGACCCAAAGAGACAGCCAGTGCACCAACGCCGAACTTGCCACTGCGGCGTTTGGGTTGTCCGCGCTGGCTAAACTGATCCAGACGATCCTGCAGTTCTGGTGTGGGTTTGTCTGCCATGCTCAGTTGCTCACATAGATGGCGCTGTCATCGCGGTAGGCGCAAATCGCATCCTCACCGATGCGCAGGGTCCAATACTGGTTTATGCCAAGAACGCGGACGGTATTGCCTTGCTGAGTCCAGTTTACTGTGCGCTCGCGGCCCTGATCGTCGGCCTTGAACAGGGCTGGTTGGCGACCGTTCTCAGGGAAAGTAAAATACGTATACTTCCCATCGTCATAAATATGAGAAGGCCGGAAATCGCCTTCCCCGGCAACGCGGTAATTGTAGTTGCGCGGCGCCACAAACCCCTTGGGATCTGTGGCCGCAGCCGTGCGGCGTTTATCATCCGGATAGCTAAACCGCACCTCAAAGAACATGCCGGATCGGCCAGGGAGGGCACCCTCGCGCAGATGGAACGAATAGGTGCGCCGGTTGGTGATCACCGTCATATTGGTGGAGGCGCGCCCAACATGCGGCTTGATGGTCAGCACGTTGCCCAGTTCCGGAATTGGATCGACTTGGAAACTTTCGGTATCCCCGACGATCACCGCCTCGAACCGTTCCCCCGGACCAAAATGAATTGTGGTGGAGTGGCGCAGATCGGTCTCAATAGCGAAGACCTGGTTTTCATTGTAAACTGCGTTGCGGATCCGCGCATCAAGCGATCCACCCCGGGGCGTGGTTTCCGCGAGCACAGGTGCGGCGAGCAACAAAGACAAGGCAATGATGAGGGGGATATTCAATTGATCAGTTCTCCAATGTCTCGGCATCAACGCGGTATGAGGACGCCACAAAACCCAAAGGGTTGGCCCAGACATCCTGCAGGCGCTGGCGGGTTTCTGGCTGGAAATCGTAGCCGATCGTGGCGACATAGCTGCGGGTGACAGTGCGTGTGTCGCGAGGGCGGCGCAGGGTGCGGGTGAAACGCACTTGTGCCACGCCGGGCCCGATCTGGTTCACTGACTTGATGATCACCTCAATAATGGCGTCGCGGCCGTATACGGTGATTGGGTAATCCTCGGCTGAAGACGTCCAAAGATCGCGCAGGGTGCGGGCGGCGTCACCGTCAGAGCGTTCCAAAACAGAATTGATCCGTTGCTCGCCGTCGGTGAGATCATAGGTTTCTCGATCATCGACATAGGCCACGAGATTGGCCTGGATGATGGCATCGCTTTCACTCAAGGTCAGGGCCTGCACGGCGGCAACCCGGTCCATTTCGCCGGTTTCTTTATCAACGACCACCACAAAGGTCTCGACTGTTTTCAGAGGAAACAGACTTGCCCCGGCCACGATGCCAGCCAGACCTATGAGCACACCCGCAGCGGCCACAAAATAGGCAAAGCGTTCACGGCGGCGCGGGCCGTAGATGAAATCCACTTCAAAGGCATCACGATTCTGAGTCGCAGGTTGTTTCACTGGGGTTTGACCTTTCTGGTCATGTTTTACGGAACGATTTGGCGGCGTTCAGCATCGCACCGGGAGTTTGGCGAATGACCTGGCCGGTTTTTACAACGCCGCCACTGGTGGCCTGGCGCAGCTCATGCGGTGTTTTGCCGGTTGCCATACGGCTTGCACCGCCCGCGCCATATTCACCGGCATTGATGACACCGCGCCGCGCGAGGCCGGTCAGCCCCATGGCGTTTGAGGCAATGCCCATGACGCCGGTGAGGTTGGAGGCGATGTAGGGCACCGAGGCCATAATCCCGGCGCTGAGCAGCAGGATGACCAGAAACGGCAGGATCAGGCTGACGGTTTCAACGTCACCAGGCGCTGCGGAGGCGTCACCAATGGCTTCGGCGATTGCGACGATAATTCCGGCGGCGCCAGCGGCAGCAACCGGCATGAGCGCGTAGCCGATGGTGGCGCGGCTCCAGGCCTCAAACAGGGACTGAGTTGGTTTGAACAGCGAAGTGATGATCATGAACGGAGCGATGACGATCATAAGGGCAAAGACAATTTTGGCAAAAGCGATGATGCCAGCGGTCACGGCGGCAAAGAGCGCTGACAGAACGAAGAAGATCGCCCCGAGAACGGCCCCAAACACCCAGCCGGCCTGATCCCCGATGGTGTCACCATACGCGGTGATGCGCGCCACCATATTGTCGAGGCTCTCGTAAACGCCGTCCTCACTGCCTGACCCGGTCAGCGCGAGGATCGAGGCACCAACAGAGTCAGGCACCTGTGTGACGACGCTATAAATTATGCTGAAATTATCCCAGCTTTGCGCGAATATCCCAACCAATGAGATCTTGATGCCAAACGCAAAAGCACTGCCGAACGTCATGGGCCGCAGCTGCATGACGACATTAATGCCGAGCAAGATCAGCAAAAGAATTGATCCGGCGGTGATGACATCGCCCACAGCAGCAGCGGAGGACACAAAGCCATCCTCTGCAACGGAGTTCACGGCCGCATCAACCTGATCGAGTATGTCGCGGATAATTCCCATTACTCTGCACAGACCTCCGCGCGTTCGGCCTCAAGCGCATCAGCCATGGCGTAAAGATCGAGTACTTTGAACGGCAGGCGAGGATTGTCAGAAGTTTGAAACCTCTCGAGATTTTCCAGCGCCATATCCCATGTAAAATCATCCAATTGGCAATCGCAAATCTCGGTCTCGCCCCAGCGTTCGGCAACGAGAATTCTAAGAACTGCGCGATAGCCGTTACGCAAGTAAGCGGTTTCTGCCAACGCTACTGGCGGGCGTGGTACGCGGCATTCCTCGACCCTGTCCGGTGCAATGGCCGTTGAGGAAAAGGACCTGTTTTCAGGTGTCGTTAAGAGGTGTTCTTCTGCTCGGCCCGCGAGCGGCACGGCGAAAGTGATCACAAGCGCTAAACAGACGGCTCTGGATGTCGCAACTATATCAATAGGTGCTCTCATGGATCCACCGCCATCGATCTGAACTTGCGCTCGGCTGCAAGCGTGGCCGCATCGACCACACCCAGCTGTCCGGCACTGACGCCATGCGCCGCTTCCAGGCGCCAGATCTGGGTGAGGATGATCCCAAGTTCTGCCGTGACGCGGGTGTTGAGATCAACCGCTGATTTCAGGCCATCCTGGTCGTCGATCAAACCGACCATTGTCTCGAGCCGCTCCAGACTTTGACCGGCCTCAGCATGACTTTCCTGTGCGGCGACCGAGAGCATGGCGCTGGCCCCGGCCCGGGTGGCGATGCGGTTGTCAGCCGGTTCTGGGGACGAGGATAAGGCGCTTAGGGTTTCTGGTGTGAATCCGCTTCCGGACAAGACACGCCTCACAGAGGCCTCAAGCTCGGCCCCGGGATTAAAACCACTCAGGAAATCACCCTCCGCCAGCGCGCGCGCCGTGTTCAAAGGGGCAACCAACTTGCCGCGCAGGGCGCGGAACTCTTCAATCGTGGCAAACAATTCACCTAATCCACTGCCCTCAATCAGGGAGCGCAGCTGGGCGTCCAGATTCAACAGCTGAGAAAGCTGGGTTTCCAACTCCAACTTCATGGTTGCCAGTTGCTGCAACTGTACATTCAGATCTTCGGCCATGTGCTCTAGCTGGGCCACCAGCTGTGTCAGCTGGGTGCCGTCAAAAGTCGGCACGCCTTGAGTATGGGCTGGTGAAGAGAGGACGATCGCTGACACAGTCGCAGTGACGAAAAAAAACTGTTTCAATTTGGCACTCCCATTTGCATGAATTCGCGCTCAGTTAGACGATCAGCAACGAGGTGCTGACTGTAAGCTGCCTCACGTTGTTGATTGGCTGCCATGAGGCGCACGCGCAGGTTAAGAATCCGCCCGATCTCGGCTTTGGCGTATGTGTTGAGCTCCCAGGCCGCTTTGGCACTAGGCTGCGCGTCGATCTGAAGAATGATGGCACGCAGTCGGTTGATCACCTGTTCCGTTGTGGCATGGCTGTCTGCCGCGTAATAAACACCCGCATCCGAGATGCTGGCATATTCCGCCAAGGCGAAATCCGAGGGAGACAACGTCCCCAATGCATCTGCGCCGCCGACAACGGCCAGATATTCGTTGTAGAATTTCGATATGTTACGGACATAGCCTTGGGTCTCGGCAAAGGGCGGCACGCCGCCATATTCAATCACCCGGCCGGGCCCGGCGTTATAGGCGGCCAGCGCATGGGGGATGTTGCCAAAGCGATTGAGCTGTGTGGTGATATAGCGCGCGCCACCACGCAGGTTGTCCATCGGATCATAACGATCCACGCCCATGTCGGACGCGGTGCCGGGCATGAGCTGGGTTAACCCATAAGCGCCAACGGGACTTTGGATTGCGACGTTAAACCGGCTTTCCTGTTTGATCAGGGCCTGGAACAGGCAGCGCCACTGGGTGGCGGACAGGCCAGCGCGGGCCACACCGGGTGCGCTGGCATATTCGCCCGCAACCCGCACGATCATCATCTCGACGGTTTTGCGCCCCTCACCAAAGAGGCGGCTGTCCATCGGGTGATTGTCTGTATTGGGATAGACCGCAGCGACGCCAAAATCGGCGTTACCTTCCAGCGCGCGGATATCAAAGCCTGGCCCCGAGATGGCTGCTGAGATCGCATCAAGTGTTCTGAGTTGGTCGGCCTGGACATCCGCGATGGAAGATTCGGTTGTGTCCTTTTGTTGTTGTGTGCCCAGGCCTTCGAGGAGAGCCGTGACCCGCGCAATGGTCTGCCCAATCGCCGAATTGTCATGCGTCGGCACGCCTTGTGCTGCGGCAATGGATACAGACACGCCGAGGCATAGCCCAGACCATATGATCGCGGCTTTGATCATTCCGGGCGGGGCAGGTCTTCGAAGGTGCAGCCCGTGGCAGCAACATTTGCTGTGGCAGCGACACTCGCTTTGACGGCGACACTCGCTTTGCCCGTGGCAATTGGTTGATTGTCGCTGGGTGTAAATGAAAGCGCCGCACGAGAAACGACCGGCGTGCCGTTGCGGTCAAAGCAAGGGTATGTTTGTTCAGTGTACCGCTCGCAGGCCCCGAGCAGGGCGGTTGCAAATAGCAGTACTGCTGCGGGTTTCCACATCATGTTGTTCTCCAGAAATCAGGATTGTCGCGCCAATCGGCGGGCACGCGGGCTTCACCGGTGACACCGCCACCCAGGATCGGCAGCAGATCGCCAAGCGCTGAAAGATCAGCATCGACAAAGACGCTTTCACCGGCGGAACGCACCAGGGCGATGCGTTGACCAATCGTGGGCTGAATGAGTAGCGCCGCTTCTTTGGCATTTACGCGCAGAAAGTCGTAGTCGGCAGCCGTAGCACGGTCATTGGGGAATAGGATTTGCGTTGGCACGGTCTCAACAATGGTTTTGCCAACCCGACTGTCTCGCAACTGACTGGGATATTGCGTCATCATGATTACGACGCAGTTCATCTTGCGCAAAGTGACCAACCAGTTTTCCAGCCGTGCGCCAAAGTACGGATCATCCAGCAGTTTCCAGGCTTCATCGAGCACGATGATGGTGGGGCGGCGATCTTCAACAACGCGTTCGATCTGGCGGAAAATGTAGGACAGCACTGCCATGCGTTCGGTTGTCATGTCGAGGATTTCGGTCATGTCAAAGCCGATGATGTCGCCAGTGACATCCATGGATCGGCCGCGCTCAGGTTCATCAAACACCCAGCCGAAGCGGCCCCCCGGGGCCCATTCCGCCACGCGGGATTGCAGCTCGCCATCATCATCCAAGGATTGGAACAAGGTCTCAAAACTGCTGAAGCGCTGCAGTGCAATTCCTGCATCTGCGTTCTGAGCCACGGCGCTTTGGATATGGCGCGATTGTTCACCCGACAGCTCACCCGTGCGCGAGAGCAGAGTGGCTAGCCAATCAGAAAGCCAGGCGCGACCGCGTTCGTCTGTCTCAGTTGCTAGCGGATTAAGACCGGTTGGAACGCCGGCGCGGATTTCATTGTAACGGCCACCGAGCGCGCGGACGGCCATTTCAAGGCCGCGATCCTTGTCGAAGAAAAACAGCCGCGCACCAACGCGTTGGGCTTGTGCTGCGAGAAACGCAGTGGTGAGAGTTTTGCCGGTGCCAGTGCGCCCCAACACAAGCGTATGGCCAACAGTTGGTTCCTTGCTCACTTCCCCAGGTTCGTGGAAATTGAACCGGTAGCCAGACGCGCCCACAGTTGGCAGCGCCGTTATGTTCTGACCCCATGGGCTTTTAGACGCGTCGCGCCCTTCAACGCTGCCATGCAGGGCTGCAAAGTCGGCAAAGTTGGTCGAGGAAATAGGTGTCTTGCGAGCGCGGTAGCCAAAGTTACCCGGGCTTTGGGCAAAATACGTAGCCTTCAGTGCCATGTTCTCACGCACAATCACGGCCATGATTTCTTGACCGACGCGTTTGATTTGGGCCGCAGCACGCTCCAACGTGTCGCGGTCGGGTGCATAGACGGCGATGGAAAGGTGGTGATCCCCAAAGGCGATGCGCCCGGCCTCCTGATCATCTGCCGCGACGGCCAGTTGATCCCGCAAGGAAACGGCGGCATCGTCGGAGGCATGCATCTGCCGGATGATCCGCTGAATGCGTTCGGCCATGATATTGTTGGGGATCGGGCTGAAGGAATTGGTCAACACGATGTCCAGCGGCAGATCTAGCGCATCAAGCAAAGTCACATCGGTCAGAGCCGGATAGGTCTTGATGCTGAACAGCGCGCCGTATTTGACCACGCCCGTGGTGGCACAAGTTACCCTCACGGTGTCGCCTTCAAAGGTTGCGCGGCAGTCGCTTAAGGCGTGAGAGAGGGGCAGGATGCTTTGCCCAAAGGCAATCGGTGAGAAGCTCCCGGCATTCAGCGTGTTGAGATAGCCCAACCATTCGCCACCCTGTTTGGTCAGACGGATGGGATTGGCCGAAGACAGGGCGACCTTAAAGAACCCCATCACTTCATTTAGTTCCTGCACCCGAGCCGCGCGGTCCTTGATCCAGGCCTTCTTTGCCAGATTGCGTAGGATAGGAATGCGGGCTGAAATGTCCGGGCGGCGCAGAACACTGAGATACATCTGCCGCTTTGAGGGGCGCAGATCATTAATGTGTGCCTGCCAGCGCGCATCGATGGCAGCAGCGAAGCCATCGCCCTCAACAGGGCGCATGCCCAACTTTTGTGGCACTGAAATTCTATGAATGTAGAAGCCAAAGGCATTGCCGGTCTGAGCAACAATTGCGGCGACCGCACGTTTCAGCGCATCAAGCTGATCATCCTCGGTAGTCATTGGATTGAGACCATCAAGGCGCAGCGTCGCGAGCAGATCGCCCTCGCGCAGTGCCATCACATCATCGGTTGCAAGAGAGAAATACGGCAGGTGCTCTGCCAGATAAGATTCGCGGGCAAAACTGTTGCCACCTGCTTCAAGAACGGCCGCGCCAATGTTGTTCAATGTGCCGTTATCAAGAGCCAAAGCTATCCCCTCCCCATAGAGAGCGGTTCTTGGTCGTGCGCACGGTGCCGTAGGATACGCGGAGAACCTCAAAGAAATGCGGTTCTTGGTCTGCGACAAACCAAAGGATGGGATAGGCAACGATCCCGATCAGGAAAAAGATCATCGATTTCGTCCAGATGAACGGCAGAACGACCCCCATGGCCAGGACCACCAAGTATCCGACAGGGAGACCCAGATACTTTGGCGGCCTGGCGAGGCCCAGGAAGAGGGGGGATCGTTGTGACATATCGTGCCTGTTTTGCTCAGCTCAAAAGGAGTATCTGGAGAACGGCCCGAGGCAGCGTTTGCGCAGAATAACGCGTTCGGATCGTTTGGAAGATGCAATTTTGCAAAACGGGCACTGTGACTGTCCCCGCATATGCGAATTGCGCAAAGTAGAGATCCTCTGCCCCATCGAATGCAATTGCCTTTGGCAATCGCTGCCTCGGCAGGGCAGTCGATCACCCTGATTTTTCTGAGCGAAACAGTCATTAAGTAAACCCATCGACAATCGTCGCGGCCGAAAAAATGAGAACAATGCCGATGATGACAGAGGCAAACCATCCCCAGTTGAGCCGCCCCATCATGCACATGAAACCCGTGCCGATAACGGCGAGCGTGGCAACCGAAATGCCGATCGGTCCCGTAAGAGCGGACTCAACGGTTTCCAGCATGGTCTGGATGGGGGACAAGTCTTGCGCGAGGGCGGGGGAGGTGATCCCCGCTAAGGTTGTGCCAATAAGCAGCAGGTATCGTGAGTGAAAAAGTTTCATGAAAAAATCCTTGGTTATTTTAGATCGATCACCAGTGGCGGGCGAGCAGGTGAAGAACCTGCAACACGAAATGCGGGTTGCGGTGTAACCCCGCCGGAAAGACGTGCGCGAATGCGGTGAATACGCGCGATGTAGTCTCTGGTTTCTGCGAATGGCGGAATGCCAGAGTATTCGACGACACGATGGGGCCCAGCATTGTAGGCGGCCAGCGCCAGATCAACGGATTGGAATTCCGCAAGTTGGGCGAGAAGGTAACGGGCGGCTCCATCGAGGTTTTGAGATACGTTGCGCGGATCAACACCAAGCGCGCGGGCGGTGTCTGGCATCAGTTGACCGAGACCATAAGCGCCCTTGGGACTGACTGCGGTTGGATTGTAGTTGCTTTCAGCCTCAATCATCGCCTGAAACAGGATGTGCCAATCGGATTGGCTGATACTTGCGGTAGCAAGTGCGCTATTGCGCTCATGACGCACAGACGTTTTACGGATTGTATCAAGGATGTTTGTTGAAATGCTGTTGGGCGATGAGGCGCGCGTTGCAGGAGCCAAAACCACAGCGGCGCTGTCAGGAGTTATCCAGTTTGGCCGCGCTCCGTGAAATGTCCAGTTGGAGGCTCTGGCTGATCCGTCGATACCGAAGGATAGGACGTCAGCCGTTACCCTCAAGGGTGATAGCGTAGTCAGAGCCAAAACGCAGATCGCGCCCGTCGCCAAACTCGAGATGGTGTTTGAAAAGGCCTGGCCAGATGTTAAAATATCGGGCCTCAGGTCCAAGCGGAGTAATCCGGGTGGAGACCAGAATAGCCTCCGGCTCGCCCACGCGCAGATAGATGCACTGATAGCGCGGCTTACCATCATCCGTGAACCCCACGAGTTCATACCGACAGCGGAACGCAGTGCCCTTCGATCGAAGGTCTTTGACCCCATCCAGTGTGATCAAGATTTGATTGCGTGCTATCGGCATTTGGACTCTCCCCGTGAGAGTCCTTCTAGTCCGCCTGACCTAAAGCGGAAAGACACATTGAGTCAATACGACATATTGCAGAATATAACAAAATGATTGATGATCGGCGCATCCATGCTCAGGAGGGTGCGATGCACAGGTATATTTTGGCTCTTGCGGTTAGTTTGGCTGCGTTTGTCGGGCTTCCACAAAAAGCGCGGGCTTATGATATCGATTGCGCGATTATGCTCTGTATGGCAGGTGGGTTTCCGCCAAGTGCAGTTTGCGCACACGCTTACCGGACGATGATATGGCGGATCACGCCGTGGCCGTCGTTGCCACCTTTCGGTATTTGCACCTATGCGGCTGTCCCGGTCGCCCTGGGCGGGCCAGGCGGGATTGGGGAACTGGATACGTCACTGCCGGATTACGCGTGGCTCAATCGAACACATGTGATCTGGTTCACCGGCAGGTCTTATGAGTCACGGGAGGAATCTCGGCAATGGAACTGGACAATTCGATCCTGCGATCGTGAAAACCGAACCTGCCGCAATATTCTGCAAGTCTACGGGTCACACACGCCCTGGCCAGCGACGTTCGTCGCTGAAGGCGGGCAAGTGATAGCGATGCCAATCGGGCGAGGATATGGAAGCTTCTCCGTCCGATCGATCATGGTTGAGTTTGGCGACTATGAAGGCAACATGGATCACTCGGAGTGGTTTTCTTATTGATCGACCCCGTCAAGGGGGTCGAGAGTGAATGGGCGAATGATCACTGTTGCCAAATCAACTTGACTTGGGTCAATCATCCAGCGCCGCACAACGGTTCCATCGTTCCAGCGATAGTCAGTGAAGACGTGGACTTCACTAAATCCGACCATCACATACCCTTCCTGAAAGGGCCAACCTGTCTGTTTCATTTTCAAAGAAGCCTACGCAATTATTACCAATATCACTGAGTTAACAATCTTCCATTGAACGGGATCAAACACGGCTGAAAGGGACTAGCGTTTGGCAAAAAGTTCTAAGGGATCGACTTTGAGCGCTCCTGCAATACGTTCCAGTAGGTCCAACGAAGCGGCAAACTTGGCGTTTTCGAGCTTGCCCATATGGCCACGGCTGACGTTTGCGCGTAAGGCAAGCTCTTCCTGGCTGAGATCGCGCGCGCGTCTCAGATCCTGAATGTTCAATGCTACGCGGTCCCTCAAATTCATGACCGACAAACGGACACGATGCGCGAAATTTAGCCACGCGATATATGTTACATTCAATGTTTCGGAGAGCCAGAAAGATTGTTTTCTTTCGAGGTGAGTGTTCATATTTGCACATTGAATTGGCGTGAGTTCTAAAATTTTTGGGTCAGAAGTTGCGCAATCCCGCAAACTCTTCAAGCTTGAAACTGAGTATGTGCCCACACCATTTTTATTAATCCTTCCAGATCAATGGCGGGCATTTTGTCATGGACAATTCTGGTCATTCCCATATGGCGCTTCAAGTCTTTGAGCTACGCAGAGAGAAATCACTATGTTGATGAGTTCGGAGGTTCTCAAAGGCAGAACTTTTGTCAAAGTCTATCGACCGAAAGTTCCGCAGGTAAGTTCCCCTAAAGAGTTAGGCAGATGCAAAATCGCTGCACCACTACCGCCTTAAGGGGACTCCAAAGGCATATTAGAATTTGTGTAGTTTTCATCTCAAAAGCGCTGTTCGACGTGGGCTGAAATTTCTTAACCTTCTCTTTTTTTGAGAGCGGGTTCGACAGACAGGGGCGACAATGAGTTATCCAAATACCTACTATGCCGAAACCACTACCGGGAAAGATGATTTTCAGGCCTTGGCCGAAAACCTTGAGGTGGATACCTGCATTATCGGGGGCGGCTATGCGGGGCTTTCCACAGCTTTAGGGCTTGTCGAACGGGGGCACAAAAGTGTCGCTCTCATTGATGCCGAAGGCATTGGGTTCGGGTGCTCAGGGCGCAATGGTGGCTTTGCTTTTGGCGGATATTCTTTGCACGAACATGGTTTGATCAAGTCCGTCGGGAAAGAAAAAGCCCGCGAGCTTTATCACTATACCACAGAAGGGATTGAACTGATCCGTCAGAGGATTAAAAAATACAAAATTGACTGCGAAGCCGTCTGGGACGGCGTTTTGATGTGCAACTGGTTTAAGGATGAAAGCATCCTGAAGAAACATCAAAGATTTATGGCTGACAGTTTTGGGGTCGAGCAGGACTATATCGAGCCGGAGCAACTGCGCGAAATTGTAAAGTCTGACCAGTACAATGGTGCGCTTGTAGAAAAAAACGCTTTCCACTTCCACCCGTTGAAATATGCGCTTGGTCTGGCTTCCGAAGCCAGCAAACAAGGCGCACAACTGTTTTCAAACACACCTGCCACGCGGATTGAAGCTGACGGGCCGACAAAACTGGTGCACACGCCGAATGGCACAATCAAAGCCAGGCAAATCGTAATTTGCTGTGGTGGCTATCTGAATGGACTCTACAAACCGTTGGCGCGCGCGTCATTGCCAATTGCGACCTACGTGATGGTCACCGAACCTTTGGGAGAGCAGCGCGACGAGGCCTTTACCTGCCAGCACGCAATTTATGACACTCGGTTTGCGTTTGATTATTATCGGCCGCTTTTGGATGGTCGGATCATGTGGGGTGGCCGGGTGTCGGTCGGACTGAACCAACCTGAGAATTTGGATCAGATCCTGCTTGGGGACTTGCTGAAAGTCTATCCGCAACTGGAAGGCATCAAGGTTGATTTCGCGTGGCAAGGCTGGATGAGCTGGTCGGCTCACAGGATGCCTCAGATTGGCCAGGAACGCCCAGGTGTTTGGTTCGGCCAAGCCTACGGCGGTCATGGTGTTGCAGCAACAAATATAACTGGTGACATGATCGCCGCAGCAATCGCCGAAGGTGATGATCGGTATCGGAACCTTGGCGATCGGTTCCGCTTGACGTCGACATTCGGACCATTGGGTAAAATAGGGGCCGAGGCAACCTATCGATATTACATGCTGCGCGACCGAATGAAAGAGTAACACCGGCGCGACACCCTCCTCAGACACTTGAAATCCAGACTAAATACAAAGGAAATACTTATGGCGAAATACATGGAAAAGATGCTGCCCGACGGACCCAAGGGCGAACTGGAAAATGTCAGTCTGGTCGATCGAGCGAACGTTGTCAGCGGCGATCCGGACGAACAGGCGGCCCTGTTTTTCAGCAAAGATGGCGTGACAGCTGGGGTATGGGAATGCGGTGCTTACAAAGAACGCATAGAAAACCGCCCTGTCGAAGAAATGTGTGTGGTAATCAGCGGGGAAGTCACTTTGTCAACCGACGATGGTGCCTCGGAAACATACGGGCCCGGTGACAGCTTTCTGTTCCGCCGCGGCTTTACGGGGTATTGGGAAACCAAGGATCGTTTCCGAAAGTACTTTTTCTCGACTTCCTGAAACCGAATATCGCCGGGCACAAACATACTCTCCCCTGTGACTTGGCCTACCGAAAGGGATTTATTCGGTGGGTTCTTTTTTGGGCGCTAACAAAAGGATATCTGGATTCATGCCGTTGACCATCAATACAGACCGCTTGTGGAACGACCTTATGGAAATCGCCAAAATTGGCGGTACTCAAAAAGGTGGGTGCAATCGACAGGCACTGACCGATCTAGATATCGAAGGCCGTGCGCTGTTTGCGAGGTGGTGCGCAGTATATGAGTTTGAAATCAACTATGATTCAATCGGAAACATGTTTGCTCGAATGAAAGGTCAGGACGACACCATGTCGCCGCTCGTTATAGGGAGCCACCTCGATACCCAACCAACAGGCGGAAAATATGATGGTGTTTTGGGCGTGTTGGCTGGTTTGGAAGTAATGCGAACCATAGCAGACAACGGCTGGACACCAATGCGACCGATCGAAGTGGCTAGTTGGATGAACGAAGAGGGTGCCCGTTTTGCCCCTGCGATGATGGGATCAGGTGTATATTCCGGTATGCTTGATCTGAACGACATTCGGGCTGTCGCAGATATAGAAGGCATCAGTGTCGGCGATGAGCTCGACCGCCATGGATACAGCGGATTTCCCCACGCCATGGGTAAGGCAATGCATGAATATCTGGAGCTGCATATTGAACAGGGGCCAGTCTTGGAACAAGAGGGGAAGACCATTGGTGTTGTAACCGGTGCTCAGGGAATTCGATGGTATGATCTGCGCATTCGGGGTCAAGAAGTGCATGCCGGGCCATTCCCAATGGCCATGCGACGCGATCCTATGGCCGCATTACCAAACCTAATCCAAGGCGTTCTGGACATTGGCCGGATGGATGAGAAGGCGCGCGCAACCATGGGCCAAATACATGCTTATCCGGGCAGTCGAAATGTTGTCCCCGGCCATGTCGATTTGACGATAGATTTGCGCCATCCCGACGAAAACACGTTGAACGAAATGCATGACAGGCTGAACAAACTGCTCGCAGATTTGGCCGAAGAATACAAAGCACTCGAGGTCGATATCAGACTGATCTGGCATTCGCCTGTGGTCGCTTTTGACGATGAATTGATTGCTGCTGTCCGCAAGGGCGTGGAAACACATGGCTACAGCAGCCTCAACATAGTTTCGGGTGCGGGTCACGATGCGTTGATGGTTGCTCGAAAGGTGCCTACAACAATGGTCTTCATTCCGTGTCGCGACGGGTTGAGCCACAATGAGGCTGAATACACCGAACCACATCAGGTCGAAGCTGGCGCAAATGTGCTGCTTTCTGCTGTTCTGGACAGGCTTGACCTAACCTAGCAGCGCGCCTGGCAATCAGACTACGGGCACCTTGCTGTCCTTCACGAAGGTCAGTGGATCCTCATTGCTGTACAACGGCGCAAGCGACAACGCCGTGAGGAAAAGTGATAAAAGCTGGCCCTGCGATGTAATCTCAAGCTTGTTGTAAACCCGACGCCGGTGCACCTTGATAGTCTCCGGGCTGTTTCCAAAATGACGCGCGATGGATTTGCTGGAATGCCCGCGAAGAATCATGCGCACAATATCCCCTTCACGGGGGCTCAGAACTGACTCACCAAACTTGTTGAAGGCAATTTCAAGATGTGCGGCCATCCGCCCGGTGCCGTGCGTGCGTTCGGGCGTGAGAACGGTCCAATGCCGCTTAGCCAGTGCAGACACAAGTGGGAATGCACGTGCTAATTGTTTGGGGCTTGTACGCTTGCCCGATCCGTGAACGCCAAAGGAAAAGAACAATGCCGCTGAATCACTGATCCGAACTTGCATGCCAGTTTCGTCATGTAGGCCCATAGCGTCATAGAACAAATGATAATATTCGCTCCTCTTGAAATTGTCCGGCGCAAATTCCCGCAAAGTCAGCACTTCGTCGGCTTTGCCTGCCTTGAATCGCTGAAAGAACGGATCCAGCACGTAGGCAACGTCGTTGTAAACCTTTAACGCGTCGTTGATGTGGTCGGCGTGGTGGTTGGTGTAGAGAGGCGTTGGTTTTTCCTCTAGAAAATAGGCGCTCAAATAGACGGAACTCGCGCCACAGAGCTCCGCACAATAGCTACTGAGCAATCTTGGGAAACTTGCGTCCCCGATCGCGTCTACGCAGCCGGCAAGAGCAACATATGCTGCTTCGTCTATTTGTTTCAGGCGGGTCAATGGGCCATTCTTTCGTGAAAACCTCTTTTTGCATACCCATTCTTGCAGCATGCGCATGCCGATTCAAGTGATCAGAAAATCCCGAGCACCCCACAATCAGGTAATTCGATATTTCAAAGCCGCCCTGCCGCAGTCACCTTTGGTCAATTGTACCCCTAAGAGGGAACTGTCCCAGAATGCAGCCGATCCCTAAACCATATCAAATGGGGACCGAAAACCGGCAATGAAGCCGTAGCTGTGCGACTGCACATATGTGTTTTAATAAGCACGAGGCCTCCATGGATAAATAGGGGAGGGAAAGATGGAAAACCCTGGAATTTTGGCGTTGGTGCCTACACTGGTAGTGATCGTCCTAGCCGTATTGTCACGACGTTCGCTTGAGCCGTTGTTGGCTGGTGTGATCGTCGGTTACGCAATGATTTCTACAACAGGTGTTCTGAAGACAACGCTCGATAGTGCCCAATCCGTTCTGGCGGATGGTGTCATGGTCTGGATTTTGTTGGCCGTTAGTTTGTTTGGCGCATTGACACATCTTGTAGTCCACTCGGGCGGAGCGCAGGCGTTTAGCGGCAAATTGGTTAATCATGTAAAGAGTCGCAAGTCGGCACTGTTGACAACCTGGGTTTTGGGATTGGTAATTTTTATCGATGACTACCTGAATGCTCTGACAGTTGGTTCTTCTATGAAGGGTTTGACTGACAAGTACAAAGTTTCACGGCCAATGCTTGCCTACATAGTTGACACAACAGCGGCACCAATCTGCGTGCTAATTCCATTGTCTACTTGGGCTGTTTATGTATCCGGCCTGCTTGAAGCCAATGGCGTTGCTGCAGAAGGCCAGGGAATGGCAACCTACATTTCCGCCATCCCTTACATGCTTTACCCGATCGCTGCGGCTTTGTTGGTTCCTGCTGTTGCCATGGGACTCATCCCAGTTATTGGCCCTATGAAGAAAGCAGAGCAACGCGCCGCCAATGGTGAAAGCACGATCAGTGCGCGCGGCGGTGAGTTGGAAATCAAACAGGAATTCAAGGGCGAACCAAAAATTTCAAACTTCTTTGTTCCGATCGTTTCATTGCTGTTTTTCACGTGGTGGTTCGGTATTGACATCCTCATGGGCGTGTCGGTCGCGCTGGTGATTACGCTGCTTTACTACGGTTTCCAGAAAGTTCTGACGTTCAATCAGATGTTCGACTACGCGATGGAAGGGATCAAAGGAATGTTGCCCGCGATTGCCATTATCGTTGTATCCTTCATGCTGAAAAGTGTGAATGACACATTGGGGCTGACTGATTTAGTTATTGGCAGTGTAAGTCCGTACATGACTGCCGCGATGTTGCCAGTCGTCAGCTTTGGTGCTCTCGCTCTGATCGCTTTCGCCACCGGCAGCTTTTGGGGCATGTATGCAATTGCTCTGCCAATTATGTTGCCCTTAGGTGCCCAACTAGGCGTTGATCCCGCACTGACAATTGGTTCTGTTGTGTCGGCTGGCGCATTTGGCTCTCACGCATGTTTCTATGGCGACTCGACCGTTCTGTCGGCGACGGCAACGGATGTCGAACCCATGGATCACGCATTGACTCAGTTGCCATATATCCTGATCGCTGCAGCGATCGCATTGATTGGATTTGCCCTCGTATAGCAAGCGATCAAATAGCAATCGACGGGCACGGTTTTAGTGCCCGTCATCTCACTTTTCTGAGGAATTGACTATGCGCAACCTACCAGGATGCCCGTCATCCCACCCCGGTAGCGCGCGGCGTGAAACTGACCCGGCTAGATCGCGGGACTTGAATGAAACCGAGTCCCGGCACAGTCGTTGTTCCCTAACATGTTATAATCATGTAGTTATTAATGCCAGCTTGGCTCAAGCTGAAGTGGTACCGCAAAACCTGGCTACAGGTTCCTTCGATCGCCACGTTCGTGATGTGAAAGAGCGTCAAAGTTTGGCCTTTTGCGCATGCGCCCACAGATTTTCAGCCGGCGTCGCAAGTCAACGTCATCGGTAACCTGCTGGCGATTTGCTGAGTGTGAGGCAGGCTGAGGAAAGCGTTGATGCGGGCTTATTAAACTGGTGACTCATTCAAGACCATATTCCCAAGCTTTCGCCGTGGGCGGTGCTGGTGCTCAACAACGCAAAGCGCTGGATGCGCTTGCGGAATACGACCGCACCTGGGCAATCCAGACCTGCAGGGCTCCAAACCGCTTTACCCAAATCAATTTCGGGAATTGCGATATCCATCAGAATGTTCCCTTCTCCCCACCGGTTTGCACAACAATAGCTGCGTTTTGGAGGGAAGGCAGTTCATCCCATTAGCTCAATTGTTGACACATGACGTTGGCACTGATCGATGAGTTCAATTTTTGTCTGACTATGCTTCCCCCTGGAAAACCCAAGGTAAGGCATATGAATATTGCATTAACTAACACTCTTTTCTTCATCTACTCTCAAACCTAGTGCAGCTGCTTTCTTGAAGTAGCGGCAGGGAACTCGCGACGGGGCACTCAAACATCATCATGGCAATCGCTTCACAAAATTGAAACTCGCGTCATGACGTTACCGCCGCCTCAGGTCGGGAAGACAATCGGTTAATGAACCTAACAGGGAGAATAACTATGGGTAAACAATCAAGCTTCAAGCGAATTTTGACGCCACTCGCGGCAGGAGCCTTCGCCACCTTGATGACTACGACTGCTGTGTTAGCGGACAACGTACGTTATGCTGACTGGGACAACGAAAGTTGTATTCGTTGCCAGGAACTACTCAAAGAGTACTTTCCTGATGTAAGCGAAAAGACCAACGGCAAGATTGAGATACAGCCGTATTTCAATGCGGTATTGGGCGGCGGCGGTGACATGATCCGCTTGGTGCGTGATGGTGTAGCCGACTTTGGTGGCGTCTGGAGTGGATATTTCCCGAACGAGTTTGCTGCTCAATCGGTCTTCGCAACGATACCTCAGGGTCCGGCTCAATGCACAAACCAGCTCTACTTCTTCAAAGAAGTGTACAACAACGTGCCCGCTGTCAAAGCAGAACTCGAAAGCTCAAATCACGAAGTGATCATGATCACTCCGCTGCTTCACCTTGGATTTGCATCGAAGACACCGCTGACTGAATTGTCGCAGATTGAAGGCCAGAAATGGCGCGCTGGTAACAAATGGTTGCTAGGGCTGCTTGAAGCTCAAAATGCTTCGCCTGTTTCGCTGGCTTGGGGGGATGTCTATGTCTCTCTCCAAACAGGTGTGATTGATGGTGTTCTTGCCAATTATGATGGCATCGACAACATGAAATTCTATGAACAAGCTAAACACATTCTTGTATCTGAGTCGACTTGGATGCCTGTCCCATTCACCTACACAGTTCGGAAAGACTTTTGGGACGGGCTCTCTGATGAGGTCAAACGAGGTTGGCTTGAAGCAAGCGAAGAATTTGAACAGCACATGTGTAGTGTTCTGGATGCCGACCGGGAACGGATTATCTCGTCTCAAGAAGAGCAGGGCGTGACGGTCACAACTATGTCGGATGAAGATCTAGCTACATGGGCAGATCCCGAAATTGCGGTTTCGCTGCAGGCACAGTGGGTCGAAGAAGCTAAGGCCGCGGGGCTTGAAAACGCCGAAGAAGTTCTGGCCCAAGTGCTCGAGATCCACGCTGAGGCAATGGCGCGCGAGTAACTCGCCCCAGGCCCAAGCGGTCCCAGTTCTACTCTCCCGGAGCTGGGGCCGCGATAATGCATCTGCATTTTTAGGAGCATAGATATGCTTAAGATGGTTTCTTCATCTCTGACACGGATCAACGTGGCCTTGTCCTATATTGGCGGCTGGTTGCTTTTTGGCATGATGGTATTGCTGGTGGTGGACGTGGTCTGGCGTAATTTCTTTACACCATTGCATGCTCTGGTTGAGCTTTCAGTGTTCGCGATGATGATCATCATCTACCTCGGCCTGGCGGCGTGCGAAGAGAATGACGAACACGTTCGCCTAGAGTTCTTCGTCATGATGTTGCCCCCAAAGTTACGTCTGCTTAACGGCTATTCCGTGGGTGTTTTGAACGTCATCGCGACTGCCATTCTTTTCTATGCAGTATATCGGAGCGGAATG
This sequence comes from Blastopirellula sp., assembly GCA_002733575.1. Classification (GTDB taxonomy): domain Bacteria; phylum Planctomycetota; class Planctomycetia; order Pirellulales; family Pirellulaceae. The sequence goes on along the minus strand of NVWB01000001.1, from coordinate 26,903 downwards.
ACCGCCTACTTGAGGGGCGAGGCAACATCCGGGAACGTCACATTTCCACTTTGGCCCATCAAATTCATCATGATCGCTGGCATGGCATTCTTTTTAATTGAAGCCGTTCGAAGTCTGATTGCCCCTAAGGCCGAAAGCGATTCCGATGAGCCCGGGTTAGACGCAAGCCTCTGAAGAGGCGTAAATGGAAAATAGTGGCGCGAAAAACGCTGCAGGATATCAGGGAACACAAAATTGGATCTTTTTACAGCTGGACTTCTCTGCGTTGCCTTGCTCGCGCTATTCATGACGCTTGGTTTGAACATCGGTTTCTCATTTATTCTATCCGGATTTATTTCAACCGTAACCGTACTTGGCGTTAACACTTCACTCTCGTTTCTTGGACAGGCCTCTTACTCGTCAATTGCCCGACCGACCTGGGCGGCGATCCCATTGTTTATGCTGATGGGCGCATTTTGTTCTTCCGGGGGCTTGGCACAACTCGCTTACCGAGGAGCACACGTGCTGGCACGTGGTATTCCGGGCTCACTTTGGATCGCAACCTGCATTAGTAGTGGGGTGTTTGGTGCCATATCCGGGTCATCTTTGGCTACCGCGGCACTGTTCGGAAAGATTGCTCTGCCTGAGCTGAATCGCTTCGGTTACAATAAATCAATATCGGTTGGAGTAATTGCGTCAGCCGGTACATTCGCGTCGATGATCCCGCCTTCGATTATGATGATCGTTTATGCGTTGTTCACGCAGCAATCGATTGCTGATCTGTTTGCTGCTGGGATCGTGCCTGGCTTGTTAACGATTATCGTCTACAGCGCTTTGATCGTCATAATGGTAAAGCGTCGCCCGGAAATCGCGCCATCAGCCGAACAAGAAGCTGAGGCGATCGCGGACACCAGCCGCGCCAAAGCCCTGTTTGATATGTGGCCAATTATCATCATAGCTGGGATTGTTTTGGGCGGTCTCTACGGCGGCATTTTTACACCAACAGAAGCAGCGGCTGTTGGTGCCGCAGTGAGCTTGGTATTGGCAGTTTCACTCGGCTACATGACAAGAATGTCACAGCTCAATTCTGCTCTGAATCAGACTGCTCGCGTTACCGCAATGATTTTTCTGCTGACAGTAGGAGCCCTCTATTACAGCCAGGTGATGGCAATTACTCGTATCCCTATCACACTGACAAACTATCTCGTTTCCTTTGACATGCCGCCGACAGTTCTGTTGCTAATGATCTGCGCTATCATCTTTGTTCTGGGAATGCTGATGGTGCCCGTCGGGATCTACGCGCTAACCCTTCCCATTGTTGTCCCGTTGCTGGTGGAAATGGGCTATGATCCGATTTGGTTTGGTGTCATCGCACTGAAATTGATAGAGATTGGTGCAGTCACACCTCCGGTCGGTCTAAACGTATTTGCAATCAAGGGCGTCATACCGAAGGCGATGAATATTTCAATGGGACAAATTTACAAGGGCTGCATGCCTTTCATCCTGGCTGATCTGGTGGTTCTTGGCTTGCTAATAGCATTCCCGCAGATCGTGCTGTGGCTGCCAAATTTGCTGAATTGAGGCGGAAACCCTATGGGCAATCGAAATAGAGTCACCACTGCTCTTTGGACACGGATCGGGCGTTCGTCAGGCTGAAAGTTCTAATCCAATAATTAAAGTAACTACCTCCCTGTTGAACTGAGGCCCGGGCACATACCCGGGCTTTTTTTTGACCACAGTGCGAAGAATTGATTATCGACCCAAGTTTGTCGCAAAGCACGGCTAAAGTATCCGTGACAGTAGGTGGCCCAAAAAAGAGATCGATGCTGGCGACTGAGTTTTCGACTTCAGCTTATAGATCGAGACCTCAAATGGAGGCGGCACAGGCTCCATCGGAACAACCACAACGTTCTTGGATATCATCTTATCCGATTCGTATGATAAATCAGACAAAATGCACATTCCTACATCTGCCTGAACCAACCGCCGGATCGCCTCCATCTCGTGAATTCGTTCAATAATGGCACCTTGTTCTTCAATCGCATCTACAAATTCGCGAAATTCACTGAGCGCGTAATCATACTCGTATATGAACACCCGTTGCCCCGCCAGATCTTCTTGAGTTATGTGGGTTCGCTCAAGAATAGATCGGTGGCTATTGACCCAGAGCCTTCGCGGAAAGGAGTTTATTCGCTGGACTTCAATGGTATTAGGCACGTCGTTGGTGCCGGCGTTGAATGCCATATCCAAATCTCCGGTCAAGAGTTCATCTTGAAATTCCGGCCATTCCTTATTACTAATGCGCAGATTGACCCCCGGATTCAACATAACGAACTCACCGATGTAGTCAGGGAGAATTAGGCTCAATACGCTCGACGATACGCTGACCTTCAATTTTCCAGAAAGTTGTCCTTTTGGCTCACTAACCAGTCGTTTGATCCGATCGACCCTTCCACATATCTGGTTGGCTTCACCGCAAAGCATCGAACCATTGTACGTGGGAGCAACGCCCTTTTGGCTCCGTTCAACCAATGGCACGCCCAAATAGAGCTCCAAATCTTTGATGGCCACTGAAACCGAAGACTGAGACACGTTTAGCTCAAACGCGGCCTTTGATATCGATCGATTGCGGACAGCCGCCTCAAAGTACCGCAATTGCCGTAGGCTTACTGCCATTGGATTTCCCCATGCTTTCCCTGTGATTATTATATTATCCAACAGCAGATATATTATCTACTATATTTTCAACGGTTAAGCGCATTCTCAGCAGGAGACGAGAGCCGCTTGCAACGGGTGCTTGCCTAAAGAAAGTTCTCAGGGAGATACCATGCGTAAAACACAGGTGAATGTGGATCGCCTTTGGGCCACACTTATGACTCATGCCGAGATCGGCAAATTGGAGAGTGGGGGAATCTGCCGAGAAACCCTGACGGATGTCGACAAACAAGGCCGTGATCTGTTTGTTCAATGGTGCCGTGACGAAAGCCTGGATGTCGGGATTGATGAGATGGGAACCATCTATGCAACCCGACCTGGTACGAATAGTTCGCTGGATCCCATCGCGATTGGAAGTCATTTGGACACTCAACCTACCGGTGGCAAGTTTGATGGCATTTTAGGCGTTTTGGGTGGATTGGAAGTTATCCGCACGCTCAATCGTGCCGGGATACAAACACGACGTCCGATCACGCTTATCAATTGGACGAATGAGGAAGGATCTCGTTTCCAGCCCTCAATGGTATCCAGCGGTGTTTATGCTGGCGTGCTGACGATGGCTGACGTTGCGGAGATCGCAGATGCCGATGGGATTGGTTTTTTCGAGGCCTTGGAAAAGATCGGCTATACCGGCAATGAGCCTGTTGGAGCGAGAAAATTTCACAGCTATCTTGAGCTCCACATCGAACAAGGCCCTGTCCTAGAAGACGAAGATACGATGATTGGTGTCGTAACTGGCGCTCAAGCGATGAGTTGGAATCGCTTTACAGTGCGGGGAAGAGAATCTCATGCAGGAACGACCCCGATGTCATCCCGGCTCGATGCTATGGCATCTGCAAATCGCTTGATTGCTAGGTCTTTCGACCTGGGAAATGGAATTGATGACGGACGCGCAACAGTTGGCGTTGTCCGTACTGAGCCAGCATCGCACAACACTATTCCTCATACTGTCCACTTTACCCTCGACATGCGTCATCCTGACGACGTTGAGTTGGCCAGAATGATAGCTGACCTTGAGGTTGCGGTAGAAGAAGAACACGCTTTAGGCTTTGAAGTCAGTCGGGAGGAGTTCGGTACGGCGCCAGCAGTTCGTTTTGATGAGACATGTGTTGACGCAATTCGCGATGCGGCGGTTGAAATGGGATATTCCCATCGGGATATCGTAAGCGGTGCAGGCCACGACGCAGTCTATGTCAGCCGGGTCTGCCCGACTGCGATGGTATTTACTCCCTGCGCGGGTGGTATCAGCCACAATCCGATCGAGAGCATCACGCCTGAACAGGCGAAGGCAGGCGTCGATGTTCTGCTTGGAGCGACGCTTCGCATGGCAGACAAATAGTCGCAGCGCAAAACTCAAACAACCTTGAAAGTCGTCCTATGTCCAAAAGAAAACCGTCCCGTCGCCGCAAGTTAAAAGGTTTGAGTGAAATTTTCAGCTTTTTGCGCAAAAATACAACGCCGATCTATATCGTAACGCCTACGCCCTACAGTTTGTTAGGGTTGGATCGTTGGGTTGGTGGGCTGGAGTATATTAACTACTTCGACATTTTTGACGGCCAACACCCCCGGTCCTTTGTACCTACAAAAATGGCCCATTCCGATTTTCAATCAATGGAAGACGTGGCGAATTACTTGGTCTCACATCCGCAATTTGTTGCCAAAACGGTCAAAAAGCCAGGCGGCAAGGCCATTTTTGTGATGTGCGACGAGGAAACCGAAAAACTTTGTGCCAAGATTGGTATTGAGGTCGCCTTGGCCCCGGCCGCGATGCGCGAACGGCTGGACAGTAAGATCGTTACGACCCAGTTGGGCAATGAAGCCGGAGTGGCGTCAGCCCCCAACATCTTGGGCCATGCTGATAGCTTTGCTGAGCTTATGGCGCTGGCGGATGAAGCAAACCTGGGTAAAGATCTGGTGGTGCAAACCCCTTACGGTGACAGTGGCCGCACAACTTTTTTCATCAAGTCCCGAAAGGACTGGGATAAATTTTCAGCCAAGATCATTGATCAGCAACTCAAAGTCATGAAACGCATCAATCACCTGCCCGGTGCCATCGAAGGCTGCGCAACGCGCCACGGCACACTCGTGGGGCCTGTAATGACCGACATCACTGGGTTTACCGAGTTGACGCCTTACAAAGGCGGCTGGTGTGGTAACGACGCTTCGCCAACTCTGCTGCCTGATGGCGTGCCAGAGAAAGTGCGCGAGATGGCTCGCAAATTCGGCGACCGTTTGTATAAGGAAGGTTATAAAGGCGTCTTTTGCCTCGACTTCCTGCTCGATACTGACACGAACGAGGTCTATCTAGGTGAGCTTAATCCGCGCGTATCTGGTGTAACGCCGCCAACCAACTTGATCACCTCAACCTATGGTGGTTGCCCTCTGTTCCTGTTCCATCTTCTGGAGTACATGGACGTGGACTATCAAATTGACATCGCAAGCGTGCAGGCACGCTGGAATGATTATGATCAATGGACACAACTGGTTCTCAAGCAAACAGAGGATAAAGTTGAACTGATCACTAAGGCCCCGCAATCTGGCGTTTGGAAGCTGAACGAGGCTGGAGATACCGAGTTTGTGCGTCCTGCACTGAACATCACCTCATTGGGCGACGAAAACGAAGCCTTTTATTTGCGAGTCTATTCAGTGGGAGACTATTGTTACCATGGAGCCGATTTGGGTTGCTTATTGGCCAGAGGTCGGATGCAGACTGACAAACGCAACCTGACCAAACGCGCCAAACAGTGGAACGCGGGTCTCAAGGCGCAGTTTGAATCGCTCCCGCTGCCGCCTAACGAAGCAATCGCGATACCTGATGACATGTCAGATGGGAAATGGTTCTAAGAATTAGAGTTATTTCAAACTGGGTCCGCCCATCGGTCCATCGTTCAAAATTTCGATTTCGTCGATATCGTTGCGGACCCAGAAAAATCGAAACCCCATGCTGCGAAGCCATTTTTCCAAACGATCCAGACTGGACCATTCACGACGTAACCCTCGGGCAGATTCAACAAGCGCCCATTGGCCGTCTACAAGAAAGTAAACCGTCCAGGTGTTTGGATGTGCGGACTGATTTGCGAACCCTCCGCTCACAAGCTCGCGGATGGTTCGTACGGCAACTGGATAGTCCGCCAAACGATGTTCAGCGGAGAGAGCCGGCAGCTCATGCTGCCGGATCGTGAAGGTCGGAAGAGGGGTTTCATCCATGTTTAACCCAGAGTCTTTTGGCATTGTTCCGCATCCTGATATTTCTGTACTGCGGCATTTGCAACGGCACTCTGCTCTACACGGCTTCTTCTGCCAGCTCAGTGTCGTCACCTGGAATTACGTTCACATCTTCAGGCGCAAGACCTAGATGGATATGACGGCGTTCTTCAATTTCGTTCGCAGTCAAGTTTTCAAGACGTGTAGCAATCGTCCACAAATGCCCGAACGGATCGGCTATTGTTGCGCAGCGTTCGCCCCAATAAGTGTCCTCTGCTGCCGAAATTAGTTGCGCACCTGCTGCTAAGGCCAGGTCGATCACCGTATCGATATCCTCGACGTACATATGATGTGCAACCGGTGCACCCGCGCCGAAAGTTGCTGACACATGGCCTGATGCGGACCAACCCGCAGTCACGAACATCATGGAATTGCCGATTTTAATCGAAGCAAAGCGGGGATCTTCGTCAGAATCCCGTACGCGCACTTCGGCGCCAAAAGCATTCACGTAAAAAGTCAGCGCCGCCGGAACATTCGTTACCGCCAGAGAGGCCGTGCATGTTCGATAGCCACGCGGAAGCGTTGCGGGTTTCTTCTTCATTTTCTTGTTCTCCAGTTTGTCGGGAAATATCCCGTGGTCCATCTTCCATGAGTAGTTATTACCACCATGAACCATAATGTAGCGATTTTGACTTGAAAATGCAACACTATGCTTCATAGTGTAGCTGAACTGGAGAAAGCCCAAACTGTGTATGAGCCAATCTTGGATAGCAACATCGCCACAGCCCCTGCCCCATATCGGCTCAGGCGCACGTTTCGTGCTGTCAGCGAGGTGCGGCCGGGGAAACAATGGCAACGCCTGCTGGCTGATGGATGGATTGGCTGGCGTGAATGGTACGTTGCACGCGCCGCCTCAACAGCATCAACCGAAAGAGAAGCCGTGCGTGCTGTGCGCCGCTATATGCCCGAACTTGAAAAACTGCTGGATGGGTTGGCAGGGCACTTACCTGATGACCCAGTCTTGCGCGAGTTTTTGGCCTTTTGGTGCCCGCCGCGTTATCTGGTTAACTGCACGCAAGCAGCTTCGGTCGATGATCAAGGCCCATTTCTGATGCGTAATTACGACCTTGATCCGGCCCTGAACGAAGCGACGCTACTGCACAGCCAATGGCGTGGCAAAAAAGTGATGGGCATGGTCGAAGGCCTGTCCGGTCTATCAGACGGTATTAACGAAAACGGACTGGCGATCTCGTTGAGTTTTGGCGGTCGCGTGATAAAAGGGCGTGGCTTTGGTATCCCGTTGATCATGCGCTATGTGCTCGAAACCTGCACCGATGTTCAGGACGGGATCGAGGCATTGCGCGCTATTCCATGCCATATGTCGTACAATGTTACGATGGTTGACGTAAAAGGGGCAATGTCCACGGCTTTCCTGGCGCCTGACCGGCGTGCAATGATCCAAAATACCCCCTGGGCGACCAACCACCAGCTGGGGGTCGAATGGCCCCGGCATGGACGGATGTCGGCCACAATCGAACGCGCTCAACGCCTGCATCAACGCTACAAAACCACGTACCCTACCGAGGCACAGCTGCGCCGGGCATTCCTTGGTGCTCCGTTCTTCTCACGCAACTACCGGGCAGGATACGGCACCGTTTTTTCCGCTTGTTACAGGCCAATTCAACAGACCGCACTCCTCGGTTGGGGTGATAAGCAGGTGCATTGCTGGAGCATGAACAGCTTCAAAGATACCTCTCTTGAAATCGAATACACTGATGCGGGAAGCCGCGTTTTAACTGATTGATCTTCGTCGAGCAACGAACTGGAGCAACCAAATGACAAAATTCGCGATCGCAGGCATACAAATGCACATCACAACGCAAAACAACCTTGCGGAGATGAGAAAGCGTGTTGCCATCTTAATGCACATGTACCCATGGGTTGAAATGGTTGTATTCAGTGAATTGGCAGCTCACGGTCCGGTGCTGCATTCCGCACAACCGGCGGGAGGTGAGTTTGAGCAAGAATTCTGTGAAATTGCAAAACAATACGATATATGGCTACAACCCGGATCTTACTTCGAAAGCCGTAATGGCAAGATTTACAACACGGCTCCGGTGATCAATCCCCAGGGCGAAGTTATCACCCGGTATTCCAAGATGTTCCCATTTACTCCCTACGAAGACGGCGTTACTCCGGGTGAGGAATTCTGTGTCTTTGACGTACCTGATGTTGGTCGGTTCGGGCTGTCGATCTGCTATGATGTCTGGTTCCCCGAACTCACCAGGACACTGGCGTCCATGGGTGCCGAAGTGCTGATCAACCCAGTAAATGCAAGCTTTGTGGACCGGCCAGCTGACATTGCCTGCGCGCGGGCATCAGCCGCTATGTTCCAGATGTACGTCTTCCACATCAACGGCCTGCTAGCAGGCGGTAACGGATACAGTCAGGTGATCGATCCTTCGGGGCGGGTGCTGCATGATGGGTGTGTTCAAGAAGAGATGATCCCGATCGAAATCGACTTTTCGGAAGTTCGCCGCCAGCGACAAAGGGGAATAATGAACATGGGCCAGCCGCTCAAGAGTTTCCGGGACACCAAAGCCCGTTTCCCGATCTACGAGGACGGTTATTCTTCAGAATATCTGGACGGCCTTGGACCGTTGGAAAAAGCCGCACGAGTACGGTAAATATGTAAGGTCGTTTGTAGTTTGTGGTTCCGCACCTAGAACGTCGGGGGTGTGCAGGCACTGACAACAACGCATTTCTCTGGCCCCACCTGACGGAAACGATGCGGGTTCCGGCTGTCAAAATAGTATGCATCTCCCGGACCTAATATCTTGCGATGATCCCCAACTGTCACTTCGACCCGGCCTGAGACAACAACTCCGCCCTCTTGCGCGTCATGGCCGTACATCACACGGCCCGTATCGGAATTTACGTCGTAAGTTTCCAGCAGGATCATCATATCCCGCCCGATCAAGTTGATCCCGACCTGCTTAAGCGACACCCCCCCCTTGCCAATCTGGGTCAGCTCTTCTGCGGCATAAAAAACTGTTTTCTCCGGTTCCGGCTCATAGGCAAAAAATTCCGACATGCCAATGGGTATACCGCCCAGAATTCGGCGCAAGGCGCCAACTGACGGATTGATTTTGCCAGACTCGATCAAAGAAATCGTCGAATTTGTCACGCCGGCTTTCTTTGCTAACGCCCGTTGGGACATCCCTGCGCGTTCACGCAACGATCGCAACCGCAACCCAAGTTCTGTTTCATCTGACGAAGTGTTCATAGTGTTGATTATCCACAACGATAGGAGTTTGGTTCTTTGTAATTCAATAGGTTACCAACAGCAAGTAACAGACTGTTTGGTAAACTTAGACTCGCATAATCTTCTCGCGAATCGGAACGGGGACCTTGCCCCTCAGCCCAAAAAGGACGCGTCATGTCTAATGCAGAAATCTCAAAACGCCGCGATACCGCTATTTCACGAGGGGTTGGGATGCAAACCCAAGTCTATGTTGAACGCGCCCTGAATTCTGAAGTGTGGGATGTTGAAGGTAAACGATACATCGACTTTGCAGCCGGTATCGCCGTAGTTAACACGGGTCACTGTCACCCCAAGGTGATGAATGCGGTGCAAAATCAAATTGCCAAATTTACCCATACCTGCCATCAGGTACTGCCATATGAGAACTATATCCGGCTGGCCGAGCGTCTGAACGAAAAGGTCCCTGGCGACTTCGCAAAGAAAACCGTTTTTGTCACCACCGGTGCCGAGGCTGTCGAAAACGCCATCAAAATCGCCCGCGTCGCCACAGCGCGTCCGGCTGTTATTGCATTTGGCGGCGGCTTTCATGGCCGAACCTTCATGGGCATGTCCCTGACTGGCAAGGTCCAGCCCTATAAAAAGGGCTTCGGCGCGATGATGCCCGATGTCTATCACGTTCCCTTCCCGGTTGAGTTGCACGGCACGACTGTGGACGAGGCGCTGGCGGCATTGACCAAGCTATTCAAAGCTGATCTGGACCCGGAACGCGTCGCTGCTATTATCATTGAACCTGTTCAGGGTGAAGGTGGCTTCTACCCTGCCCCAGCCAAACTGATGCATGGTCTGCGCGCCCTGTGTGATGAACATTGTATCGTCCTGATTGCGGACGAAGTACAAACCGGATTCGCCCGCACTGGCAACTTGTTCGCGATGGAGAACTACGATGTGAGCGCCGATATCACCACCATGGCCAAAGGCCTGGCGGGAGGTTTGCCGCTTGCCGCTGTAACCGGTCGCGCTGACCTGATGGATGCCGCGCAGCCGGGGGGGCTAGGTGGCACTTATGGCGGCAATCCGCTGGGTATCGCCGCTGCCAACGCAGTTCTCGATGTGATCGAAGAGGAAAACCTGTGTGCCCGCGCCAATGAGTTGGGTTCGCGCCTGAAACAGCGCTTGGAATCGATCCGCGAAAGCACACCGGAAATCGTCGATGTCCGTGGCCCCGGTTTCATGATCGCCGCCGAACTCAACACAGCGGATGGCAGCGCACCGAACCCGGAAATGGCCAATGCGATCCGCGCCGAGGCACTGAGCCGTGGTTTGGTTCTGCTCACTTGCGGCGTTTATGGCAATGTTATCCGCTTTCTCGCTCCGATCACCGTTCAGGACGAAATCTTTGCCGAAGCCATGGATATCCTCGAGGCGTCCATCGACGCTGTGAAAGGAAAGTAAATGCCCAAAAAAAAGGCTGAAATCACAGCGCTGCGGTTGAAAGACCCAGCGCTGCTGGAATCGCGCGCCTATGTGAATGGTGCTTGGATCGAAAAGATCGAAACGTTTCCTGTCTACAACCCTGCGACTGGCGATCTGATCGCACGTGTAGCTGACATGAACGTCGCCGACACAACGGCAGCCATCGATGCGGCGTTTGCCGCGAAAAAGAACTGGGCAGCCCGGACAGGCAAGGAGCGCGCAGCCGTTTTGCGAAAATGGTACGATCTGATGGTCGACAACGCCGATGATCTGGCCACGATTTTGACGGCGGAAATGGGCAAGCCATGGGCCGAAGCCCGCGGTGAGATCCTGTATGGTGCGTCATTTATCGAATGGTTCTCTGAAGAAGCCAAACGCATTTACGGTGACGTTATTCCCGGCCACCAGCGCGACAAGCGCATCGTGGTTCTCAAACAACCCGTCGGTGTGGTTGGCTCGATCACCCCATGGAACTTCCCCAACGCAATGATCGCGCGCAAAGTTGCCCCAGCACTGGCCGTTGGCTGCACTTTTGTGGCGCGTCCGGCCGAACTGACCCCTTTGTCAGCACTCGCTATAGCAGTGCTGGGCGAGCGTGCTGGCATCCCAGCGGGCGTCCTCAACGTGATCCCATCTTCGGACAGTTCCGGCGTTGGAAAAGAACTGTGTGCCAACCACAAAGTTGCCAAAATCACTTTCACTGGATCAACTCGCGTCGGAAAAATCCTGATGAGCCAATGCAGCGAAACCATTAAGAAAATGTCGCTCGAACTTGGTGGCAATGCGCCATTTATTGTGTTTGACGACGCCGACATTGACGCCGCTGTCGAGGGCGCGATGATCGCCAAGTACCGCAATAACGGCCAAACCTGTGTCTGCGCCAACCGTATCTACGTACATGCAGACGTTTATGATGTCTTCGCAACGAAACTGAAGGCCAAAGTGGAAAACCTCAGCATTGGTGACGGTTTCAGCAACGGTGTCACCACTGGCCCCCTGATCAACGAAGCGGCAGTGGCTAAGGTCGAGGATCACATCGCCGATGCCCTCAGCAACGGCGCTGAAATCATCACCGGCGGCAACCGTTCCGATCTGGGTGGGACATTCTTTAATCCGACTGTTTTGACCGGCGTGACGCGCACTATGAAAGTCGCCCGCGAAGAGACCTTTGGTCCTGTCGCTCCGCTCTTCAAATTCGAAGATGAAGATGAAGTTGTGACTATGGCCAATGACAGTGAATTCGGTTTGGCGTCATATTTATATAGCCGCGACCTGTCCCGCGTTTGGCGTGTCGCCGAAGCGCTGGAATGCGGCATGGTCGGCATCAACACCGGCCTGATTTCGACCGAGGTAGCCCCGTTTGGTGGCATCAAACAATCTGGCCTTGGTCGCGAGGGGTCAAAATACGGCACCGAAGATTACCTTGAAGTGAAATACCTTTGTATGGGAGAAATAAACTGATCAGCCCAGTAGTTAGGGGCAGCCCAAGCTCTCAATGCAGGGGAATCGATTGAACATTATCGTGTGATTATTGTCTCAAGGTAGTCGTCGTCCCATGCTGCTGAAGGGCGTTTCATCGGCATGGATTTTTTTGCCCGGTGCTTTTTGCAACAGATTGTTGGCCGCGTGTTGGATTGTGGCGCACTTTTGCTCCGGCCAGGACCAGTAAAATAGTGCACTTTTATTACGGCGTCTGGTGTGGTTTGTGCAAAAACCCTGTAGGGACCTGAGACCCAGCTATGATCGCCTGCTACGCAATTTGAAGGCTGCTCAGGCGGTCATAGCCTCTAAATCAGCGCCGGTCCGAAGGTGTTATGGCAAGGAGTTCACCGACCGCCTGTTTGGCCTGCGCAAACGGGCAGCCACCGGCGCGCATGAATTCGACCGCCTCTGCGCCGATCTGGACATTGAGCACCGTCTTACACTGCCAATGCGGCCGCAACCTCTCGGTGAATGTGCCATTCACCTGCCGGTCAGACGAATCAATGGCATGGTCGAGCGGTTCAACGGACGCATTGAGGACGTGCTGCAAAGCCATCACTTCAACAGCCGGGAAGAACTGGAGCAGACCCTGATGCGCTATGTGCACTTCTACAACACGCAACTCCCGCCATCAGCTCTGAAGGCAAGAACACCGGTGCAGGAAATGAAGCAATGGTACAGTCGCAAACCAGAATTGTTCAGCAAACGAACGTACTACCTGACGGGATGTGACACCTATGTCATCCGATCGAGATGAAAGGCCGTCAACTTGACGATACCAGCGTAGTAACCTCTAATAGTTACATGCCTTAAAATTTAGATATTGCTATCGTCCCTGTCAGAAGGGGAGGTACTGATTCATGCATGCTGCGAAAGCACTTTCAAAGATTCTGCAATCCTATGCTGGGTATTTGGTGACGTTATTGTTGCTTGCACAGGTTATCATTGTTGCGCTGCGCTATGTGTTTGCGGTGGGATGGCCCTGGGCGCTGGACCTTCTGGTTTATCTGTTTTTCCTGTCCGTTCTCCTGCCAGGTTTGGCGGTGTTGATGGGAAACATCAGCGTTCGAGTTGACATCTTCTACGGGGAGTGGGGCACGAAGCGCAGGCGCTTCGTGGATCGAATCGCGTTATTTTTCCTGTTTTTTCCCGCGATGGGATACGCCGCATGGACGTCACTGGGGATAACGATAAATTCGTGGGAGGTGCTGGAATCTTCGCCGACTTTTGGCGGGTTGCCCGGTTATTTTCTACTCAAAACAGCGTTGACGCTGTATTTTACGATTTTCGCTGTGATCGCCATTGTTTTGGCTCTTCGCAAGAACCCCTATGACAGCGAGGACGCTTCATGAGCCACGAAATCCTCCTTATTCTGCTGGGCATCGGCCTATTTGGCGGCATTCTGAGTGGCGCGCCTGTCAGCTTTGTTCTTATCGGCATGCCAACGCTCATTGCCCTCCTGGGTGCGGCAACCGGCGGGTTCGACCTGGCCTTTCTCAATGCCTTTCCGTCACGTGCATTTGGGTTGCTGACCAACCCGATCCTGATGTCCGTGCCACTGTTTGTGATTATGGGCGGCCTGCTGGAAAAATCCGATATCGCCAGGCGCATGATGCTGACTGCAGGTGCGCTATTTGGTGAGCGCCGGGGCGGTCTGGCCTACGCCGTGATCATCGTGGGCGCACTGCTTGCGGCGTCGACCGGCGTCATTGCTGCTACGATCTTCATGCTGGGCATGATCGCGCTGCCGGCGATGACGGACGCCAATTATTCTCCCCGACTGGCGACGGGGGTCATCTGTTCAGCGGGTTCGCTTGGGCAGATCATACCCCCGTCGATCCTTTTGATCCTGCTGGCCGATCAGATTTCCAGCGCTTATCAGACTGGCCGCCGTGCCGCAGGGGATTATGCCGCCGATCCGGTTTCGGTTGGGGATTTGTTCGCTGGCGCTCTGCTGCCCGGGCTGCTGCTGGTCTCGCTCTATCTGGCCTATGTGTTTGTCATGGCGATATTGAAGCCTGAAAACTGCCCACCGATAAAGAATCGTAACGCTGATGGTTCGGTTCAGAAACTTGATCCGGGCGAGGTCGTGCGCGCCCTTATTGTGCCCTTGGCCCTGATCCTATTGGTGCTGGGCTCGATCCTCGGCGGCATCGCGACACCCACAGAAAGTGCCGCTTTGGGCGCGGCTGGCGCTATGATCATGGTGGCGATGGACGGTAAGGATGCATCACCCTGGCGGGGAAAACTTTATATCGCCGTGTTTCCGGCCGCTTTCGTCCTGGTCGTTGTCAAAGCCTTCGGCGGTGCCAATGCCTCGCCATTGCTGATGGCTGCGGGTGCAATTGCCTTTACGATCTTCGTTTGCGGTGTGGTGCTGGCCATGTGGCAAGAGATGCGCAACGGACACCTTTCGCCGGTTGGCAAGGAAACAGCGTTGAATGTGTCGATGCTGATGTTGATCGTTCTTGGTGCAGTCATGCTGTCGCTGGTTTTCCGCGGCCTTGGTGGAGACGAGATGGTGACCGAGTTCCTCGATGGTCTGCCAGGTGGAAACGCAACAGCGCTGTTGGCTGTGATGGTTGTGATCTTCTTTCTTGGCTTTGTTATCGAATATGTTGAGATAATTTTCATCGTTGTACCCGTCGCTGGTCCGCCGCTTTTCGCCGCCGGTGTCGATCCGGTCTGGCTGGCGATCCTCATCAGCATGAACCTGCAGATGAGCTTTCTCACGCCGCCCTTCGGTTACGCCCTGTTCTACTTCCGCTCGGTTGCACCGCCCTCGCTGAAAACCAAAGAAATCTATATCTCGATCATCCCCTTTATTCTGCTCCAGATGGTGGCTTTGGGACTGATCGCAGTATTCCCGGCAATCGCCACCTGGCTGCCGGACGTCATCTACAACTAAGTCCCATATTCTGAGGAGGAGAACTTAATGGACAGAAGAAAATTTATAGTTGCAGGCGCAACTGCACCGGTGGCCCTCGCCGCACCAACCATCGCGAGGGCCGGTGCCAAGCATGAATGGAAGTTGGTCACATCGCTTCCCAAGACATTGCCCGGCCCCGGCGTTTCATCATTGCGGTGGGCCGAGCGCATCAGCCAGATGTCTGGTGGAGAGTTGACCATCAAAGTATTCGGTGGCGGCGAACTTGTACCCGCCTTTGGCACCCAGGAAGCTGTTGAAAACGGGATCGCACAGGTCTATCACGGTTCGGGTTCGTGGTTTTCCGGCCGTCATCTGGGCCACGCTTTCTTCACTTCGGCACCGTTCGGAGCCACCCCTGACGAGATGCACGCCTGGATGTATTATGGCGGTGGTCAGGAGCTTCTGAACGAGTTCACCAATCCGCGTGGTTTGCAGATATTCGTCGGTGGCGGTTCCAGCATCCAGACGGCTGGGTGGTTCAAGAAAGAGATCAACTCGCTTGACGATCTGCAGGGGCTGAACTTCCGTATCACCGGTTTCGGTGCCAAGGTGATGAACAAGATGGGCATGAACGCTGTGTCGATGCCGCCGGGTGAGATTTTCCCATCACTGCAAGCGGGTACTCTGGACGGTGCCGAATGGGTCGGACCGATGTCTGACTTGGCGTTCGGTTTCCACAAGATCATGACGCATATGTACACACCCAGCTTTGCCGACGTATATGGCGGCATTGAATATGGCATCAATCTTGAAGCCTGGAACGCATTGTCGGATGATCTGAAAACCATCGTCGAAACAGCGGCGGAGGCCGAAGCAAACCGCGGTACGGCGTTCAATCTTCATGCTAATATTCAGGCCCTTGACAAATTACGTGAAACCGATGGCCTGACCATCGCCACACTCCCGGATGACGTCATGGAAGCGGCCAGCACGGCGTCCAAAGAGGTCATGGACGAGGTCGCAGCCAGCGATGAGTTCATAGGCCGCCTAGTCAAGAGCTTCTATGGCTACACGGCCAATGCCTCGGCCTATAAGGAGCTGTACGACGATCCGTTCAATCGCGCGCGCAAAAAGTACTTTAGTTAACAACACTTCACCCGGACGCGATCATGCGTCCGGGGTTCATCCGCGTTAGAGGGAAAAACATGGCCGGACCGCAGCGACTTGAGTTCACCGGACCCGAACTTTGCCGACTGGAAGCGCATCAAGTCGTCTCGCTTTTGAAACGCGGCGAAGTGTCGCCCAACGACTTGCTTGATGCTGCCTTTGGTCGAATAGAATCGGTCGGGCCGTCGATAAATGCTACGCCAGTCGTTTGCAAAGATCGCGCCTATGCGGCGGCAGACAGTTTGGGTGATAGCGAAAGAAATAACTCGGGCTGGCTGGCTGGTCTGCCAATTGGAATAAAAGACCTAACACCGGTTGCCGGGGTTCGCACGACCTTTGGCACTAAGGAGCTTGCTGAATTCGTACCCGAAAAAAGCGACCCATTGGTCGAACGCCTAGAGGCACGCGGTGGACTCATCACCGGCAAAACCAACACGCCGGAATTCGGCGCTGGCGGTAACACTTTCAACGATGTCTTTGGCCCCACCCGCAACCCCTGGGATACGTCCCTGAACGCCGGCGGATCCTCCGGCGGGGCGGCAGCCTCGCTGGCCGCTGGTGAAACCTGGCTCAGCCACGGCTCGGATCATGGCGGCAGTCTACGCACACCAGCAGCGTTTTGCGGTGTTGTTGGCCTACGCCCCAGTCCGGGGCGCGCTGGCGGGGCGTCAATGGATACCGGCTATTTCATCGAGGGTCTTCAAGGTCCGATGGCCCGGTCAGTGCGCGATTGCGCCCTGTTTCTGGATGCAATGGCCGGATATGAGCCTCGATTCCCAATTTCTTATCCGGCACCCGACTCGTCATTTCAGGACGCGGTGTTGCGCGCCGATGGCAAGTTGAAAATCGCCTTTACGCCCGATCTGAACGGCCTGTCACCAGTGGACGGCGAAGTCGATAACCACCTACGCAAAGTTTTGCGCAGCCTCGAATTGAACGGGGCCACCGTCGAGGAAATCTGTCCCGAACTTCCAGGGCTGGAAGCCACCTATCACACACTGCGTGGAATGATGTGGGCGACCATGATGCAACGGATGAATCCGTCGATCCGTCAGCATTTCAAAACGACGCTGGAACAGAACACGCGGATGGGTGAAGCGCTGGTAATGAGTGACATCGCCGATGCAAATCTGAACCGTTCGACCATTTACAACAACATGGTGGCGTTGTTTGGCACCTATGACGTGCTGGCCTGTCCAACCGTTGGCTGCATGCCCCATCCACAATCCGAAGAATGGGTGCGCAATGTAGGCGGTCAGGATCTGGTATTCTACATGGACTGGCTGCGCTTTTCCTTTCTTTCAACAGTCACTGGCCTACCGGCGATTTCGGTGCCGGTTGGTCTGGGGCCACGCGGCCTGCCTGTGGGCATGCAGCTGATTGGAAAGCCCCGCGGCGAGGCGGATCTATTGGCGGCGGCGCGTGCGATCGAGATCGCAGTCGGCGGTCCGCTGGGGCCGATTGATCCAAATGTCACGCATAGATGAGGAAATGGGGCAATGGCACAACGAAGTTTCTTGAGTGATATTCTGCGGCGCGTGGCCGGATCCCGGGGGGGCGAACGCGGGCAGCAGGAGGAAGCCGAGGCGGATATTCTCAGCCTGTGCCGCGATTTGATGACCGATCAGGGCGAGGCGTCCGGTTTGATTACGGCACAGCGGATCCTGGAACTTTACACCAAATTGACCCCAGCCAGGAAAACTGATTTTTTCCAGGCCATTTGCGCTGAATTTGGAACCGACGACAAAGCGTTGAGCACCGCAATCAAATTGTGGTCATCGGGGGATGTGAACGCAGCGCGGGCAATCCATTTTGCCGCCGAACCGCGCTCTCAGGGATTGATCCGCCACATTAACAGGGTACCAGGTGCCACCGCCCGACTGGTATCGATGCGCGCGGATCTTCTCGAGCTTATCGGGAGTTCCGGGACGTTGCGCGGGCTCGACGAGGATTTCCAGCATCTGTTTTCCAGCTGGTTCAATCGCGGGTTTCTTGAGATCCGCAGGATTGACTGGTCCACCCCTGCCGAGGTTCTTGAGAAAGTCATCGCCTACGAGGCGGTACACGAAATTACCGGCTGGGATGATCTGCGCCAGCGCGTCGGTGATCCCGACCGGCGGCTTTTTGCGTTTTTTCACCCTGCGATGCCGACAGAGCCGCTGATCTTTGTAGAGGTGGCGTTGACCGAAACCATCCCCGGTGCGATTGCGCCGATCCTCAGCAGTGAACGCAAGCGGATAGAGCCGGATCTGGCCAAAACCGCCGTGTTCTATTCAATCTCGAACTGTCAGAAAGGATTGCGTGGCATTTCCTTCGGGAATTTCCTGATCAAACAAGTGGTGGTGGAACTGCAGCGTGAATTGCCTAATCTGACCACTTTCGTCACGCTGTCTCCGGTGCCCGCGTTGCGCAAGTGGGCGGACAAAGATGCAAAAGATGTTGAGAATATACTGAGTGAAACCGACCTCGCGTCGCTTCGGGCGATGGACAAAGACGACATCCCTTCGCCCGAATTCGCAGCCCGCCTTGCTGCGCGATATCTGACCAAGGCCAAACGCCCGCAGGGCACGGCGTATGACCCGGTAGCGCATTTCCATCTGGGAAATGGTGCGGTCTTGCACAAGGTTCACACTGATGCCGATCTCAGCACCCGCGGACGTGACAATTCCTGGGGCGTTATGGTGAACTACCTCTATGACGGCGATCAGATAGAAACCCATCATCAGGCCTATGCCACCGAGCGCAGCGTTGCCGCTTCGTCTGAAGTGTGTGCTTTGGCTCGCGACTAAAAGGACTATTCGAATGTACGAAGCTAACTACCTTGCGGCCCGGTTACGTCGCGCCAGCATTGGTGCCGAGGATGCCCCTTTTTTGCAAAACCACCAGACCGGCGAAACGGTCAGCTATGGTGATTTCTTTACCAACGCCGAGAAAATGGCCGCGGTTCTTGTCGGTGCTGGTGTGCAGCCGGGCGACCGGGTGGCGGTGCAGGCCCATAAAACGCAAGCAATGCTGGAGCTTTACATTGGCACGATTTTGGCCGGTGGAGTCTTCTTGCCGCTCAATACCGCCTATACGGAGGCTGAACTCACTTATTTCCTTGGCGATGCATCGCCTCGGGTTTTGGTCTGTGATCCCAAGCGACAGGATGAACTGGCTCCAATCGCGGCCAATTGCGGTGTGGCTGAAGTTCTGACAATTGCCGCGGATGAGACCGGTACTTTGACCGAACGGCGCAATACCCAACGCGGTGGTTTCGAACCGGTCGCCCGCGCCGCCGACGACCTTGCTGCGATCCTCTATACTTCGGGAACTACCGGGCGCTCGAAAGGCGCAATGCTGACCCACCGAGGCCTGTCGTCAAATGCCGAAACACTGAAAGATGTTTGGCACTTCACCCAGGAAGATGTACTGATCCACGCCTTGCCGATCTTCCACACTCATGGGCTTTTTGTCGCCACCAATATCACCTTGATGGCCGGTTCGTCCTGCATCTTCATGGCCAGGTTCGATGCCGACGCTATATTGGGCTACATGAAAGAAGCCACGGTCCTGATGGGCGTACCGACGTTCTATGTTCGCCTGCTTGAAATGGAAGGGTTGGCAGAGGCATCGAAAGGCATGCGCCTGTTCGTTTCAGGCTCGGCACCACTCTTGGTAGAAACACATGACCGCTGGCGCGAGTTGACAAATCACGCGCTTTTGGAGCGCTACGGCATGACTGAAACCAATATGAACACATCGAACCCCTATGACGGCGACCGCCGCGCCGGAACCGTCGGGCTCCCGCTGCCAGGTATTGAGATCATCGTGGCCGATCCGGCCAGCGGCGAAACACTCCCGCATGGTGAGGTTGGGGTGCTGGAAGTGCGCGGACCCAATGTCTTTGCGGGTTATTGGCGGATGCCTGAAAAGACGGCGGAAGAACTGCGCGAGAACGGTTTCTTTATCACAGGCGATCTGGGCAAGATTGATAACGATGGCTATGTGCACATCGTTGGACGCGGCAAGGACCTAATCATAACCGGTGGGTACAACGTTTACCCCAAAGAGGTCGAAATCCTGATCAATGACCTTCCCGGGGTCAATGAAAGCGCCGTAATCGGTGTGCCGCATCCGGATTTCGGTGAAGGCGTGGTGGCAGTGGTGGTGCCTGAACCCGGCACCGAACTGACACCGGATACCATCCGCAATGCGATAGCGACTGACCTAGCAAAATTTAAACAGCCTAAAAGAGTTATCATCCTGGATGAACTTCCCCGGAACGCCATGGGCAAGATCCTGAAAAACGTGCTGAGAGATACCTACACCGGTTTGTTTGCATGAAATAAGAAGATGGCACAGGTAAACCGGTGCCCATATTTCGAAAGCGTCCGGTGTCACTGCTCTGCCGTGAGTAGAGAGTGTTCGATAGTGTCCACCATGAATAATGGACACTATGGGGCATTGGATGGCACGTCGAACCAAGCGGTTTTGGACAGACGAGGAGAAGCAGTCGATCTGTTTCCAGACACCAGACCTGATTTGGCCGATCAATTGCCAGCCTCCGCAGCAGAGTCAGACAGGCCACAGCCTTCTCAAATTTCACACCGTATTTTTCTTTGAACAGATTGATTGCCACCAAGGCTTCGGCCCGTGTTTCGGCGTGCTGGATGTCGTTCAGATCGGATTTCACCACCGCCGTCATGGGCTTGGGAAATTGGTTCAGCCCGTTCTTAACTTTATGGACCCAGCAGCGTTGATGTTTGGTGCTGGGGAATATCTCGTCCAGAGCGTTCCAGAAGCCCATGGCACTGTCGCCGACGGCAATCTCTGGGGCGACGGACAAACCGCGACCCCGGAGACCCACCAACAGCTCGCGCCAACTCTGCGCACTTTCGCGCAGACCAAACCGGAAGCCGAGCAGCTCCTTTTTACCTTCAGGCGTTGCCCCGATAATCACCGCATGCATTCTGTGATTATCAGTTAGAGGAATTTCGGAACTATATTAGTGCTCTCGGTCAACGTGGTGCGAAAATAGGGAAAATCCACGAAATGGAGGTCATTCGACGCCTCGTTCAGGCCGATGTCGGCTTTGGGATTCTGTCAGATTTGTCTCATAATATGGACGACATGGCCTCAAAAAATGTGTCCACTGTTGCACTCATTCCAGGCCCGCCGCCTTTTGAGGTAGCAATCTTCAAAGCACGCAACCTCCGGAAAACGCCGGCAGCCGTGTCTTTCTTGGGATATATCCTTTCCAGAATTCTTTAAGTGTCCTGTTCCTTTACCAAACCAACAATCGCCGGTCTCGCAAGAATCCGGCGATGAGTTTTCCCGCGAAAGGGTCTGGTAGTTAACAGTCTAGATTCCAACCACCTACTCCCTTAACTTCCAGAAAGTCTTCGAGCCCCCAGATACCGCCTTCACGGCCATTGCCCGACTGTTTGTAACCACCGAACGGGCTGCCTTCAGCCGCGGTGCGGAAGTTCCCGTTCATCTCGACCATGCCCGACCGAAGCTGGCGAGCAACGCGATTGGCTTTTGCCGGATCCTGGGTCTGTACATAATTAGCCAGACCGTAAGGTGTGTCATTGGCTATTTTGATGGCTTCTTCTTCCGTGTCAAACGGCATCATGGATAGAACCGGGCCAAAAATCTCCTGATTCATGACGGCCATTTCATTGTTACAGTCCGCAAAAACTGTTGGTTTGACGAAGAACCCCCTGTTCAGTCCAGCAGGCTTTCCAGTGCCGCCAGCAACGAGTCGCGCGCCTTCTTTGATACCCACGTCTATCATGCTGTTGATTTTCAGGAACTGCGCCTCGTTCACAGCCGGGCCCATATGGTTGCCAGATTTCGAGGCATGATCTACTTTCAGGGACTTTGCGGCCAGACTGGCTTCTTCCACCGCACTTTCATAACGCGAACGTTGCACCAACATGCGTGTGGGTGCGTTACATGATTGACCGGTGTTCTCGAAGCAGTGCAGCGCACCTCGGGTGACGGCCTCTGCGTCTGCATCGTCAAAAATGATGTTGGCCCCCTTGCCGCCCAATTCCAATGCCACCCGTTTGACGGTGTCGGCTGCGGATTTGGTGATCGCTTGGCCAGCGCGGGTTGAGCCTGTGAAGGAAACGAAATCGACATCCGGATGCGAGGTGAGCTGACTTCCGACCCCTGCCCCATCACCATTGATCAGATTGAAGACTCCTGCCGGAACGCCTGCTTCGTCCAAGTACTCGGCGAACAGAAGCGATGACATTGGTGACTCTTCTGAAGGCTTCAGAATCATTGTGCATCCAGCCGCAAGCGCGGGAATCACTTTGAGCGTCACCTGGTTCATGGGCCAGTTCCAGGGCGTGATCAGGCCGCAGACCCCAATGGGTTCATAGAAAATTCGATCGTTCTTGGCGCCTTCACTGAGGGGGCGTTCAAACTCAAAGTTTTCCAGGGTTTTGATAAACGCTTCGATGTGGACTTGGCCAATCGCAGTTTGCAAACCATTTGCCAGATCAATTGGCGCGCCCATTTCAAGGCTCATTGCTTCGCCCATCTCGCTGCCGCGCCGGATGTAAATGTCGAGGATAGTCTTCAGCAGATCGAGCCGGTCCTTTTTCGATGTCTGGCTCCAGACGGCGAACGACGCCTTGGCAGCTGCGATAGCAGTGTTAAGATCTTGCGACCCACCCAGAGAAATTGTTGCATACTCCTCTTCCGTAGAAGGGTTGATGACCGCGCGGTCTGTCCCGTCAATCGAGTCAACCCACTTGCCATCAATGTAAAATTTTCGGGCGTCTTTCATTTTGCTCTCCGCTTTTAGTTTGCCATTTCCGATCACCAGGACACATCGCTCAGGTTTTGGCCGAAACTTCGTCGCTGGTAACCAGCGTCACTTCGCCATCCAAAATGGGCTGAGCAATACCAAAGAACCGTGCAACGGTGTCGGAATTGTTGTGGTTATCCATGGCCGTTTGGTCGACAAATCGCTCGTATGTGGTGAACATTCGGCTGTCAGTAACGTCTTGGGAAATATAGAAATCTATGGTTTCCGGTTCATTTTTCCTGACGTTTTCTGCCACCTCCAGAAGTGCCTGTTTGAGGGTCTCCTCGTAACCGGTCTTGGCTCTTATTATTGCGGTAATAGTACGCATTTCCAGTCCCCTTTTTGTGTTATTCTAAGCCCGAGAATTCGTGCGCCAGGTCGATTTTTGTGAGATCATGAGATGTCAATTCGCGGATGATGCGCCCCTTCTGCATGATCAGAATGCGCTCCGAGAGCTGTCCGATAAACTCTAGATTTTGTTCCACCAGAACAAAGGCGACCCCCCGCGTGCGACGGATGTCGCCCAGAGTTTCTGCGATTTCTTCAATGATCGACGGCTGGATGCCTTCCGTGGGTTCATCAAGAAGAATGAGGTTGGGATCAGTTGCCAGACAGCGCGCCAGCGCCAGCAACTGTTGCTCACCACCGCTCAATACGCCCCCTTGTCGTGTCAGCAGGTCTTTCAGCCGGGGGAAAAATTCAAGAATTTCCTCCAACTTGCGGTCGTCCCTGTCGCCCGAGGACAAGGCTGCAAATTTCAGGTTCTCCCACACCGACAAGTTGGGAAAGATTTGGCGCCCTTGTGGAACATAACCGAGACCTAGTTTTGCACGAGCCTCCGGCGCAGTTGAAGTGATGTCTTCACCTTTGAACCGGACACTGCCGGCTGTTGCCTCGATGTGCCCCATTAGCGTCCGCAGCAACGTGGTTTTCCCCATGCCATTGTGGCCGAGGATCCCCACAAATTCGCCATCCGCCACGGTTAGAGAGACGTCGGAAAGAATAGGGATGTTGCCGTACCCGCTTGACAAGCCCGAAGCATTCAGGATCTCAGACGGCTGATTTACCAAGATAGACATTTCGCACCTGCTGATTATTGAGAATTGCATCGGTTTCGTCTTCCGCCAGGATTTGCCCCTGGTGAAAAACCGTCACTTGTTTGCCGATCATGCGGATGAACTGCATGTCATGCTCGACAACAATGAGCGCGTGCTCTCGATTGAGTTCATGAATGATGTCGGCGAGTCTTCTGGTTTCTTCCGCAGAAAGTCCGGCCGCGGGCTCGTCGAAAAGGATGAGCTCGGGACTCTCGGCTACAACCATGGCAAGCTCCACGAACTGACGCTGCCCATGTTCAATCTCTCCTGCAACAAGCTTAGAAAGATGAGTGATGCCGATGCGCTCCATCGTCTCTTCGACAATCTGATCTCGGGATTTATTGTCCTGAACAGAGCGGACCGATACCCAGAGATTTTCAAACACGGTCAAACCATCGAATAGGTTCGGCACCTGTGTTTTGATCCCGACGCCACGGCTGGCGATCGCAGCGCTGGACAACCCGCCCACCTCTGCCCCGTTCAACAGCACTTCTCCATGGGTTGGGGTCAGCTGTCCGGTAAGGCATTTGAAAAATGTGCTTTTTCCGGCCCCGTTGGATCCAATCAGACAGCGCAGTTCGCCCCGCGAGAGCGAGAAATCCACCTGATCAAGAGCCCGAACGCCGCCAAAGTGCATTGAGAGATTTCGGGTTTGCAATAGCGGTTGATCATTCATTGTCAGCCCCCTGTACTGTCGTGCCCAGAGATTTTGGGGCCTTGGTTTTACGTAAAAGAATCCGGTCCACTACATCGGCCAGCGGGGGTAGCAGCCCACGAGGCATAAGCAGCACAAACAGAATGAGAATCAGGCCCAGAGCGGCGTTGGGGTCGATCAGACCAGTTTTCCCGAGATAAGCTGTTATCACCTGCAAAATGATGCAGCCAATGATCGGACCCATAAGGCTACCGAGGCCTCCCACGATAACCCAAATCAAAATCTGGGCGGTGTAGTTCAGGCTGAACATTGTCGGGCTGACGAAGACAGCATTGGCAAAGAGCATGCCCGAAATCCCGGCGATCCCGGCGCCAAAGCAAAAGAAGATAAGCTTATAGGGCCGCGTGTCATAGCCCAGCAGCTCCGCCCGAATCTCGTTTTCCCGGACGCTACCATCACCCGACCAAAGCGCGTGGCCAAAAGCCATTTGCATGCCAGATAGCTCAACAACAACAAAATAACTGCGAGGCTATAAAGCGCGTACGGGGACAAAGGTTCGCCATTGCCAAATGGATTGGCAAGCAGTGGTGTTCCGGGCATACCGTTGAACCCGCCCAGACGGGCCTTACCAATGGTATAGATGTCACCGGCCGTACTGTTGGCAAGTTTAAACAGGATCAGAGTTGCGGTCAGCGTAATGACACCAAGATAGACATCATTTAACCGCCCGTAGAACATGAAATATCCGAGCGCCGCCGCAAAGATGACCGGAACGATAACAGCAATCAAACTTCTGATGGCAGAAGTGCAGTCACAGGCCTATCTGATTGAGAAGCTCAAAGGACAACTGGCTGCGCATCAAAAAGCCCGCTTCGGCTCCAAATCCGAGAGCCTCGATCAACTGGCCTTCGATTTGTCGGAAGATGCAGAGATCGAAGCGGCAGCTGAGGCACAAAAGCAGCTTGACCCGGCGCACGACGATGACGCCGAGGCTGACCAACCCGCCAAGCGCAAACACAGCCGCAATCCGCTGCCGGATCATCTGGACCGGGTGGACGAGGTCCTGCCCCCAGGTGATGCGTGTTCGGACTGTGGCGGCAATCTGCGCCAGCTTGGTGAAGATGTCACCGAAGAGCTGGAATATATTCCGGGGCGCTTCGTGGTGCGTCGGATTATACGCCCGCGCATGGCTTGCACTTGCTGTGAGGCATTCTCGCAAGCGCCACTGCCCTCGCGACCTATAGAGCGGGGTCGTCCCGGGCCCGGTCTGCTCGCCCATGTGCTGACCAGCAAATATTGCGACCATCTGCCACTTGCCCGGCAATCGGATATTTACGCGCGTGAGAAGGTTGATCTTCACCGCTCCACGCTGACCGACTGGGTGGGCCGCTCCACGGCGCTGCTTGAACCCTTGTCCGATCATATAGGCAAACTGGTGCGGGCAGGACCTGCGCTTTTTGCTGACGATACGCCGGTAAAGCTGCAAACCAAAACAAAGACAAAGAAGGCCAAAACCGCGCGGCTCTGGAGCTATGTACGCGATGAACGCCCGTGGTGTGGCCAAGTCCCGCCCTGCGCATGGTATCAGTTCAGCGTGGATCGCAAAGGCGAGCATCCCGTCAATCATTTATCCGGATACAAAGGCACCGTGCATGCCGATGGTTATGCTGGCTTTAATGGTTTGTTCGGGGAAGACAAAGCCGCCGAACAGGCCTGCATGGTGCATGTGCGCCGCAAGTTCGTCGAGGTCTATGAGACCCAAGGCTCCGCCATCGCCAAGGAAGTGATCGAGCGGATCGCAGACCTCTACCGCGTCGAGAAGGAAGCACGGGGGCAATCACCTCAAGAACGTGCGATCCTGCGGCAGACCAAGGCCAAGCCCGTCTTTGATGATTTGGAAGACTGGCTGCAACTCCAGTTACCCAAAATCTCCGGAAAGACGCCGCTGGCTCAGGCAATCCGCTACGCCTTAGGTCGGATGCCAAAAGCGCGTGCCTATCTCAGCAACGGAATGTTGGAGCTCGACAACAACATCTGTGAGCGGTCAATCCGGCCCATAGCACTCGGCCGCAAAAATTATCTCTTCATGGGTTCAGTCGGCGGTGGCAAAGCCGCAGCTGTCGCCTACACCCTCATCGAGACCGCAAAGATGAACGGCGTCGATCCCGAGGCTTGGCTCACTTGGGTGCTCA
>NVWB01000115.1 GCA_002733575.1 Blastopirellula sp. | reverse complement strand
GATGATCTTGAAACAGTCCACATGCGCGTCGGCGCTCTACCGCAGTTTCCCAGCAATGCATTCAAGTACAATCTCACATGGTCAACGGACGGGTTAATTAATGAGTACTGTAATCTGTGCGAAGCTGTCCACAACGGGAAGCGAATTGAGGTATTGCCGCTTGAAGGGCTAGAATACTTTTCGCTCGATGGTGTACGTTACGAAGCATTTAACACGTCTGGCGGGCTGGGATCACTCTGCGAAACCTTTGAGGGTCGCGTTCGAGAACTAAACTACAAAACAGTTCGCTATGTCGGGCATCACGAACTGGCTTCCTTGTTGATCAACGATTTGCGATTATCTGAGCGACGCGAAATACTTAAGGATATTCTGGAGTATGCCTTGCCCATTACCTATCAAGATGTCGTCGTTACTTTCTGTACAGTCACCGGGCATAAGAACGGAAAATTAGTACAAATAAGCGACGCCCGCAAGATCTATGGGCACCTCATCGACAAAGAGCATTGGAGTGCGATTCAGATCACGACTGCCGCTGGATTATGTGCCCTTGTTGACTTATGTATGACAGGAAAAATCAGAGCACAAGGATTTGTTCGACAGGAGCAGATCGAGTTCGATGACTTTATCACAAACCGTTTTGGACAGTTTTATGAACAGACAGTAACAAGCCGATTTGAATTCAATGGAGGCAGTGATCATGCATAGAGTATTTGACGATATTCGAGATAGATTGGGTCTATCTTCAGATATAACTGCGGTTTGTGCTGCTGGTAATTGGCGACCAGCAAAAGGCAAATTACTCTCTGTCCTATCACCAATTGATGCTGATCTACTCGCCGAGTTTCCCATAGCACAAATGACTGATGTAATAGATGTAGTTGCAGCTGCAAAATCTGCTTTTATGCAATGGCGGCTGGTGCCTGCGCCTAAGCGCGGCGAATTTGTGCGACGGATCGGTAATGCGTTACGTGAGCATAAGGAAAGCCTGGCTGATTTGATAACGCTCGAATGCGGGAAGATTCGCCAAGAGTCTCTCGGCGAAGTGCAAGAGATGATCGATGTGTGTGATTTTGCAGTCGGACAGAGTCGACAACTATATGGGCTAACCATCGCCAGTGAACGCCCCGAGCATCGGCTGACGGAACAGTGGCATCCGCTAGGACCGGTTTGTGTGATTTCGGCGTTCAATTTTCCAGTCGCTGTTTGGGCTTGGAACACGATGCTTGCATTGGTCTGCGGAGACACTGTGGTGTGGAAGCCATCAGAGAAAACTCCGCTCTCTGCAATCGCATGTCAGTCAATTGTGAATGGAATCGCAAAAGAAATGAACATACCAGCTGGCGTAAGCAATGTGATTATTGGTGGAGCAGATGTAGGTCAAGCATTGGCCGCGAATCGCGATCTCTCGCTGGTCTCTGCAACTGGATCAGTGCGAATGGGGCGTGAAGTCGCCAAGACCGTTGCGGCGAGATTAGGACGTTCGCTGTTGGAACTTGGAGGAAACAATGCAGCCATTGTTACACCTTCGGCAGATTTAGAACTTGCACTACGGGGTATCGTTTTTTCAGCGGTAGGCACTTGCGGTCAACGGTGTACAACTTTAAGAAGGCTCATTGTACATGATAGTCTCGCTGACAAATTGTTGGCTCGTATTCTGTTAATGTACGAACGACTGTCCATTGGTGATCCGCAGGATGATGGCGTACTGGTTGGGCCGCTTATTGACAAAGCTGCGGCTGATGCAATGGACAAGGCATTGGTAGTCGCCTCTGCGCAGGGAGGTAAAGTACACGGGGGTGAGCGGATCACAGAAGGGGTTCCTGAAGGCGGAGTTTATGTCCGACCGGCGATCGTTGAGATATCACGTGATGCGCCGATAATACAGGAAGAAACATTTGCACCAATTTTATATCTAATGCGTTATCAATTGTTTGACGAAGCTCTTTCCATTCACAATGATGTTTCTCAGGGTTTAGCATCAGCGATTTTCACAAGCGATGTTTGCGAAGCCGAGCGATTCTGTTCGGCGTCAGGTAGCGACTGCGGTATTGCGAATGTAAATGTCGGTCCAAGTGGTGCTGAGATTGGCGGTGCTTTTGGAGGTGAGAAAGATACCGGTGGCGGACGTGAATCTGGATCAGATTCTTGGAAGGCTTACATGCGTCGTGCCACCAACACGGTCAACTACTCATCTGGTCTACCATTGGCCCAGGGTATCCAGTTTGAGTTGAAATAGTGTTGCGTTACTTATGAGTGCGATCGACTATATCATTCAAGGCGGTGATTAATCTGTTTATTAGCTTTCTGGTTTGAGCAGTAAATCAAACGCGTGAATATCGACAATTTGGTCAACCGGAATATCGCTGGGTTAGTACAGAGCATCCGTATAGTTCCCTTGAATTTGCCTACCCTATGGCCCTTGAGTAAAATTGGTAAGCAGTCGAATGTGATTGTTTGCGGGTTACTTTTCACCACTCTATTGAAAGTGAATACAATGGGCATGAACTACTCGGAAATAGCAGATGAACTTCAGAAAGCAGTAGACAATCTCAAATCATGTGATACCGAAAAGAACACAGGAAAGGACGATGGGCATCATTATCACGAAGCGGTCAACATACTTCGCTGGGTTGTGAATGAACTCGGCATGGCGCTTTCCCACAATGGAGACCTTCAGCCTGCCTTAGACTTGCTTGAGGAGCACAGGAGTGGAGGCCATGATGTTAAAGGCCCGAAAAACGCGATCCGATTCCTCCTTGAATCCATCGATAACCCATTTGACGGCAAAGGCAAAGAGTTTATTGATCGACTAATCTCAGGTGATGATCAGCATATTTATTTTCTCGTCAGTTCACCAGAGAAAGGGCAAACCGAGGAGTGGGAGTCGTTCCGCACAACGCTTTATAAAGCAATGCAACATCTCTATCAAATTCGCGAAGAGAGAGAATGCTGGGCTGAACTCTACACAGACCTAGAGGAATCAGACAAACGGGAAGCTTACAACATCGAGACCGACAAGCTGCGGGAGATTCCGGTAGAAATCAGAGTCAAGGCCGCAGAACTACTTCCGTTGCATTCAGTAGCGTGAAAGCGAAAAGACAGCAGTCAGCTTTCTGAGCTTTCAGCGAAGCAATTCAAAGCTACCGAACCATGAGATGGTATGACAGATAGCCCGTTTTTTAGGTGAACAGATTTAGCGGTCGTCTACCCCCGCACAATATCCAGGTGTACTTCACGCATTGGTGTACTAGCCCAGCGACCTTCGGTGATTATGTTAAGCGATTATCAAATAGCTCAAAGATGTGAAAATTAACCATCATAAAGAACCCAATAGATTCGAGCCTGTCGGTCAATTATAATACATGTTTATTTGAACTTCCATGCACGACGAACTTACTGAAGAATCAATACCACTGCCGAAGAATTGGTCTCAATCAGCTCGCCATTCCCTACTCAATGTCTTTGGTCTTGTACGAATGAGCATGTTGGCTGGTCGCAAGTATCTATTAAATCAAGGTCTAAATTCCACTGCCCATATCCAACGTTTGGAAACCGAAGTCGCCTTACTGCGAGAAGAACTAAGGATCCTCGGGGCCAGGATGAAACGTGTCCATACACAACGACGGCCCCAGTATCCTCCCATTGAACGCATGGTTTTTTTGGAATTATGGGCCATGAGAGGTTGGAATCAGGCGGAGACCGCTCGGCACTTCCATATCTCGGATGATACGATCAGAGCTTGGCTGCGTTATGCGAATGGCGATTCACTACTGCAAACGACAAACTCCCGTCAATCGATTCCCCATATGCAAACCCACAAGTAGAAGTTCAGGGATATCCTAGAGATCCGATTGTGTTGAAAACCGTCTGCCTTTCAGGACGTCGCCATCTACCGATAATTCAAACTCGACTGGCGGCGTAACGATCATGTCTTTAGTGTTAACGCTACCGGTATGCGTGTACTTAATTGGGAACGTGAATTCACTCTTGATTGTCAAAGATCAGCTTGATTAATTCAATGAATTTCTGGTCAATCACGACGTGCTTGCAACTGAACTAGTGGAAGGATGTTCACGCCGAAGGTCGCTGGTCCAATTCACCGAACGGCATTATTAATGGCCAGAAATGTGTAAAGTAAGACCTTGCCCATGACATCCAAAGAAAAACCCCAAATCATTTCTCAGATCTGATTCCTAATCAGCTGGGTGCAAGTTGCAGTTATCAATTGGGAGGTGAGCTCTGTTTAGATCCGTCCACATAGCTGCTTCTCCATCTAGCGGGCTTTTTATGTTGTAGGCTTGATAGGTAATCATTTCGCCGATCCGTACAATCAGATCAACCAGCCGTTCACCGGCAGTCCAGTGATCGCCTACGCAGATCATTGCTGGTTCGATATTTGGGTGAAAAATTGGGGTTAGCATTTTGCACTTCGGGCTCTGTCTTGGATAGTCTCGCGTTAACTGTATTTCGACGACGTGCTGCTCGCGTAATTGCGGCTGACCATTGGGACCTCTTATGAGACCTTTGACCCTGTACTGAACATGATAGGTTTCAGGTGGAGAGCCTTGCACACCCCGTGCATCTATTAACACGGACTCATTAAACGCAGCATGAACTTGTGAAGCATCCGCTTTGAGGCGTCGGGTTCGGACGGATGAACGGGCTCTCTTTGGAGCAGAGGGTGGTGAGGAAGAAGAAACTGGTTTGAGTTCATAGGATTGCTGTTGAAGCGGTGGAATCTTAACCACAATTTCATCAACAGATTCTTTTTGCAAATCAGGTACAGTCAGGGTTGCTTTGCACTGTTTGCATTTGCCCTTGCGACCGGCAAACTCTTTTGCCATTGTAAATCTCTTGCCGCAATTGTTACAGGTAAACTTAATCATTGTATTTTAATCTATAGCCTAAAAAAGATAGAACAAGTTAGCCCAAAACAAAACCCAATAAGCGACATTATGATACATGACACGAGTATAGGACTGGGCTTATCCTTACCACTCATCACGAAATAAGAGATCGTGGCGACCAAGGAAACTACCGACATGATTCCAAAGCACAGCAATCCTAAGATCATTCCCAATGCAGAGCCCGCCAAGAGAACATACTCCCAAGGAATGCCATCTTCAGGCAGTGGAACAACTTCGTTTGTAAACATATTGGACGATAAGGGGGGAGGACTACTGATTTGAATATCAGGACCAGTTCTCAGTGTATTGACATTAGAACAACCGTAGGCGGAGCAACCGAGATTTTCCTCCCAGCATTCCACATGGAATGGCAAATCGCACTCACCACAACTTGTAACATGATCTGTTGGCTGAATCGAAGTTTGACAAATACTACATGACTGTTCGACCGATTGCTCAAGAGTTGGCGGGATTTTAGGAGGTTCGACAAGGGCTCCAAGACCTTCATGTTGTTCACCTTTTTGCTCTTGAGATTGTGAAGTCGACAGCTGGTTAATTGATGAAGAACCGGGCTTTGATCCGCTCAAGCAATCTAGCGCAAGTGCATCAAGCGAGTTGCCATTACTACTCTTTTTTGTGTCCGATTGACTTTGACCCATCTTGTTCAAATCAGGGATTGTCGAGCGACTCCCGCATTTCTGACAGGTGCCTAGCCGGCCAACTGCAGAAACTGGTGCTTTTAGTTTCGCTCCACACCTGCATCGAAATCGGACCTGATTACTCAATCTTAATTCTCTCTGACTTATCACTGTCGTTGTTGTAAATTTAAAAACGGTAGAGGGACTTGACAACTAATTTAATTTATTTTTTTCCTGGAATGAAAATGCCGTGCCACCGATCTGAATTTGGTCGTTATTTTTAAGAAGGACCTTATTAATGGGTGCGCCATTCACAATTGTTCCGCTCTGAGTTCCGAGATCTTGAATTTCGTAGCCTAAGGGCACCTGTCGAATAGCCGCATGTTGCGGGGCAACTTGAACATCCTTAAACAAGTATATCTCGCACTGGGGCGAACTGCCAATCATCGTAGGATTCTTGTAGAGTATGAACTGCTTACCAGCAATCATTCCTCCAACAACCTTCATCCAACCAGTTTTCGCCACATTCTCGATTAGTCCTGTCCCAAGGCCCGCGATTAGGCCGATGGCAGCAAGCCCGACTAAACGACTCAGCCATGCCGCTCCGCTAACACTTCCAACGACATCAAAGAGACCGCCACCAATAAGTCCACCGAGAAATCCTCCAGCGAGGCCAATCAATAATTTCTTGGGACTTCTCATGACAACGCCAGGAGCAATCGCCAAAAAGAATCCAAGAATTGCCCATCCGATTGAACGAGCAAAAAGTTGCATTCCACCCTCTGCACCTCCTCCCAATGCTTGATAGAGAGTGTCGATAAATAACCCTACGACGATCCCTCCAATCATGCCAAGACAGAGGCCAACCGAACCATTGATAATTACTTGTCGAACATTTTTACTAACTACCGCGTCTGCGATTGAAAGGAATCCAGCAATACTCATGCCAGCTACGGAAGTAAAAATTAACGTACTAAGGAAGCTTGAAGTTTTATCACCTTCCAAAAGTTGAGATAATTGTGACTTCTTCTCAAAATCGTTTAGTGACTCGTCGAAAAAAAGTGCAACATATTCATTGTCTTCGTATTTGAGCTTGAGGCGTTCAAGTCGTGACTCATATTCTGTTTGCGAAATCTCGCCTGTGCTAACATCTAAGTCGATTAAGTTTACTTCGTTGGCAAATCTATCTAAGGACTCTAGTTGTCCATTCATTGATTGGTGGGCAATTTCACAGACAGGCCAAGCAAGAAGCCCTCCGATCAAACCGAATACTGACATATAGATAAGTGAATTATACCAAAGGCTCCCCCCGCCTCGACTGCCAGTCATCGAGGGCATACTTGAAGAAACTTGCTGACGGTAATGCTCTGTGGTTCGCTCCACTGCGTTCTTTTGTTGGAGTTTTTGATCGACCTCCAATGAGTTTACATCGTCAAGTGAAATGCGAATTTTGTCAGACATTCTGATCTCCAAGGTGTCAAAAGATAAATTATTCTACGATGCATTCGAGTAAATCTGAGACATCACTATTAAATTGCCATCGATTGCGATCTAACAAATAGTCCGCTCGAATTGCAAATCCAAGCGACTGGCCAAATTCTGGAAAAACAACCATCGTATTTACCCCAACGACCGCGCCATCACGACGTACAAGTGGTCCGCCACTGTTACCTGGGCTAATAGCAGCGCTGGTTTGCAACAGCAATCCTTCTCGTTTAGCGGAAACAATCCCGTCAGTTATTGTGTAATCGAGTCCCAGAGGATGCCCAATCGCCGCTACTTCTACGCCTGGACGTACAGAGGAAAAGGAAGCGATTGGTCCTAGCGGTTGAAGTCCTGTGGCATTAATCCGTACAATTGCCAAATCCACATCTTCGTCACTTGGATATCCGACGACATCTCCTGTGACTGACACACCTGAACGCAGTACGACATGCACTTGCGGTAGTTCCCCAACGACATGTCGATTGGTAAGTACAAGGTGCTGGTCGCCATGCGTGGCCACAACAAATCCCGTACCCATCTTGTCATTCGATTCGATTCGTACAACGCAATTTCCTGAATTTTCGGCCAAACGCTCTGTCCACCTTGGATTCGACGCCCCTGAATTCCACTGTAACGCCAATGTCCCAAGCAATAGTACGAAAAAACCAGCAACCATAATGAAGGAAAGCCGTCCATACGTTTTGTTTAATGTCGCTTGAGATTCAGGGTCTGATGAAGGTTGGCTTTGTTTTAGATCAGACAATTCAACACGAATAATTGGTTCGTTCGAGAGCTCGTCCTTGTGAATCGTAATTTTCGTATCATGTGGATTCATCTAATCCCTAGCCTTTAAGAAGTTTTATTCAGGCACGCTATCATCAGTAACACTAGCAGGCCTGGTTTCGCCTTCAACTCGATCTCTCTGATCTGAAGATGAGGAATCTGATTCCCTCAGATTTATTGCAGGTGGACTCTCAATCGTATCGAAATCCAGAGGAGGATTAGGTGTTTCAAGTGGAGTAATAATCTCATTCTCTTGATGCTCATGCTCGATTCTGGGAGAGACAAATATATCAGGATCTTGCGTGTTAGGGGAAGATGCCGGAATGAATGACGAAAGCTCATACCAATCGAAAGCAAAAGGCCATGCAATAGAAAAAAGAAGAGTAGCAAACATTAGACACCAAAGTGATACATTTCGGCGTTCAAGACGTCGCAGTCGCGTCGACGTATTGTCACTCTCTCCTTCTGCCCCGGCAGTGAGAGCAGGCATGGAAGAAATGCGATCCATTTCCCGAGAGGCCCCGGCAGTATCTTCTTCCACAAGATACTGATGCAATTCGGCTTTTTTATCATGCCATACAAAAAGACCATCATCCCCACTGATCGGATCATACACGAGTGCTAGTTGCTCGCTTTGATTGAAGAAGTTTTCGTGAATGAACATGTCCATTGCGGACAAGAAAATGCCGAATCCTGGGTGCGTATGATACCATCCTAGGATGCGTTTCTCGGCATGATGTTCTTCTAGTTCATCTTGAATATGATTCCAGGTTTCGCTAGTAAATGTCACCTGTGCAACTTGGTTCTCGGAGTACTTCCCCTGAATCATAGCCTCAACATAAATAAAGGGGCCTCGCTCATCCTGGTAGCAGTTGCCAACAAGCACTCCGCATACCTCAACATCGGTACGAGTGAGGCCGTGTTTCCGAATTGCCTCTAGGACGGATCGTTTGACCACCACCTGGACTACGTTTCGACTCCCATGCCCGTGGATTGGAAACTCTCTTCGACACCATTGATCAACGACAGCGGAGTCTATATCAAGAGTCGATGAGCCCTGTTGCTCTGTTTCGTTACTCACATCCATTCTACTTCTCCATCTTGTGCAATGAGCTTACCCAATACAGAATCTGCATCTCCCGACAGCTCAAATCCGACTAATCGGTCTCCATTGCTTGCAAAAATAATGTCAAAAGGAGGAACTCCAATATCTGCAAGTGTGCGATCCAGAAAAGACTCGTTTCCTTTGATACGATAGAAAGTAACCACCTCTCTACGTACATCACTGCAAGAGTGGCATAACGCACGGGAGGCATGAACCTTCGATACGGAACAAAACATATCTTCCTCGCTCCCACATTTCGGGCATACCAATTTTTCGATCATTTCACGCGGAAACTCAATGACCGCTCCTTCCCCCAATACCTCACACGCTTTTTTTAACAAGTCGACAACGGTCATGTTACGTGCTTTAGCGTCAAGCGGGATGATTTCATCAAGAATATCGTGACTATAGCACTCCTCTTTGCGTTGGTACTCAATCGAATAAGATTCTCCACTGACTCCCTCAAATACCCACCCTCGACCTTTCATAGTCTCTAGCCCATGCAGATATTTTACAGCCTCCTGGCACTGAACACCGGCGATGATAGAGCTAATCGTTGGCGTAGTTGGGGTTCGGCCACCTTCCATTTCACTCTGTGTAAGTAGGTTGCAAGACCGTCTATCCTGAAGTATCTTCCAATCTCTTTCTGACATAGTGCATTCATAGCACGGGCCATCGGGAGCAAAGAACCGGACGCAACCTTGTATTTGTTCGATGGCGCCATCGATCCAAGGGCGATTCACCTTCCAACAGTTTCGATTAATTGCGAGGCGAGCTTCGCGGTTATCGAGTCCGCCGACGACGATATCGGCCCAGTGAAAAACACCAAGACCAAGATCATGAATCACATCACCGTGGAAAGCTTGAACATTGATTTGAGGATAGATCGACTTGGCCGCAGCCGCTGCGACTTCGGCTTTGGGTTTTCCATTATCAGACTCGCGATAGAGAACCGACCGAGAGAGGTTGGAATTCTCCACAGAATCCAAGTCGGCAATAAAAATATTTCCGATGCCAAGTAGAGCCAGGTTCTTGATCAGTTCATTACCCAAAGCACCAGCGCCAATGACCACAACATTGGCGTGTGCAAGCCGATCTTGGTCCCACCAGCCAATGAGACTGAATCGGTGAAATCGGTCGTCCTCTGTATCCAATTCGTCTTGGGAAATGCGTAGTGGTGAATTAGTCATTAGAGAGTGTTTGCCTCATTTGTGTCGGATAGATGAGTTGGTGTTGCCTTGTTTGACAGAAGCGTCTCACGAACAACCGCAGCGAGTTCCAGTACGCTTGCAATAAGTAGAACCTGTAAACCTCCCGAAAACCACGAGATGCCAAAAGGTAATAGCAAGAGTGAGAGAATGACTGTCAGTATACCGAATGCTAAAAAACTCCTTGCGAGAATACGAAATGCAAATACGCTAGGGTTCCAGTTTCCAAGGAAGTCGAGAAACTTGAGTGGATTCAAAGAACTTGAAGACTCGGGTAAAGGTGGCGGTTTGGGAGTTTGAGAATCTGTATCTTCTGATTGTTGAGTATCGAAGTGCTCAGCCATTCGCGTCCATTGAGACATTCCCTCCCGCCACACGAAATCCTCTAAATTGATTGACCCTGATGCAATCCGTTCACGCATTTCAATCGATGAGATGGGACCAATCGGTTCAGGCGAATCGCTGGCAGCATACCAGTACACTCCCTCGTCATGTTCGTGGGATTGCGTTGTATCTGGCTCTCCAAGCAATTCAAAACCTGAATCCACTGCCTGACTGCCGTGAGTTATTAATTCACGGCTTTCATTGGATGAGGAGGAATTATTAGGTTGCAACGACATGAAACTCACCTCATCTAAAGAGCAGCCCCGGCAGTAATTTCAGGATTGAGCCGGAGTACATCCCCGTTCTGTACATCGACGTCCGATAAGCATTGTTCGTCTAAAAGCTGCTTGCCTGACCGCTTATGATAAAACTTATAGCTGAGTGGCTGCCCATCAGGTGCATTTTGGGGAAGCTGCATCTTGTCCAAGAGCACCGCAAGTATGCGATTTACTGGAGCATCGTCTGGAAGCTCAACTTCCTGTCGCTTATTACCTGTGGCATCCCAAACCTGCACA
This sequence comes from Blastopirellula sp., assembly GCA_002733575.1. Classification (GTDB taxonomy): domain Bacteria; phylum Planctomycetota; class Planctomycetia; order Pirellulales; family Pirellulaceae. The sequence goes on along the minus strand of NVWB01000115.1, from coordinate 1,494 downwards.
GTAACCATAGCCATAGACGAAATCCCTTTGTTTTGATTCTGATCAAGGACGATCCAAGGTGCGTTACCCTGGTAATAAACATAATCCGATAGCTGCGAAAACCCCTTGGTTTAGTTTTCGCTGAAGTCTGATTCTTAGTGATTGAGCTTCGAGTATGGCCTTTTCCTTCGTAATTAAAGGAAACACAACACTTTAAGATTTCCATGACTCAATGGCGTACTTTATATCTGTATTTTGAAGCCCATCCTCATTATTTCTTCAGTCCATAACCAATCATTTGGACAAGATGCCACACCCTTAAACAGGAACACCAAGCAATGGTCATAAACAGCATTTTAGAGTAGCATTAAACCGGAATCAAGTAGGAAATCAGATAGCATTGAAAAAAGATAAAGCTAGGTCGATCCATTACTAACGGTTGTACTGGCCCAGCGACTTTCGGTGGTTATTTTAAGTGATTATCAAACCACTTAAAGATGTGGGAATTATCCATTTAGGAGAACTTAAAACATTCGAGGCTGCTAATCAATCTTAAGGTCTCTATTTTGAACTGCGATGCACGACTAATTCTCTCATAATTGTCAAAGGTTGTGATGATTGATTCATTGTAAATCTGGGGGATCGCGTCACGATTTTAACTGAACTATTGGAAGTTGTTCACGCCGAAGGTCGCTAAGCTAGTACAGGCAACTGCTAGGCGAGGACAACTCAGTCCAAAGATCACTCTGCTTTGGACCACCCTCAAGCGGCGAGTGTAACCAAGCAGTTGCCTCAAATACACAATCTTAGTCCGGCCCGGTTTGTCGAACGATGGCACCGCCATGCTGTGTGCAACGTGGTCTCACACTAAGCAGTTGAGGAGATCGTAAGGATTGGTCGGAGCAATCATCGTCCGTTTGTACAAGACAAACTCCCTTCTCAAGGTCCAAGTTGCTCAATTGGGCTGCGGAGAGGCCACTCAAGTTCGAGGCAGCACGTCGCAAGTAATTGACACTCTTCCCATGGGGTAGTTTGAAGATGAATCGCGTGAGGAGATACTTAAAGATCGTTTCAGGTATCCGATCAGGAAACTGGGATGCCAAGACAAATGAAAGCCCATCGTGTCGCACCTGAGTGATCGCATTTTCGAGTTCCGCGACGAGGTGCTTCGAGTCAACATATTCGTGGGCTTCATCGAAGACGACCAATTTATTGACTCCATTTCGAGTCCTACGAACGAGGTCGGTGACAATCAGTACGAGCTTGAGTGCCTCATCCGGGGGCAAAGTCTGCATCCGCAAATCAAACACATTCAAGACACCTTCCTGAAGCACGTCCGCCCACTCGTAGCAGCGGTCATCGCACAGCCAGCGACTTGCAAAGCTCAGCCGATTGCGGGCTTTTTTTCGCTGAGCATCAGACATACGTTCATCGGACTCGATTCGTTGTTCAAGCTTACGATACGACAGCTGATCTTTGTAGAACAAATCTTGGATAATATCTCGGATAATGTCC
>NVWB01000114.1 GCA_002733575.1 Blastopirellula sp. | reverse complement strand
CTTTTCGGACGGTCATCTGGTGCTTCCGCCCGAATTTGTCTTTGGGCCGATGCCAAAAGACCAGCTGACGCCAATTCTGGCGCGTCACGGGATTTCGCCGGATGATCCGATCCGCTCGGTGCTGAACATCACTCTGCTGCGGGACGGCGACAATCTGATCCTGTTCGATACCGGTTCCGGCCCGTCGTTTCAGCAGACCGCCGGCGAATTGGCCGCAGCCCTCGACGCCGCTGGCATCGCCCCCGAAGATATTACCCATGTGATTTTCACCCACGGCCACCCGGACCACCTCTGGGGGGTTCTGGATGATTTCGACGACCCGTATTTCTACGAGGCACAGCACATGATGGGCCGGGTTGAGTGGGATTACTGGTACAATGGCAAACAGGCCAGTGAAGATATTCAAAACAATGGCGGTATAGTCATTGTGCAGAAAGGTGAATTACGCGAAGGCGGCTCATATTTAGACAGAATGAGCAAAGTGACCGTATGGAATTCGTTTATGGATGAGCACAATTACCTGACACGCAAGTGGAATGAATTCATGTCCGCTCTAACCAAATAGCTGTTTCAAAATTGCGTTTTTTAGGCCGGGATATCGAAACGGCTTTTTTGGGTATTTTTTTTAAGTTTTTCTACAGAAAATATTCGACCGTTCATCACCCCGTACACACCCGATGGCAGAAACTGAGCCGCTATTATCGCGCCACCCAGATTAAATGGTCCATCTGAACGTGCCAGGGAATGGGGCCGCATTGCTCCAGTCAAGACTACGGTTTTGTCTTGAATTCGCTCCGCGATCCATTGGGCACTTTTATCCATTGTACCTGTGCCATGTGTAACAACAATGGCTGATTCATTTGCCACGTTTATCGCATTAACAATACGATCACGATCGGAGTCGGTAAACTCAAGGCTGTCTTTCAGCATCAGCTGTTCTAAGGTCGGATGGTAACACCGCGCTTCGTTCAGCAACGTCGGAATTTGACTTGCCTGATCTTTTGAAAACGTAAGACTCTCTTTTTTCAGGTCATGAATTTTATCGATTGTTCCGCCGGTAAGGATTATTCGAACTTCTTTCATTGTTTTCTTTCTTCTGCCAAAAACCTCCAGCTTGAGAGTTTTGTTACTTAAATCGCGCTGAAAGTTCAGTGCATTACCAGGACTGTGATTCTGGTGGGTGAACAGCAAGCCAGTGTTTTGCGATATCAATGCGCCGGGCAACCCAGACGTCACCCCCCAGTAATTTCAGATATTCCAGGAACTGGTTGAGGGCCCATAATCGTGCCGGACGACCAATAATCCTCAAATGCAGACCCAGCGATAGCCGTGAGAAGCCGGTTCATGACCACGGGCAACAATTTCCCGAGCGATCTCAGGCGATCTTTCGACCGCCCGGCCACAAAGATAGAATGTGACTTTCCTATTATATTCATCAAAAAGATCGAGAACCCGCCAAATTCCCGCCCTCAACCCGTATTCATGAAACTGTTCAATAGCCAGATCACGCATACCGTCAGGAAGGAAGGATGCAAACTCGCCAAGCTTGTCGTTGACCGGCTGGCCGTCTTCAAAGGAGTCTTCCGCGCCCTCCTCAAAATTTACGACAAATGAAACCGCAAGCTTTGCATTGTTTGGCCACCTGGGATCAGGACGCTCATTGCCGTATCCGGAGAAATTGCGTTTGCGATCGTTGGGATTTTGGTTGGAATGGTGAAACACGCCGACTTTTACAACTCCAATGGGTGCCGCTTTTGGAGCGATTGCTCTGGTGGTCACAGGGTTTCAGTGACTTTTCTTAAATTGGGAGGGCTATCGGGGTTTTCACCCAGTGTAAGGGACATTTTTTCTATGAATTTGTAGAAACTAACTGCCTGCAGAATTGGTGTCAGGAAGGGATGCGGCGACTTTGCCGTCTTCAGGGCAAACGTGTGTTTGGCTGATGCGTCTATTTCATATACTTGCGCGCCCGCGTTCCGCATTTTGCCGGTTGTGTCCAAAACGCTTTGTCGACTTTCGTCATCGGGAATAAATGCCAATGACATCAATCCCTGTCGCGACAGTGCCATTGGGCCATGCATGACCTCTGCCGAGCTGAACGCTTCGGCGTGAATGCCACAGGTTTCCATGATTTTAAGTGCACTTTCTTCAGCAAGAGCCAGCCCCGGTCCACGACCAATCGTAAATATTGCAGAGGCATTGGCGAATGGCACCTGTATTTTTACCCAGTTGGTATCAAGTGCTTCGGCCAGTAATCCTGGCAATTTCGAGAGCTCACTCAGGAGCGGTTGGTCGTCATTAAAATGGGCGTAGACGGCAGCGAGTGCCACAAGACTTGCAACAAATGACTTGGTGGCAGCGACCGCGCGTTCTTCGCCCGCCAGAATGGGGAGTTCAACATCTGCCTCATTGCCGATAGACGATCCAAGCGTGTTCAACAGAGCGACGGTGAAGGCTTCGCCGGACGCCGAGGTCTGCTGAAGTTTGAGCAGGTCCGGGCTTCCGCCGGATTACGAAACAGTCAGACAGACCGTGTTTTTTAATTTCAAGGGTGCGTTGAAGATGGAACCAAGGGACGGTCCCATTGATGCAACCGGGATACCCGTTTTTAATTCCATGATATATTTAAAATACATCGCTGCATGATCGGAAGAACCGCGTGCATTGGTGACAAACAATGTCGGTTCGAGCATTTGCAAGCGCTTGCCAGTTTCACGATAAAGCGGCATTCCGATAGCCAATTGCCTGGAGACCACTTCGGGAATCTGGGCGATCTCTTGGGCCATTTGGGTTTTGTGGGCATCATACATTTGGAGTTCCGTCAATTTCAGTTCGCCACAGCGGTGACGACCCGGCTAATTCACGCCGGTGATCATGGAAACGATTTCATTCTTGCTGGTGTCTGCCGTGTCTTTGACGCCAATTTGAACACCGCGACGCAGGACGCAGATTCTATCGGACAGTCGAAAAACCTGATCGAGGCTGTGGCTGATGATCAGTATCGCTATGTTTCTGGCTTTAAGGCCAGCGATGATTTTTTCCACTTTTGCGGTCTCCGCAACACCCAGCGCCGCAGTGGGTTCATCCAGCAAGATCAATTTGGTCGCCCAATGGGTTGCACGTGCTATTGCAACGCCCTGCCTTTGGCCTCCCGAAAGGTCTTTGATGATGGCCTTGGCGGAAGGTATGCGAACATCGAGTTCTTCCACCAAGGCCTGCGTTTCCGACATCATCTTCTTTCGATCAAGAAGCCTCAATGGTCCATAGACGGGTTCACGCCCCAAAAACAGGTTCATGTAGACCGGCTGTAGATCGGCAAGTGCCAAATCCTGATAAACAACCTCAATGCCCTGTGACCGGGCCGTGCTTGCATCGGCAAAGGTAACCGCTTCGCCATCCAGTAAGATCGTTCCGCCGGTTGGTGAATGAACCCCGGACACGATTTTGATCAATGTGGATTTTCCTGCACCGTTGTCACCAACCAGAGCCACAATTTCCCCCGCTTTCAACTGAAGCGAAAAGTCTTCAACCGCTACAACACCGCCAAAACTTTTGTGAATATTCTCCAGCTTCAATACCGGTTCATGGTTGTTGTTGATGCTTTCGTCTGGAGCAGATAACCCTGTCATCATCTCAACTCCGGCCATGTCTGTATCTGACCAAAGCAATTTTCAATGGTTTCCACTTTGGGATCGCCCAAGGAAACCCCCGATATTCCCACTGTGAATGCGCGGGTGACAAAAGCCTGGCCGCGAAAGCCGAATATGACACTATCACCGGCAACCGGTTTCACCTGTCCGGTCGTGTCAACCATGCCATAATAGTCAATGGCGGAGGGTGGCGGGATTTCCACGTTCGCGAGCGCGGTTTCAGCTGTTGTGGGTTCCGCCGATACAATTGCCTTGACGTCATAGTCGGGAAACACCGGATCAATATAAAGGCCACCACCAAAGCAATAGGCTCTGTCCCCATGCTGATGCGATACCTCGGAAAGGTATAATACAGCCGGGCGCTCTGCCAAATCCTCAATTGCATGAAGGGGCGTTGTCCCATGCAATCCGTTCCCGGGTTCGCATTGGGTAGCACCGGCCTCTGCCAATGCCTGCAACACTAGCGAAGATGTGGTTCCTGGAGCATTGATTTCAATATCTTTTCGACCGGTGGAGGCCAATGCATCGGACGCAAGGGAAAGTGTGTGCAGGTTTGGTGTGGGCTTAACTTTGCCCGTGTCATTGTCGAAAAGCAGTGCAGGAAATGTGGTGATTCCGGCGAACTCGGCACCATCGAGTGCATCAATCTCATCGGCAACACGGACGATGTCTTCGGCCGGAAACCCGCCTTCATGGCCGCGATAGAATATGTCGCCTACTGTTTGTATCCGCGCCAAAATCTTTTGCGTTCGTCCTGCGCGATTGGAGGCCATCGCTGCTTCTTGCGCTTTTTCAGCGCTAAAGACAGTCCAATAATCGGGTTTGATATGACTGGCCGCCATAGCAGCCTCTTGCTTTGGTACCTGTACAAGATGCCCCAGATGCCCGGTTTTTAGCCCTGCTCGATCACAAGCAACGGCGCAGCTCATATCAACTGCGACTGATCGGGAAATACCCCCTCGCATCACGGCCTTGCAAAAACCGCTATTGCGACCAACCTGTTTGGTCATGGCAAAGGTTTTCATGCCGCGTTTGTCCGCTTCGGCACTGAACACACGTGCATTCTGCTCTACCACGTCCAGATCAAGCACGTAAGCATTTGAGGGAATTCTGCCTTCTTGATGCAGCTTGATTGTGGCTTCGATAAATTGTGGATTGCGACGTCTTAGAACATCGAGAAACATGAAATTTCCTAACGTGTGTTGTCGCGCAGCGAAATCGCTACTGCAATCAGGATAATAAGTCCGCGAACAATCATTTGGTCAGAGACGGGAAGTCCCATGAGAATGAGACCATTATTGAGCATGCCCATCATTAGGGAACCGACCAGGGCGCCAACCACAGAACCCTTACCCCCGTTGAGGGCGGTTCCGCCGACAATCACGGCGGCAATAACGATCATCAGATCACTTTCGCCAAGGGTGTATTTTGCAGCCTGAATCCGACCAGCATAAAGAAGACCCGCCAGCCCTGCGCAGAAGCCGCTGGCCATCAGCACTGCTAGGCGAATTCGGGGAACCTTGATACCGGCGACCTGCGCTGCGTTAGCATTATCTCCGGTGGCCAATACATGAGCCCCAAAGCGACTTTCACGATAAATCACATGCCCAACAATGACTGCACCAAGGGTCCACAAAATAAGCGATGGAATACCGAACAATGACCCTGATCCAAAAATTCCGGTGAAAGTGTCATTGACGACTGGAATTGAGCGAAGATTCGTCATCGAACGCGCGATCCCTGCAAAAAGCCCAAGAGTGGCAAGGGTGACGAGAAAGGATGGCAAACGCAGATAGGCTACCATCACACCATTGAACCAGCCAATTGCCAGGCCTGCACCCAACCCCGCTGCAATTCCTGCGAGCATGGAATGTTCCTGCATGATTACCGCAGCTGACAATGCCGATACAGCAGTAATGGAGCCAAACGACAGGTCGATTTCACCGGCGGACAGCACGAATACAAAACCAACCGCCATGATGGTAGCAGGCGCGGTTTGCAGCACGATGTTTGACAGATTTCGCGTGGTCAGAAAACCGTCATCAGCAAGAGTGATCGCGAAAAACGCGAAAATTAGAATAAATCCCAAATAGACGACGTAACGTTTTGGATCGAACCATTGAATAAGTGACGTCAATTTGTTCATGAATTGCGATCCAATAAGATATTTGAACAGTCGCACCCGACCACTGGCCGGGTGCGACCGATACTGATTTTGTTATTTGGCGGCTTGCACGCTGTCCGGCGCATCCTTGCGCAGGGAGAGTTGCCAGCCCTCTTCGACATTGGAAGCTTTGACGGTTACGGCTGGAGCAACCACAAATGGCGGTGTCTCTTCACCAATCAAAGCACGCGCACCGGCTGCTGCCATGGCACGACCAAGCTCGAAAGCCTCATCAGCCACAATCGCTGCAACATTGCCGCCTTTTACCATATCAAGAGCAATCGGCTCTGACAAATCAAGCGTGACGATTTTGGTTGTCTTGTTTCCATTTGCACGCAATGCGGCGAGAACGCCTTCAGCTGGGCCCGCCCATGTGACATAGATGCCGCCAAGGTCTGGATTTTTCAACAACATTGCATTGGCAATTTCTTCAGCGCGGGCCGGGTCAGAAATGCCTTGTTCAGCAACGATTTTGATATTCGGATAGTCTTTCTCAATCGTTGTCTTGAATGCGTTGTCACGTTGATTGGTCACATAGTAGGAAGCGTCATGGAAGACCCAACCAACAGTGCCTTTGCCACCCATGGCATCAGCCAATGCGTCGGCGGCTTGTTTTCCCATCTGAAACAGATCATCTGTTACGATAGCCGCATAATCGGCGGGATGCTTATAGCCCTTCGGCAGATTGGACAAAAACACCAGTTTTACACCATCGTCTTTGGCCTCTTTGAACGCAACAGCAGACGCAACGGCATCCAGCGGCAGTGACAAAATAATATCCGGTTTTTTTACCAGAGCGGTTTCAATATCACTACGTTGTTTTGCAGCATCAAACCCGGCACTTGTGATGGCAACAACTTCGATACCCAATCGTTGGAACTCAGCGGTCGCACCAGCTGTCACGGCATTCACGAATTCTGACTGGTCGTGCCAAACAAATGCTGCTTTATAGCCACCAGCTTTCAAAACCTCGACTTTGTCAACTGCAACCGTAACGCTTGATGACGGTGTCGCTGATTCTCCGCTAGGCCCAACTGTTTGGGCATGAGCCGCGGAACCAAGTAATAAGGTTGCCACAGATACTGCGGCCAATAGGTTTCTTATCTTCATTTTCAGTCCTCCCTTTTAGAAGTTGGCGGCACGTTACGCATTCGTTGTGCCGCAATAGCTGGCGATAAAACATGCAAATGCGATGATGCCTGCTACATACTCATCAACATTCACCCGCTCTTCGAGCGTGTGACAATTTGTGATATCTCCCGGTGCACAATAGACAGCGGGACAACCAATTTGATTGATCAGAAAAGGGGCTTCGGACCAGTAAGGTGCCCCTTCAATTTGCCCTCGTTTTGGGCCGTGACCCGGCGACGCGTCTCTCAACGCTTTTGCTAAAGCGGAGACCTCCGGTAGGTCCGCATCAATCTCTGTTGGAGAGCCTCCATATTGATGATCTCGCCCCGCAGGATATGTAAACTCTGTCTGGACATTTTCGCCTTTCAGCCCTTCCAGAACTGACGCCTCCAATTCCTTAACAGCTTCATCCAGGTTTTCGCCGGGCAGCAGTTTTCGGATAAGAGACAGGAAACAATCACCGGGAACGGCAATATAACCACCACTCGCAATCTCTGTGACAAGCGCGAATGCGCGCCCGACCAGTGGATGAGAAGCTCTTTGTGAGATTTCCTCAGAATGATTCCATATTGCTGAAAGTGCTTTATGTGAGGCTTTGAGCGCATCGATCCCTTGCTCGGGGACGCCAAAATAGGCTGATTTTCCGGTTATTTTAATTTCGGCAATGAAGAAGCCCATCTGGGCCGGGTAAACCGCAAGCCTGGTTGGTTCTACATAAATCGCAAAGTCCGGCTTTTCTATTTCGCCTGCGAGTGTGCGGGCTGTGTAGTCCTTGATTCCCGCGCTGACGCCCGTTTCCGGTTCGCCACTTTCTTCATCTCCGATGAAAGCGAAGGATAGATCACCTTTCAAGTTAATATTGGCTTTGTCCAGTAAATCGACCGCCGCAAGCGAAGCGCAGATGCCCGCTTTCAGATCACCTGTGCCACGACCCCACATTTCGCCGTCTACAACAGTTCCACCAAATGGATTTTCACGCTCAGTTCCAGCCCAGCGCTCTTCCCATCCACGCACATGCACCGTATCTGTATGGCCGACAAACAGCAGGTTTGGACCGTTGCTCGAACCTTGACGCTTTCCCCATATATTGGGCCTGCCCGGTAGAAAATCTGCTGTATTTGGAGACAATTTCAGCGCTGTCATACACTCATGAAGATAGTCCACGAAATTGACTTCATTGCCTGTAACGCTGGCGCGCGCCACCGCACCCTGCAGCAATTCCACCGCATATTCACGGTCAATTGCGGACGATATTTTTTCATAAAGGCGCGCGTTTTCGGTCACTATCAACCCGCCACCATTTTTACGACATTGGCAGGGGGCAATGAAATTTCGGCTCCGGGTACGCCACCGGAAAACAATATGGCATGAAGATGATTGAGCCCAATCGCAGCACCACCAACAAGAGCAGATTTAGCACCCAAATCTGAAACAACAATTTCTACAGGCCTTGCTAAACACAATGGAAGAAGCGCACGAACGTTATCAACCAACTCGTGCCGAGCTCCGATCGAACCGCCCATGATGATCCGCCCCGGATTGGTGATCACTGCAATTGTTGCAACAGCGCGCGCGACGTAACACGCGATCTCGTCCAGTACTTGCTGAGCCTGCGCGTCACCCTCGCCGGCTCGTTCAAATATGGCAGGCACTTCTGCGGATTGCCCTGATAATTCGAAATAGCGCGTTCGAATACCATTTGTTGCCGATACACGTTCCAAAGCGCCAATGCGCAGTGAATCAGGTTCAAATGGATCAGCGCCGAAAGGCAAAAATCCGAGTTCACCTGCAGCACCTGCGTGGCCCCGAACCAGTTTCCCTGAAACCATCAATCCGGCCCCGATCCCTGTCCCCAGGGCGATATAGGCAAGATCATCGATACCCGCCCCGGCTCCAATCCAGCTTTCGCCGATGACCGCGAGATTGACGTCGTTTTCAAAGATGACATCAATACCCAATTCCTGGGTAAGATCGTGCGCTACATTTATTTGATCGAAACCCGCAATATTGGGTGCCATGAATATGCATCCGGTTTCAGCATCGGGAACCCCCGGAACCCCGATAACGGCGAGCTTTACACGCTCAAAAGGTATATTGTTCCTTTTGGCGGCAAAGCGGCACAGGCGAGAAATCTGGTGAACAACATGCACGCCGCCACGGGAATCTGTCGGCTCTGTAACCTCGGTCAATATGTTGCACGATAAGTCCGCAATTGCGGCCCTTACCTTCGTCCCGCCTAAATCAACCGTCGCAATGCACGCCGCATCCGGCACGATTTCATAGGTAACAGCGCTGCGTCCTACATGACCACTGGTTCGACCAATCTGGCGAATCCAGCCACTTTCTTCCAGGGATGCCGCGATTTCAGATATTGTCTGTTTGGAAAGACCTGTTTGCTTGGCGATACTGGCCCGCGAAATCGGCCCACAGTGAACGATGGTCTCCATGACCATGCACATCGAATACTGCCGGGACTTTCTAGCAACGTCGCTCACCACAACTCCAATTAATTCGTCCAGTTACCGAACTAATTGCAATTGTAAGCCAACTTGTCAATTACTTCTCCGCAGATTTGTGTATTTTTCATAGTTGGAGTCTGGAATACCGAGAACAGAACAAGCGGATTTTGACCATCCCCGACAGTTCCTGCCAAACCCTGTCATCGCCTCCGCGACATGCTGTTTTCTGACGTCGTAAACTCTGGGCAGCCGGTCGCAACAATCACCCAATGGCTGGTTCTGGCACATCGCTACCGGCGTGATTGGTTTCGAGGCGAGAAATTTGATTGAACTCGGATGGCCGGTCTGGCGATTTTCCGCAATGCAGAGAATTTCACGCCAATGGCTGCGTCCCCCCATTACAGCCCTTTGTTGCAGCGCGGAAAATGCCTGCGGAGGATCAACTTTTACCTGTTGCGCGGAGTTGCTTTAATGCCTGAAGAATATAGAATAACGAACTAAAAATCAAAACCTGTGAACACTCCGAAGGCAGAGGTCGCGCGTTCGAATCGCGCCGGGTGCACCAAATTTATTAATTAAATCAATCGGTTATTAGAAATAATGAATTTGGAATGAAGCCTGTATGTGGTCGCGGAAGCAATACGGAAGCAGATGAAATCCATTTCTGAGAATTTTCCGCCAACAAATCATTTCGGCTCCAGGCGCCGCAGCCATTCCGATTCCGTTAATCCAACGCGCGAAAGATCGCTGGCAAACTGTTCAACTGCTCGCTGTGCATGAGAAGTTCGAAGTTGATCAGCCCAGTAATACTTACTGCCAACAATGTCTTCGAAAACAAGATCACCTTGTTCGTCGGTATAAGCAAGAACCTCGCCAGAGCCTATATCTGGCTTAAAACTTGCGGTAAAACATCGGTAGGACTTCGCCTGATACACAAGCTCTTGAACGGTGTCATCGGCCTTGATCACGATGTGGGAGGCTCCGTCACTTGAACCGCCATTACTTTTCTCCATCTGCAAAAACACAAAGATGCGTTCATATCTCAGCCGAACACTGTCGCAAATTGGCTGAACACAAAGTAAGAACCTGTCGCGTTCCCGATTATAGACAACGCTTCCCAGCTTAAGCGCCTTTGCTTTCCCTCCATAAAAAGTGCGACTCGCCATAAGGTGCGAGAATCGTTGATTGGTATCCGACTCTGCCGACGGCATTAGTATTTGTGCGGCTTTACGAATTTTCTTTGTCTTGTCTTTTTCAGCGTTGATGTTCGGCACCTTGTCTTCCTGCTTTATTGCCTCCTTAAAGCCCTTTGTGCACAAAATTTTAGCTACGCTGCGATAATCAACACCCTTCTTTTCGAATAGAGTTTCTAAGTGATCGCCTGGCTTCCAAACACTGTCGACCCAGTTTTCGATAAGCTTCGTCGACAGTAAGGGGGTTGGCAGGACATCCTCTAGAACAGACTCAATCTCAGAAACCAACAACGGAATCACATGTGAAGAAGCATCCTCCAGTGGTAAGCACATAGCAAGATGGGTAAGAAATGCCGGATCTAGGTTGCTGTTAAATTTGGAGAGTATTTTACGACTGTTCTTGCGAATTTCTGCGAGCCCCATAAGTGTCGCAGCGTGCAAGATTCCTGATGCAAGTTTCGCAAACTCCCCAATTGCAACATCAGCGAGATCTTTTTCATTCACCGTAAACCGTGCGTAAGGTTCAGGCCTTTCTCTTCCAGGTTTACCTAACACTACAACCCGACTGTTTTGGGTGTAAAAGACTAATCCCTCGTCGCCATCTACCGGTTGAAAAACGTCCCCGATGCTCTTGTAGACTGTCTCGTAAATTTCATTAGCAACTGCCTGAAGATTTAGTTCTTGGGTATAAATGAGGATCAAGCGGAGTTGCTCTGGGACATCCTCGACAGCCTGTTTTATTAGGCCGTCTACCAGCTCCTGCGCTTTCTTGCCCTTGTCTCCATACAAGTCCCAATCAACAATTACTATGTCGGCGGCCTTGCACAACGGAAAAATATCAGACTGCGGAGCTACGCTCGCATCTTGCTTGGGTTGATAAAGTGAGCAAACAATTTGTTTTTTGGCAAAGTAATGAACGATGTCATAGGTATCTGGCGACGGGTCTTCTTCGACTGGATCCTGTTTCTGGTTCGTTTCCAGCTTATCATTTTTTTCGGCACTCTTGATTGCCCTTTTTCGAGACTTAGGAGCTTCGATTGGTGCCTTTGGAGCCAACGTTTTGGTTGCGCCCTTATAAATCCTGTCGTCTATAAAGACCGCTGTTTGAATGAATGATTCAGCTGCCTTTTTAGAATATTCTATTACATTGTCAGGTAACGGTGTCATGCTTAGGCCATCCGATTCTCATTGTAACTCCGCGGCTTTCCTTATTCGGGAGCACCTCTATATCCATACCTTCCTTCTGAAGAGCCTTCTTCGAAATGAACAGGCCAAGTCCTCTCCCGCCAGGTTTTCTTGTGAACCCTTGTTCAAATATTGCAGAGTAATCTCGCCGGTTTATCTCGGGTCCGTTATTTGAAATCAAAAATCCTTTTTCATCAGCATCCAGTTTGATTCCTTTATTACTCTTAGTGTCCTTCAACCAAAACATAGCGTTGTCTATAATGTTGACGAACACCGGATAAATCGTAGAGGGAAAAGCCGTTACTTGAGAAACAAGAAATTCATCTGTTATTGTCATCACAACTTTATGCCTTTTCATGCGAACCTCAAATAAAGTTCTCAGATAATGGTTGATGTCAGATCCTTTGATATCAATAGCCTTGCGATAAAGCCTTTTCTGTAAAGGAGTGAACAGATTTAGATGACCATCGAGGTGGTCAAAGTTATTTCTAATTTCTTGGTATAGGTTGGAAAGCTCATCATTCGACTTCGCCCATGGGCGAAGCTCCCGCAAAGACCGGCGTATGCCTTTAATCGCGGCTTCAAACTCGTGGTTGATGACGGCGACGGCCAAGCCAAGTTGTACCATTTCTGCGTCTGTATCAGACTGTTCCCGAAGTTCTTGGAGCTCTTGATCCATCGCCTCCACAATGTCGGAATCAGATATATCAAATCCTTGAGCGATGTTGCTGGATATTGCAGTCAGCATATCGCTAACCTTGGAAAGCGTTTCACTGTTTTTTCTACCTACTGTTTCAATTCGTCCCTCAAAGTTACTACGCAATCTTTCGATCTGCTCCTCTGACAAACCGATAAGATCTTTTTGGGCAAAGTCGACCTCCACAGA
>NVWB01000113.1 GCA_002733575.1 Blastopirellula sp. | reverse complement strand
CTTAAACTTCTTCTGTCCTATATGGAGGATAATGGCTCGCTAAAAGCTTTTGGTAAACGTCCGTACATCGCAAATGTCATCATGGCGCAAAACAGAGCAGGTCGAGACATCTCCAACGTTACCACTCTCTATCCTGGCGAGTTGCCACGTATCGGAGGCGGTAATAACCACTACAACTCCGAGGGCTATGTCCAACTCGGAAAGATCACGGCCGATGCAGTAGAAGAGTTTTACAAGGCAAAAAAGTAACCGTCATGGTGCCATGCGCGTCGGCTGTACCGAATGAGTGGGCACAAAAGCCCAATTCTTTCCCATTTGATAGCAAAGCTTTAGGCGTTGATATTACGAGTTCTCCCTATTTTTTATTGAGCTTCCCGAAACCCAATTTCTAACTTAGGGTTAAATCTCTTTGGATGACGAACATGTGGCAACGTCTAATCCACACACATTAAAAGCGATATATAATTTTTTTGATGAGTATTTGAAATAACGTTCAATTAAAAGGAATCGTAAACCATGAACAAACAACACCCCATCCTGCTCTTCGTGATCCTCGCTCTGCTGGCGACGGCGCCCTTCTCGAATGCGCAAGCGCAACAGCCCTCCGAAGAGCAACTGGCGAGAATACTCAAGCGTTTTCCCGAAGCGGACACGAATAAGGACGGCAAACTGAACACGGAGGAGATCCAACAGTTCCTCAAATCCAGGCAGAGGAATAGGCGCCCGGCCGTAGCGGCACAACCGACGCAGTCTTCTGATTCTGGTGTGAAACACGACCTCTTCAATTCCGAAGAGATTCTTGATGAAAGCACACTGGATATAAAGATCCTAGAGGATTGGCATCCCGTAGGAGCCACGCGGCAGAAACTGATCGAAATCAATGTCGCCGATTGGTGGCCGGGACAAGATTATCGGATCCCGGTGCGTATGATTGTTCCGCTCGAAGGCAAGGCGAAGGGCTTTAGCATTACCGGAGCAAATCCATATGAAGGGCTGATGAAAGACTCGCGCCCAAGCGACTTTCAGGCAAAACTGCTGGCAGGTGGCGTTGGCATCGTTAAGACGCACGTTAAGGCGTTTAGGCAGATTCCGGGGAAAAAGGGCCTGGAGCAAAAAATGATGCGTATGTTTATGAAAGACCTGAATCCGCGATACACGCCTGTCTGGATTTGGTCGATGACCTTGATGAGGGCAACCACTGCGGCGTATGCGGAAACCGACTACTTCGAAAAAGGCAAAGTGGCTGGCGCGGGTAGCTCTAAGAACGGCATGTCGCCCGCGGCCGCCTTGATAAATGACGAGCGTTTTACCGCGACACACTCCGACCATGCGCCTGCTTACTTATCGCCGACTCGAAGAGCCGACAGGGAAGCAATAGATAAAGTGGAAGCGGCAAACAAAGCATTCTTTGAGGCCGTCAAGGCCGGCGATGTCGAGCTAGAAACACAACGTGCGAAATTGTATCAGAGCGTTATGGTGGGATCTAATCGCAGCATGGATAAGAAAGCGGGAAGATCCGTGGACGAAATGCAAAACTTTGCGGATCGTTTATGGTCCAGCGCGTGCGTTACGGAGAATTGGGATCGGCTGATGGATCGCGGCGTCGATGTGTTGTTCCAGCCGGGAACAAATGACTATGTTGCCTATGACATTCTCTGGGGAGCGCAAAACCATCCTCAGTTGCCTGTCTATTACGAACCCAATGGCGGGCACTCGCAAACGCCGCACGGCGCTGCATTCAAAGACAATCAGAATAAAGACGCCTTCCTCTGGAATCACTTCTTCGGCGGCGATTCTTTGCTGAAGCCTCCAACGTCGAGCCATGAAGTCGACCAGGATAAGCTAAGTGTCAGTGTGAGTTTCAATGAAGGCCCTCAGCCGATAAGCGGGCGCATCTGGTGGATCTATGACCGCGCACCGGCAGGTTCCGCACCCTTCTTGCATGTGCAAATTCCCGAAGACCAATGGATGGATATGGAACGCGACGCAAAAACTGGCGTATGGACTGCGACGATACCGTTAAAGGATGGGTTTGATCGAATCGATTTCTTCAGCAATCACGGACATATGACCAACGGCTACAAGCAGTATCTTTCAAGCCCATATACCCGAGTGGAACTTGGCCCTTAACCTGGATTTTCCATTCGAAAAGATCATCTTTAGATCCGGCCAAGGTGCCATGCCCTCGCGCTTTCGCGTGGGCATGTTTTTGAACTCTTATTATGGTAACTTTAAGGGATGCGATCCACCCATCGTAAAACACGAAAATCTTATGATAAAGAAGGTGATGTGAGGGGTGGCACAACCCATTAAAAAAAGGACTTCTTGAAAAAACAGAAGCATGGCCTTGGTCTCGTGCAAACGATTGGGCAATAGGCAATAATTTAGATCGACCAATCAATCGAGAATCGGTTCCGACGCTTACAACTCTCGATGATCAAATTCATTCAAAACTATTTAACTGATCCAAAACATGCCCACGCTAAAGCGCGAGGGCATGGCACCTAGGCTGCAAAACCTTTGTGCGAAACATAGAAACCTTGTCACGCTATTTGGCCATTCGCCCATGATTGAAATCAGCGAAGTACATAAAAGTTTTGAGAACCATGCCAATGTACTCTCAAACATTAATGTTCAGATTGAACAGCGGCAGTTTGTGTCAATTGTTGGGCCTTCCGGCTGTGGCAAGTCAACCTTACTGCGACTGGTTGCTGGGCTCGATGTTCCGACAAGCGGACAAATCACTGTTGATGGCGATTCACCATCACATCGCTTGGCTTCTCGCACGGCGTTTGTGTTTCAAGATGCCACGCTGCTTCCTTGGAGAACTGCTGCGGGGAATGTGCGTTTGCCTCTGGAACTGCAAAACAATGTGAACCGCCAAACGCCGCAAACAGTTCGCGATACCTTGTCGCTGGTGGGTCTGTTGCCATCCGATGCAGACAAGTATCCGCGAATGTTATCTGGCGGCATGCAAATGCGGACCTCCTTAGCACGCGCGATTGTAACGGAGCCGGAAGTGTTGTTGTTAGACGAACCGTTTGGGGCGCTCGATGACATTTTACGTCAACAGCTCAATGAAGAACTACTATCGCTCTGGGCGAAGAAAAAATGGACCACGATCTTTGTGACGCATAACGTGAGTGAGGCGGTTTTCTTAAGTAATCGAGTGCTGGTGATGAGTCATCGCCCAGGTCAGATTGCCGCTGATATTGCGGTGCCATTTGAATATCCTCGAAATCGCAAATTGCGTAGTGATTCCAAATTTGCCGAACTTTGCGGCCAAGTCTCCGAACATTTACGTGAGGCGGCCGCGGTATGAAGAACGAAAAGTTATCACTGCTCTCATTTGTGCTGCCGCTTGTTACTTTGGGCGTGGTCATTGCGCTGTGGCAAATCACGGTAACAGTCGGCCAGTTTAAAATCCACCTGTTACCGGCTCCGCTGGATGTTGCCAATGTGCTTGCAGACACCGCGATGCGTGAAAATCTGTGGGCTGCTACCTGCCGAACTGGCAAGGCGGCGATGGGTGGTTTTACCGCTGCGGTAATTATAGGAGTCCTCACCTCCCTACTTTTTTCACAAGCAAAATGGATTCGACAAAGTGGCTACCCTTATGCGATCTTTTTTCAAACTGTCCCCATCGTGGCGATTGCTCCCTTTGTTATTCGATTGTTTGGCTTTGGATTGTCGAGCGTTATGGTGGTGTCGGCAATTATCAGCCTGTTTCCAATCATCACAAACACGACTACCGGGTTGATTTCTGTCGATCCAAAACAGCTTGAACTATTTCATCTAAATCGGGCCAGTCGCTGGCAAATACTTTGGAAGTTGCAGTTCCCCAGTGCAATTCGCTTTCTAATGACCGGCATGAAAACCAGCAGTGGGCTGGCCGTGGTCGGGGCAATTGTGGGCGAGTTCTTCACCGGCGGCAGCGTCGATGGATATGGACTTGGATATTATATTCGTCTCACCAGCGATCTAATGAAAACACCAGAACTGTTTGCCTATATGATTTGCAGTACACTATTGGGCGTGATTGCTTTTCTGTTCATTTCCCTTGTCGAGCGATTTCTGTTAAAACGCTGGATAGCGTAATTGGTTCTTAACCACTTTCTGTCTCCACTGTGCATTCTTATTTAGCTAAAGAAATTCTATGCGATACTCTGTGCATCTGTATGTTTTGTTTTTCAGTTTGAGTCTCTTCGGTTGTAACAATCAAAATTCGAGCACACCGACTGCTGCGCCAGGAACTCCAGGCAGTTCGCTTGAGAGAGTTACCTTAGCGCTGAACTGGTATCCTGAAGCCGAGCATGGTGGTTTTTACACGGCTCAGCTCGAAGGTTACTTTGCCGAAGAAGGTTTGAAAGTGGAAATTATCCCCGGTGGGCCTGGGGCTCCTGTGGTGCCGATGGTTGCGGGTAGAACCGTAGATTTTGCGGTCGGCAATGCCGATCAAGTGATCTTAGGCCGCGCACAGCAAGCGAATGTTGTGGCTCTGATGACTCCTTTGCAGAAAAGTCCTCGCTGTATTATGGTGCATGCCGAGTCGAACATTACTTCGTTTGATCAGCTAGAAAACATGACGGTCGCCATGAACGGAGGCCGCTCGTTTGCCGCTTATCTTCAATCACAATTGCCGCTGACCGGCGTAAACATTGTTCCGTACAACGGCAACTTGATTCCGTTTTTAGAAGACAAGAATTTCGCCACGCAAGGGTACGTCTTCAGCGAGCCGTTCACCGCCAAAGAAAAAGGGGCCAATCCGCATACATTGATGGTCTACGACATGGGCTTCAACCCTTACACCAGTTTGCTGATGACCAGTGACTCACTAAAAAAAGAGAACCCCGTTTTAGTGCAAAAAATGACACGAGCCTGTATCAAAGGATGGCAGAAATATCTAGCAGACCCAGCGGCCACCAACACCCATCTTCATAAACTGAACCCTGAACTCAGTGATGAGATGCTAGAGTTCGGCGTCGAAGCCATTCGCCCGCTGTGTGAATTGCCCGAAGCAGGAGAGTTGACGTTTGGCCAAATGACGCTTAAGCGTTGGACTACGCTGATTGATCAGATGATTGAAGCCAAGGTGATTGAGGGGGATCGTGTGAAAGCGGGGGAATGTTTTTTGGCGTTGCCTGGAGAGTAAGAAATGGAAATTTCAGAATTACGCAAAATCGTTAATCGTGCTTTAAATCATTAGTCCCGAAAGGGACGAAGTCACCTAGTCTGGTGGCTCAGCCCCAGGAAAATGGAGCATTAAAACTCCCAATGCCCCGTCTGGGGCTTTCTTGAATAGGGGTATATCTACTCCAGGGGATGAATCCCCTGGCTACATGATATCGTCCCTATCGGGACTCAAAATAACGTGAAACGAAGGGAAGCCGTTTGTGTGATTGTCGCATCTACGAATCGTGACCACGGCCAGAGACAACTTCCAACCGGAATCACTCTTGTGTGATATAACCCCGTTTTACGAGATATCTAACATCCGTTGCAGGGCGATGAGTGACCAGCGGGAGGTTTCTGCGTCGACTTCGATTTTATTCACCGGCGTGCCTGCCGCCAAATTTTCCAAGCTCCAGCAGAGATGGGCCAGGTCAACGCGGTACATCGTGGCACACATGCAAACTACCGGTGAGAGGAAATGGATTTCCTGTTCAGGGTGTTCGGCTTTTAAGCGGTTGACCAAATGTAGTTCGGTGCCGATGGCCCATTTGGTGCCAGGTTCTGCGGCTCTCACGGTTTCGATAATTTTGCCGGTTGAGCCAGAGACATCGGCCAGGTCGTTGACTTGCTGCATGCATTCAGGATGCACTAAAATTTTGATGCCAGGGTAATCTTTACGGAACGCATGCACATGTTCGGCTTTGAACATTTGATGCACACTACAATGGCCTTTCCACAAGATGACCTTGCTGTCTTGCAAGGCTTGTTCGGTGTTTCCGCCGAGTTCTTCATCAAACGGATCCCAAACCGGCATTTGGTCATTCGTGATTCCCATCGGCAGTGCCGTGTTACGGCCCAAGTGTTGGTCGGGGAAAAACAGCACTCGTTTGGTTCGCTGAAAGGCCCATTCCAAAACGGCTTGGGCATTGCTCGAAGTACAGACGATGCCGTTGTGTTTGCCGACGAACGATTTCAGACTCGCGGCCGAGTTGATGTAAGTCACCGGCGTAATGTCTGACGTGTCGATCACTTCACCCATGTCTTCCCACGCGGCTTCGACTTGATCGATGGCGGCCATGTCTGCCATCGAGCACCCTGCTGCCAAGTCAGGCAGAACGACCGTAACACGTTCGTTGTTCCGCTGGGCCATTGCTTCTGGTCGGTTGGCCAAGATATCGGCGGTCTCGGCCATGAAGTGCACGCCGCAGAAAATAATGTTGCGGCACTCGCCACTTTCGGCGGCCAGCTTGCTGAGTTGATAACTGTCGCCACGAAGATCAGACTGCTCGATCACTTCGTCTTGTTGGTAGTGATGCCCGAGAATTAGCAGCCGCTTACCCATCTGTTGGCGAACCGCTTGAACTCGCTCAGCGAGAACTTCATTCTCAAGCGAACGATAAGGCGAAAATTCAAAAGTCGGCGAATCGGCAATCGTGGCCATGGTGGATCAGTATTCTGCGTTGGAGGATTCTTCTAAAATATTCATGCCCAACAACCTTCGGTTCCATCCTCAAGTAGGGTAATTTATTATATCCGGCAGCCGGTAAATATCACAGATGGCAACTGCAAGGCGGATTGCATGTACTGTGCTCAAACCAGCGGAAACGAGCATTATTTAACGAAAATCGGTGCCATCATCTTCCCTGGCCTTCCCTTTTTCTCGCCGTAGTTTTTCTGCGAACTGGATAGTTTGCTGCTTCCGGTGCTTGGCTTGCCGGACACTGCGACTTATTTGAAACAGCAAAAAAGGGACTCTGAGCACCAAGTACGTGGTTAATGATCCAAAGTAAATGATATAGATCCAATAAAATTCTCGCCGAAAGGGAATCAAGCGAAGCCAGGCGAACACAATTCCCAAAATCAGCATCAAAATGTTGAGCTGCAACAACCCAAATTGGAATCCAGTATTAGGACTCTCTTTCTCCTCAAGTGGTTCGTTTTCATCAAATTCGGTCATTTGGCGTCTTTATTTCTGCAAGAGATCTTAGCTAGCAGTGCATTCGGATAACTTCCGATATTTAGGATTATATAAAGTTTGACGGCCCTGTGGTCGATAAAAGAGATGAAGTACGATTCTCTGCGCGCTTTGGGTGCGCATCAAACTCCCCCCAATTGATGAGAAGAACTTCTACCATGGCTGAATTTGGCCCTGAAATAGCCGATCAAGTAATCGAAGTTTGTAACCAAGAACTCGACGAAACGAATCAGGCAATTAGTCGAACCTTAGAAACGGAACTTACGCTGACCATTGGCGAAGCATCTTCTTTTGATGCCAGCACATTGGACGAAAGCTTTAAATCCGATGGCTTACTGGTGTTGATGAAAGTCGATGCCCAAGCGGCCCTGTTTTTGGTGCCAGAAAGCTCTGGCTTTTTGCCCGACTGGTACAAAGAACCAGACGCAACCGGCGAGAGTAAAATGGCCACGCTGGCGCAAGAACTCGGGATGCTGATGCTTCCTGAAGAGTTCATGCCGCTCGATTTTAAAGCAGGCCATGTGAGTGTGCTCTCGGAATCACTCGAAGCGGTCGAGCTGGCCGAGAATGCGCATCAAGTTGCGATTACACTCAATTCTGGCGATCAATCTTCACCCGCGTTATTGATCTGGCCTGCCAACCAGCCAGACAACGCATTTCAAGCCGATGAGGAAGAGGAGGAGGCTCCAGCAGCAGCAGAAGAAGCAAGTACACCTGCGGCTGTCACAGTCGATAGTATCGCTGCTTCCGTTTCAGCACCAGGCCGCACAAGTCTCAACGGCGATGCCAATGCACTGCCCCTCTATTGCAAGAGCTTACTCAAGATTGAAGTGCCGGTGCATGTGATCTTGGCAACTAAAAAAATGTCGGTCGATAGCATTACAGATATCGGGATAGGTACGATTATTCAATTTGAAAAATCGTGTGAAGACCCACTGGTGGTCGAAGTGGGCGATCAACGTGTTGCCGAAGGCGAAGCAGTAAAGATCGGCGAAAAATTTGGGTTGCGAGTCACCACGATTGCCATGCCAGAAGAACGCTATATATCAGTCAAAGGACAGAGACGCGTACGTTGATATTGGGTAACACCGCCGTCGATTCCGGCGTTGGCATTGCTTCGGGATCAAACTTATTCGGAACGTCGTCGGTGTGGCCGCTAGGCCATCAGAGGCTACAGCGGCCAAGAAATCACCGAATTCGGATGAGAGCCCTTTATTCGCGCTTGGGATTGTTTCTGCGAGAGGCAAATGGAAAAATCTTTAGTCTTGAAGATAGAGAATTAGACTGACTTCAAGAATGATGCGGCGATACTGCCACAGACAAACGCCAGCACGAGAAAAGCGTACGAGAGTAGATTGTATGATTGTTTCGTTGATACGTGTTTTTGAAAATTCACGAGACTGATTACACCCGTTCTTTCTAAGAAAATGCAATTGAGCCGCGGAGCATCGATGTTGTTCCGCCTCTGTTTAAGTCTAGGGTGCTGCTAGCACCTCACTGTATTGAATCGTTGAAATACTGAAAAACAGGACCAAGCAGTGGTCTATCAGAGCGATTTTGTCCGTTGCAGCTAGCATTTTCCCGATAACCCTCACGTCCGCAACTGCAATTGGTCGATAACGATTGATGTGGAATGCTCTAGCAACGTAGTGTCAAAGGCAGGCATTCACACCAAGGGCCAAGCTTATGTTAGTGATTATCAGCGATCTTCATTTAACCGATGGAACCACCGGTCGAACGCTCGACAGTGGTGCGTTTCGTATCTTTGCCGAACGACTGCAAGATCTTGCGGTCAGGGCTTCGTGGAGATCGGATGAAACCTATCGACCGATTGATAAAATCGATGTCGTCTTGTTGGGTGATGTGCTCGATTTGATACGCTCGAATCTCTGGCACAAAGATCAAACCCGTCCTTGGGATTCAATCAACTCTGTTGAATTGAGTAATCGCGTTTCCGAAATTACAGGGCGAACCTTAGCAAACAATGGAGAATCACTTGCGGTTCTCAATGCGATGGCCAACAACGGAGTGATTCAAATTCCGCAAGCCAGTAACTCTGGCTACCCGAACTACGAAACTTCCATGTTTGAAGTGCCAGTCCACATGCACTACATGGTGGGCAACCATGATTGGTTTTTGCATCTTCAGGGTGCAGAGTACGATTTAATTCGGAAGCATGTTGCCGATGCGATGGGTCTGGTGACCGATAGTAACCGACCCTTTCCGCATGACCCTGATGAATGCCCTCTGCTGCGAACCGCATTAGCGAATCACCGTGTTTGTGCGCGGCATGGTGATATTTTTGATCCGATTAATTTCTCTGGCAATCGAGATGAAAGCAGTTTGGGCGATGCCATTGTGCTCGAATTAGTGAATCGTTTTGTGGCCGATGTGCAGCATCGTTTTGGAAATGAACTTCCTCACGCGACTCTCTCTGGCCTTCAGCAGATTGATCATATCCGCCCTCTGTTGTTGATCCCAACTTGGATTGATGGGTTGCTCCAGCGAACCTGTCCTCAGCGATCCTTGCATCGAGAAATCAAATCGATCTGGGATGCCGCCGCAGATCGTTTTCTTGAACTGCCCATTGTACGACAGCAAGATAGTTGGCACCCTTTTGAAGTGGTGGATGGACTAGAGCAACTGTTGAAATTTAGCCGCAGCCTTTCGATTAGTTGGAGCAGTCGAATTACCGAATGGTTGTATTCTATACGTGGAGCAAAATCGGCTTCGTATGTGAAGCATGCTTTAGCCGAGCCCGACTTTAGAAATCGCCGGGCCAAGCATGTGGTTTATGGACATACGCACTCGCAGGAAACCGTTGCACTAGATGCCAGTTATGCCGATGGCCTGATGTTGAGTCAAACGTACTTCAACAGCGGAACCTGGCGTAGAGTTCATCTGCCAACGGAACTTGCACCTGATGGGCAAGAGTTTTTGCCGAGTGAGATGATGAGCTACCTGACATTCTTTCAAGCCGATGAACGTCAAGGTCGTTCGTATGAGATTTGGAGTGGAATGCTAGGCGCAATGCCTTCACCAGTTCGTCGTGTTCGCTTGGATAGCGCACAAAATGTGGTTTCAATGAAAAAACCTGTGCAGACACAAAAAACTCCGCCGCTTAAACAACCGCACTTCTTATCGCCAACCTCAACGCCGTTGCACGGAATCCCGCAACTGCCACAAGGCCAATAGAACCAGGACATTGCGCAGACAAGCTGATCGGCTCAAATGGCAATAGGTTATGTTGGCTATCTTCAATGTGTGATTTCCTTCCCTATTTGAAATCCCTCAATCAAGGCCGGCGCTGTAGAGGGATGCCTCGGCAAACCACAACAAAAAAACGATGTTCAGTCTGGCAATCGTGGTTAAACTAGACGATACAGAACACGTCCACGCACTTCGTTACCCACATTGATGCACACATGAAACCGATCATCGTTACTACCACGACAGCTACCAAAGATGAAGCCGTAAAAATTGCGGATATCTTATTAAATGAGAACTTGGCCGCATGCGTTCAAATCTCGCAACCTGTGCTTAGTTGTTATCGCTGGGAAGGTGAAATCAAGCGAGATGAAGAATTCGTTTGTAGCATCAAAACCGAAGCCAGTCATTTTAATGCGATTGCCCGTGTGATTGAAAAAGTGCATTCTTACGATGTTCCGCAAATCATCGCTGTACCAATCGTGCATGGTTCAGTAGACTATCTGAGTTGGGTTCAGAATCAAGTCGATGAACATTCTACTGCGGACACTTAATGTACAACTTTTATGCCTCGATCCATGCCCTGCCTGATGCGGTGGTTGCTACAAGCAGTCCGTTGCAAATCAACTCTCTAACCCTGTCTCCGCTTCAAGTTGAAACCGAGCATTTGGCCTGCCCTATGTCCGTTAGTTTTGAACAGGCAGAAGAGTCGCTAGCCCAACTTCCCAATTTATTTATTGAACCAGATGGGTCTTTCGTTTGGGTTGCTGCACCTGATGCCGAACATCGATGGCAAGTCGATGGGGTACTCTACGACCGTGGCGATAAAATGCTTTATGTTGAAATCAAAGGATCATGTCCGCAGCCGGAATTCGATCAAATGTTGAACACACTCGGTTGGCCCGATTCTCGACTGATGTTTCAAGCAACACAACATGCGGTCTATTTGTCGGAACAAGATTTCCGCGCGTTGTGTCTTGTCGCCGCTGATTAATTCGCTTCGATCACTTTTCTACTAGCACGGTGTCATCGTGTTCATAAGCTGGGGCACAGCAGCAAAGCAGTCGCAGTTCCTCATCGCCGGTGTTCGTGATGGTATGAATGGCACCCGGCGGAATTGCAATGGCATCGCCCACGGTAACTTCCTGTTGTTTCTCTGCAATCTGCATCAACGCTGACCCTTGCGTGATGTAATAGATCTCTTCCGTCTTCGGGTGGTAATGGGTCGTTGTGCTGGCACCAATCGGCAGCCGGGCTTCGGCCAAACTTTGATTGCGTACGCCTGAGTTCCGATAGGCCAGCAGTTCACGGATTTCAGACCCATCTTTGGTCACAAAGGGCTCTACGTGCTTGATGTTCTTGATGTCCATTTTTTTCATGCGATCTATGTGTTAAATGCTTAAATTGAGGGTTTGCTTGCCAATCATATCCTGAAAACAGAGTATTCAGCAGCCAGATTGATCCTCAAGCGAAGAATATCGGTCAGTTTGCCAAAAGAATCGAACATTCTGATTGACACTGCCACCCAGTTTTCGATACTGTCTGGAATACCTATCGCTTTAACTTGTTGGTCTTTTTCAAGATGCGACAAGTTAAGCGTCCCAACATCGTACCAATATTGCTTGGCCAGTAGACCCTGGTCATTGATCCAACCTTTTTAGTTGTGAAGGAAATAAGATGCCTCGCGGAAAAACTTTTGATGATGCTTGCACTGCTGTCGGCGACACCCCGATGATTAGAATCAATCGCCTAGTGCCAGAAGGTCACGCCACCGTCTTCGCCAAATGTGAATACTTCAACCCGCTCAATAGCGTGAAAGACCGCATCGGTTTGGCTATGATTGAAGACGCCGAAAAGAACGGAATCATCAACAAAGATACGCACATTATTGAACCGACTTCAGGTAACACCGGTATCGCTTTGGCTTTCGTTTGTGCCGCCAAAGGCTACAAGCTTACCTTGACCATGCCGGAATCGATGTCGCTAGAACGTCGAACTTTGCTTCGCGGGATGGGTGCCAATTTGATTCTAACG
The DNA here is from genome assembly GCA_002733575.1 of Blastopirellula sp. Lineage (GTDB taxonomy): Bacteria > Planctomycetota > Planctomycetia > Pirellulales > Pirellulaceae. The sequence continues at coordinate 635 of NVWB01000113.1, read as the reverse complement.
CCAGCCGCCCAAGGCATGAACGGTGCCATTAACACGGCTGCCGAACTGGTTGAAAAAGAAGCGGGTGCTTGGATGCCACAGCAGTTCAATAACCCGGCCAATCCGGCCATCCACGAAGCTACGACTGGCCCTGAAATTTGGGCCGATTCTGGTGAGAACATTGATGTTCTCATCTCAGGCGTCGGCACCGGTGGAACCATCACAGGCGCGGCTCGTTTTCTGAAATCAAAGAACCCCGCCTTCAAAGCGATTGCAGTGGAACCAGTTTCCTCGCCAGTCATCAGCGGCGGAGCCCCAGGCAAACATCGTATTCAAGGAATCGGTGCCGGGTTTATTCCTAACAATCTTGATATGTCGATTGTGGATGATGTCGTCAAAGTTGATGATGAAGATGCCTTTGAATGGGGCCGACAACTGGCCAAACAAGAAGGCCTTGTCGCTGGAATCTCCAGCGGAGCCGCCATGTGGGCCGCAGCCCAAGTCGCCGCCCGACCCGACATGAAAGGCAAACGCATCGCCGTCGTACTAGCCAGCCTCGGCGAACGCTATCTCTCAACTCCACTGTTTGGCGGGCTAGATGGATAGTTGTCTTTGCTGACAGACCAGATGGAAATTGAAACGAGCCACGCATCTGC
>NVWB01000112.1 GCA_002733575.1 Blastopirellula sp. | reverse complement strand
TACAGCTTTCCTTACAACGCCTCCGAGGGTAACCGTAAGCTGAACTCCTTGGTTCGCGTGCCCCCAAATGCGGATAGTCTTACCACGTTGAATGATAACGCCATCTCGGTAGTATTCGACAACTTGTAGGATTGGATAATTAGGATCCGTATAACGAGCATATTTTTCTTTTAAAGCCGCTGCTTTTTCCAGATCGTCTTCTTCAAAGATCAGTTTTCCGTTTATCGAAGCAAACGGAGTAGCAGGCAAACCGGCTTTGTTATAAAGATTGGAATTTTCAGGTACAGCATTATATGCGTATTGGACACCGATCGGTTCTGATACTTTTTTAGAAGATATTACAACAGTATCACCATCGATAATAGCATCGGCCGCATGCCATTTATTGTCTTTGCCGTAGAGGCGGAAATGATTCAGCTTGTCGCCTGGGGTTGGCTTTGCCGGCTCAACAAATTTGCCCTGTTCTTTGTAATCCTTCGCCATGCCCTTATTAGCAACCATCAAACCTCCAAACAGGCTTTCCTTTTCAAATGATACAACAACTTTGCTGCCTTCTACTCTATAACCGGAATAAATAGGCCCCGTGTAGGCAATGTCTTTGCCGTAGTCCTTAGCTAGTGCCCATCGTGCCATTCTCATACCCGGGTGAAGTTTGTTGTAGTAGTGTATCCCTTGCGGTCTGGCAGAATTAAGATCTGACTGGACAACCATTCCAACATTATCTCGGTTGTTCATAAAGAACATATGCTGCGCTTGACGGATGTCAGCAAAGCCTACTGAATCTGGATTCGGATCGCCATAACACTGCATCTGAGTGAAGTAGAATGGCATATCAGGCATACCCCAGGCATGCCTCCATCCATTTACAAGAGCTTCCATTCGTGCAGCATAGATCCTGCCATCGTTAGAATTACTTGTGCCTTGGCACCAAATCGCACCGTGGATAGCATAAGGAATTACTGGGTTAATTTTTCCATTATAAAACTGCGAAGGCCCTCTCCACATTCCTGCTATCCCAGGAAGACTTGGTCGTGCTGGTGCTTTACCTCCAGCAACAGCGATTTCACCAGCTTCTTTTTGCCATGTTCTTAGATTCTTGTAATATTGTTCAAACGCATTAATGCCTTGATTCGTCTGCGGATCTGCATCGTGCATTAGATCAACATCGCCTTTGAGTTTTGGATGTGCTTCGAAAGCCTGACGTTGTGTAAAAGCTTCAATTCTAGTATTGCTATGTGAGCTTAGCAAAATACCAATTGGCATCTTCAATTCTTTATAGAGTTCATATGCAAATGACAATGAGAGAGCTGAGAAATCACTCGCACTTTTGCCTTTCTTCCATCCACCATCTGAAGTCGCTTTCTTCTGTGGGTAGAGAGCCGATACCGTATTGATACTGATTTCTCTTATCGGAATATCTTCCTCTGCCGCAGAAATTTCGCGAGCGATTCCACTACACATGCTCTTACTGGCAACCCAAACCATGTTCGACTGTCCAGATGAGAACCACACTTCACCGACCAATACATCCTTTAGGACGATTGCTCCGCCATGATCGTTAGTTACCTTAAAGCTGCGTTCTGTGAGTGATACCTTAAGTGGATCAAGCTTAATCATCCAATCACCGTTTTTATCGGTAACAGCACTCTTTTTTTGGCCTGTAAATTCGACGGTGACTTCAGAGCCGGGTGTATCAAATCCCCATACTGGCACGTTAGCTTTTCTTTGCAGAATCATATTATCTGTAAAAGGAACAGCTAACTCTAGTTTCTGATCGGATGCTGCCACGGTTGTCATCATCGATAACAACAAAAGTGAGAACGTAATATTAACCATTGCTTTTGACATCAATACAATTCCTTTATCGCGACTTTTCTCAAAGGGGTAGGACTGAAACCTCGGTCGTGTACTATTATTTATAGCACATCTAACATCCTGCAACTGTTGGACTTAGATTTTAATTTGGCATCCAAGAACTGCAGCCGTCATTATGACAGAGGCTGCATAGAAGATCAAATCTTCTCAATATTCGTCTGATATTATCAACAGTCGCGTACCGCGAATAAGAAAACATTTTAACTGAGATTAATGGAGACTAAAGCAGCAACCTGTTCGTAGGATTTAATCAGTCCCCCTAGCCGATCACGATGAACAATGTCTTCCAATTTGATCGTTTTGACATCTGCTGGAGAATTTACCATTAGGGGAACAAGTTGCTCTTGCGAAGTATGAGAACTTCGATGGTTGAAAACTCCAGGAACTCTGAGACGAGGTAGTCTAGATGTTTGTGCCCTAACGTGATGAAGTAAGCCAAGCATTCTTGCTTAATAATATTGTTACCCCGCTCAAAGCATCTTTAGGGCATATATTATCCGTTTGTGTTAACCAGAGTCTCAATTGTTTTAGACTGCTTTTTTTCTTCTGGTCATTTCGGAATGAGACTCTAAATCGGTAAGTTACTTGTCTTCTTTTGTTTACGTAATTTGTCGCGCCGAGAACCTTTGACGAGAGGGTTTTGTGTGGGGAGGGCTTAAGGCACCTAAATATTTGCCAAAAACGTGTCAATATACTTGAGAGGAATCTTAGCTATTCTCGGCGAAACTGATTTCATCTCTTCTCATATGCTTTATCGTGGCTAAGGCAAAATCTATTGCCCTTGTATTCTTTCTCGTGAGTCAGTTTCTGACTCATTTTCCACACTCTTTTGGAGGTAGAGCATCAATTAGAAATTATCTACTGTTAAGCCTGAATCGTGTTCAGGTACTACTTGTTGTCGAAGGATAGAATGACGTTGAGTTTCTTAGGCGAATTTCTGCCACTTTGCATCTTGAAAATCCGAGCTTGCCGGATATCTCAGCGATGAAAGCGGAGGGAAGGATTGTCTTTATTCTCTTTGGTGGAGGCCATGTTCCAGCTTCGTCCCATCGGTTAGAACCGCTCGGGGTGCCAGAATTTCATCTGTATGACCATGAGCTTCCGCCGGAGACCGGACAACGGGAGAAAGCTGCGGCCGTGGTCAACCGGCGAAAGAACTGCATTGCTGCGATTACTCGGAAACGCTCTCTGGAGAATTACCTGCATCCTCAGGCAATATTTGCCGCTCAGGGGATCAAGATCTTGTTTGATAGCTTTGGCTTTGTCGCCGAATTAGCAACTCAAGCTTGTTTCTTGAAGAACTCGCCGGATATCACTTGGGAGCAGTTATCTCATCGAGCAAGGAGTCGGATGGCTAATCGGGCCAAGCAATGGCTCAACACTAAGGCGGTTGAGCAGATGACTGTCGAACTGCTGCTGGAAAATGATCCTCAAGGAGAGATCATTAGTTGGCTCAAGCAGATCGTTCAACTCGCCAATCCTAAAACCACATTTTAAAAGGAGACTTATGTCACCCACTCAAACGAACAAGTTTTCACCAGGGCAAATCGTAGGAACTGTGAATGCGGTTCGCACAGTTCCCCCAGAAGAAATCCAGACCGCGATTTCTCGTCACTTAAGCGGTGATTGGGGAGACTGTTGCTCAGAGGATCATAGATAAAATGATGAAGCTCTGGTAACAGGCGACCGCATCTTCTCAGTCTACAACACCGCTGAAGGCATCACTTTCTGGATCATAACCGAAGCGGATCGATCGGCTACAACCGTTCTGCTACCGGAAGACTACTAGCACACAAAACCACTTTCAAAAATAAATTCCAAGCCCCAGACTCACAGCAACTCCGCTGTCGGTATAGGGCTTTTTTTATGACCTTAATCATTGGAGATATCACCCATGAAACAAAACGAACTAAACCGCCGTGTCTCCCAAGTCACTGGAGAGACCGTGTCTACGATTAAACTTAGGTTTCTACTTAGAAGAGCCCATTGAAGATCACACGCATCCAGACAACTCGGCTCAGCCAAGTCCCACTGATGAAGAGACGTTTCTGCGTGTCTTTGGCAAAGCAGAGTGGGCACTGATATTCATTCTTGCTAAGGAAAACCAATCCTACTGAAATTGAAAGATATCAGCAGTCCTTATTCCCACAAGCGGAAGCACAACAAGGTCGCTGCACTTCAAACGCCGCCAGTATCTCGGCCGGAGTGATGATCCACCAGTTCACGCGATACTTGCGAGATCTACCCACCGATCAAGATTCCACTATCAACCTGTTTTCAGCTGAGTGGAATATTCGACAACCCAACCAAGGAGAAACATTTGGGAGCACGACACAAACTGAACAGTGCCTATGTCAACGGAGCACTCATCATCGCAGGTCTGTTTGGCCTGTTACTGGAAAACTGGACCGTCTTTATGATCGTGGTGATCATTCAGATCGTCAGTTCGATCTACCTGGGCGATATTCGCCCAAACAGTAACCGCAAGTAAGTTTCAACATACCCACCTCGTCCTTGATCAAAAAATGGATCAAGGCGGTGGTGGGTTTGATTGAGTATAAAAAAATGTCACAAAATGAACCGTTTAAAATCAATGGAGATCATATGTCTAATAATATTCCAAATAATCGAACCACTCAAAATCAACCAGATGACAAATCCCGAAAAACCCTACTGACGGAACCTCAAAAGGAGATGGCCAAAATCATTGGAGATCAACTCGCACAGATCTGGATTGCAAAATCCACAAAACATTCAGACAAGTCTGAAGTGATTGAAAAAAGTGAATCCCCTTAGAGAGCAATCTGCGTGGTAGTGTTATTGGGTTTTAGGTACATTCATTAACTGCTTGAGTTCATCGAGAGTCATTCTAATAACTTCAGTATGCCTGCATTTCTCACATAGTTCCTTAATAACTGCTGATTGATCGTCCGATTCATTGGCCACTTTCCAAATCCACTTATCCGTCGATTGGCACTCACATTTTGCCTTTCGCTGTTCGCGAAGACTTTTTACTAATGAGTCAAAAGAGTTATAGTTTACTAATGAATCTAAACGGTTATAGTCCTTCTCACTCGATTGATTTTCCAAATGAGAATCAACAGGATCCCATCCCTCAATAGTCCAAGTATTCACATTGAATCTTTCCTTATAGACCCTATCAACTTCTTGCCGTTTCTTCGTCAACTCACTCAATAAGTACATCATTGTGATCAATGTACGAAAATGAGACCGATTAGTTGGTTCATTTTGAATCTGAAGAATTACGTTTTTCAGGTCGGGAAATCGATGAGTAAACATGGACAAGGGTAAATTGCCGAAGTCCTCCTGGTTCAAATAGAGAGCACTAAAATGATGGTGTTCCGAATCTGATAAAGGAACGGGAAAGCAGTTCAGCATTGTCTTCAGCGCAAATTGAGATGTGCGAGCAATACATCGATGAGCTTCAAACTCATAATCTATGATAGTTTGTCGGACCTTTTCTCTTTCCATCACTCCGCCATATTTTTTCTGCTTGGAAATCAGGTGGATCAAATTATCTCTTTTTTCATAAAACCAACGATTAAACTTTTCGGAAGAGTCATCTAGGTGTTGGTTGATTGCCTTGACTAGTCGACGAGTGATAGTCTCTTTTTCATCATCAGTTACTGAAGTTCTGATAAGTTCAGAATTAAACAGTATTTTTCTGATATGGATTGTTTTTTGTTCATGCTTCATGGATTCCAACTTAAGTGGATCCTTAAGAGCATAGTTTTCTAATCCAGCGAGAATTGAGTTTGCTTCGCCAGGTTCCTGCTTGAATTCGATGAGAGATTCTTTGCCAGATTTGATGAGATTAATTACGGAGCAGTCTTCCCCAAAAGACCAGCCATTCACTTCCAATTCGTCTGAAAGTATGTGATCCCCAAGTGAATCTTTAAATTTCTCTTTGATAAAGAGGTCAGCAACTCGTGTAAATCTTCGAGTGATAAATTCACGTGTTCGAGTCTTTTGCTGATAGATTAATCTCATTGCATGATAAGTATACTGTTCATTGCCATGAAGCAACCTTTTCTCGGATAATATCATCTGACCAATCAATGATAAATTAAGGTTCAGCAGTTCAAGACTGGTTTCAGGATAGAACTTCCTTTGTCCATCACGATCAATTGAGCAGATAAAAGAAATCGATGTGTCGGGTGGTAGATCATATTTAGGATTGGGTTTCCAAGTATAACGAAGTTGCTCTACGGACAGCTCTGTATCGATGTCTGTTTGGTCGAGCTTCTGGATACTGAGCTTCCCTGACGAATTCTCCCAGACCCCTGTTGTATCAATAGTCATCTAGATTTCCTGTGATAAACGAATCATTAAGTCCTGTATTTTAGAGAAAGATCGTGTGGATGCACAATCTGTATTTTCTCATTATTGCGTTTGATTCTTTACCCATCTCCTAGCTTGAGAGTCAACAGTTGTGTTGACACAGATTCTTAGACCCAGATTCGACTCACATCAACAACGCAGATACTGCCCCGCATTTACCGTGTCTTGCCTAAAGTGAGGTTTTGTCCGGTTTTCCTTTCATTTTAGAGGGCTATTGATCGGAATCAAAGCCAAGCAACTAACAACATCACAATTTTGTGGTGGACAAATCTAGGAGGCTAACAGGATGTCTGGCCGGAAAAGCAATCTTCATCTTACGGATGATGAAACTAAGGAACTATTCGCCGACCCATTATGGGCAGAAAAGTACCCACCAATTCTAACTGTGGATCTTGCAGCCGAACTTATGAATGTTCCCAAAGCGACGATCTATGACTGGTCGAGTCGCGGTCTGCTTGACAACTGTAAACGGAAAACTGGCAAACACTTACAAATTCTCCGTAATCGATTTGTCAAACAACTCTTTAACGAAGGTCTATAAAAATATGAAAAATGATTCTATGCAAAACGATGACGAGAGTCGTCAAAAATATGTGGAAGTGACTGAACACGTCCGAATTTTTAAACGTGGTAAGCAATGGTATGCCAATTACCAAATGAATGGACGTCAAGTCCGTACATCACTAAAAACAACCTCCAAAAAACAAGCTTGCCAGAAAGCATTAAAAATTGACACGGAACTTTTGGCTGGTTCACATCAGATAAAGAAAAAAACAGCCTCTTTTGAAGAGGTGATTGACGCTCACTATTCCAAATGTGTTGCCGAAGGACTAACAGCAAAGACAATCGCGAAATATAAAACCGTTCATCAACGGATGTTATTCTTACAAAGAGAACGCAAGATAAATTGCATCAGTGAGCTTGATGTGGCATTTCTGGATGCCTATCGATTACGACGCATGAAAGATGATGCCAAAGATAAAACGATTCACACAGAAATCACAATCGTTCGACAGATTGTCAACTTTGCTCTCGATCGCAATATGATTGAGAAGGATCCGTTGAAAGGGCATAAACTCAAACGACCTAAACCTACCGAACAACCTTGCTGGTCACGAGAAGAGGTAGAACAAATACTAGCTAACTGCGATGAGCATTACCTTCCCCTTCTCACTTTATTGTCAGAAACAGGTATGCGAATTGGAGAAGCCAAACATTTGACCTGGAAGGATATCGATTACAAACGTGGGCAAATTCACATTCGGCCCAAAGGCAACTGGAAGACCAAGACAGGTGACCGTCGAGTAATTCCTATGAGCGCTAAAGCCCGGATGGCATTAAAGATGCTCCCACAATCGGGACACTGGGTATTCAATTCACGCAAGACCGAGAATTACCCAGAGCCAGATCGTCAAATTAGTGATCGACGTGTGCTCGAACATTTGAAACGCGTACTAAGCAAACTTGAGCTTGAAGGTAAGGTGCATACTTTTCGCCATGCATTTATCTCAAATGCGTTAATTGATGGAATCCCCGAAGCCATTGTGCGTAAATGGGTTGGTCACGTCGACCCACAGATTCTCAAACTCTACACCCACATTGCGGATGAAGCTTCACAGACGGCTATGCAGCGTCTGAACGAGCTTAACACTAAGACTAACCTGCATAAGAATGAACAGGAGCGTTCAGATGAAACGTAAAAAACGGATTAAGCGCAAATTAAGCACAGCATTCAAAAAACAAAAGCTGCTGTCAGCGCAAAACAAAAGCTGTCAACGACTTACGTCGACAGCTTTGCAAAATAGCGGAGAGGACAGGACTCCACTTGGGGGCATTTATTGTATCGCCAACGCGTTGTAAACCAAACAATTCCTAGTGCTTAAACCCTTATGAATAAACACTTTGACGACGTTTTCGTCGTCAAAACTAAAAATGCCCAACGGGACTGAAAAACATCCTGTTGTGCGCCGTTTGTGCACCAAAAGTGCACCAGCTTTAATACCGTACAGGCATTGTTACATAACGTATAAATCAAATCAATTTGTAATTCTAGTTTCTTCAACATATTGTTCATCAAACCTCTAATCCCAACTGCTCAGCCCGACGGTTGATTGCAGTTAATAGCGGATCGATTGATTCAAAATACTTGCTCATCTCTTTCCATGGATCAAGCGTTGCATACTCTCCCAAGATTCCGGTTTCATGTCCGGTGACATAGAGCTGAACTAAGTGAGAGACTCCAGCAGCTTCCAGTTCGGTATTGGTTGACCCACGTAGGTCATAAAAACGACCATGATTCGGCATTCCTGCTCGTTCAAGAACAAGCTTAAATTCCTTGGAGAGACTATCACCATGTACGCCTCCCATATTGCGAATCGTGCGTCTCACTAGGCCTTTCTGATCTTGCGGAGTCTGAATCAATTTTGGAGATGCCTTTAAGAAGACCTGTTCAATATGATTCTTGACATCAGCCGGTGAGTCTACCTGGAGGTCTGCACGCCGTTTTCCTTCAAATACGATTCTTTTACGGAGGAGTGGACCAGCAACTCGGCCTCCTACGCAAATCTGAAGCAACGATTCCAACTTTGCTGGATAAGGTACAGTAAACGAGACTTTCGTTTTATTGAAATCTCGTTCACCAAACCTAGTCCCAAACTTGAAACTGTGTTTCTGAGTGTCGATCTCTTCGATCAGTAACCCCGTGTAATCTTCAGGTCGTAGGGGTAAGACAAGAGGAATACAAAAGTGGATAAGTTGCCATGCATTCATACAACCTACTAACTTAATACGCAGCTCCATTGGAAAAACTGGGGGACTCAGTGGATTCATTTTTTCTCGAGATCCAACAATCTCTTTGTTGAAAGGATTAATATAAGAAACTGGTAATTTATTGTTCTCAGGTTTCTTTCCCCAATTGAATACCGAGCGAGTACTATCCAGTATGTTAAACGCATGCCTTCCTGAAATTAAAGTTTCCTTGCTTGCAGAGTGTCCATTACGTGTTACTACTCGTGTAGAGACCAATGACTTGAAGTCCAAGGCAAAAACACGGTCAACATCTGAGGCCAAGGGCCAGCATTTTTTGACATCAATCCCCTCTGAAAACTCGATCAGGGGAGTCAAACGATCAGCATAGCTGGCAGCTGTTTTTTTACCAACAGTATTGCGTTTGTCTGCCAAGAATTGGTTGCATAACTCTCGTACTGACAATCTTGGTGCAACTCCCATAGCAAAAGGTCGATCAATTCGATCAGAGGACCGAACCCACACGCCATTTTCCATGTCGACCATCATTTGCCGCAAGCGACTGGCTGCTTCATGGGAATCTTGCCACAATTACTCTCCAAATCTCTGTTTCTGATAGCTCCCACGAGCGAGATACTTTCCATCACGAATCCAGATATGCACCTTGGTTCCATTGAGTGTCTCGTGGGTATGTTGACCGAGAAGTTGAGCCCGCTCCATCTTACGTGAATTGGTTTGCTCGTTCCGGCACTCTGAAAGAGATTGGAGTGGATCATTTCGATCCGCTTTGCCAGAATTCTGATTGTGATTCACGTCGTCCATGACATTCAGCTAATAAAAAAGTGCAGAGACAGTCATGCTGTCCCGATGTGACACTTTCATAATTACTGATAATCAGGAATCATCAGAGGGAATATCTGAAAACAGATCTTCCCCGTCCGACAATCACTTTTGTAATCGTCGATTACAAGCCAATCTTATTTTTTTAATTGAATCGCTACTGACACCACCTAGAAATTCACCAAATTTCTCGTCCAAGAATTCTACATATCCTCGAATTTGGTCTGCATACCGTGATGGTAGAACAATATGTCGGTAAAAGTGAAGTTCCATCATTTGACGAAATCCTTGTAGCCCTTGTTAATATCCACTCTCCTCTTGATCAAGAATCTGCTGCCATTCTTTCAGATGATCATTAGAATTTTCATGACGCAGCTTCTTTAATGTGTGCTGCCAAGGGAATCGAGCTGGTAAACGCATCGTGGCTGGTAATTGAATGTTCGTCATTGAGTCATCGGGAACTATAGATTGAGGCAATAACAGATTGGAAATATTAGGCCCTTGGGGCAAAGGTAATTCCCAGGTCGCCATACCCATAAGCTGCCAACGATTGCAAAAACCAAAGTATGCTGCGATGGCCTGCTGTCGTTCTTCGTCACTATTATTCAATCCGCAGTGAGTTTTTTCTAATAACTTAAGAGAGTCTACTTCTTCAAGGAATGTCGACTCTGTCATTAGCCATCCGACATAGGCCTTTTGTTGTAATTTGAGTTCATCAATACACTTATCAGCGTTGCGGATTGAGGACTTGGCTTGACCGATCGTCATTGCCTTGTCCCAATTAAGCTCCATGAATAGTTCTGGAGAAAGCTCGGTTTATTCGACGGGAGCCAACAGGGTATATGGAATTACACGGTCTGGCAGGATACCAACACTATGAAATCGATCGCATAGCATTGTGACGGCTGTTTCAAATCTCAACTCATCTGGATTGATCCATCCCGATAACAGTTTCAGTAGATCATGAGGCATTCTGTAAAGAGGATATCCTGTCTTAACAACGAATTTACCAAAGTGATCAAGAAGCAAACTCCACTCTTCCTCGAAGCCTTTAAACTCATCGAAGCTATGTACACCTAATGTTTCGGGTTGCTCATTTGTCATTGATTGCTACTTTAAATCAAAAATCGATCATTGATAGATGATCGCTTTCCCCCGTCCTGTACGTGATGAAATCCTCAGGGATTTTAAGTCCTGTCAACTGGAAATAGTTCATCCCAAGAGATATCAATTTAGTGAAATCCCATTCACTTTTCTATTTTGAACATAACCTATTTCAAGGGCAGCACCAATATCAACGACTATTCGTTATTTGTAGTCAACCGGAGAAGATAACCGGTTTTGCAAGAGTCTGTTGAATCGTAAAGTCAATCAGAAATGTACAGGTTGTCAGATTGCCTTTTCCTCACCTTTAACTTCGATTTTAGTATTTGTATTACATCTCGCCGAATGTTGCTCAGCAAGATACCGTCCAATCATCCGTCCTAATGATATAGCCATGCAATCAAGACGTACTTTGGATGTCGCGGGAGTGTTTCTGCAAATGTCATTCTGTGGATTAATTGTGAGTCCTCCATTAAATTCTAAAATTTCAAATTCAATAAACAAAGTACTGATTAGCCATTACTATCGTGAAAACAACTTCGTTTGCTAATCTGTAATCGATAATCATTCTCAAATACTTATGACACGTTATTCGACTAGATTTAGGAAGAGCGAGAGACAGGTGAACTAGCCCAGCGCCCTTCGGCGTGAACATCCTTCCACTAGTTCAGTTGTAATCACGTTGCGATCCATCTTCGAATATTATAAGTTCTTCTTGATAGACATTTACCATGCCTACGAGTAGATTGACCGTCACTTAGAGTAACCGACGAAAGTCGCTGGGCTAATACAGCTACTTGACTTCCACTTCAATGATGTAGGACCTTCCGTCCTCATTCTTCTTCAAGACCCTCATGCTCAGGGACGCGTCTTTGTGCTCGAATCGGTCCCCTGGTTGAAAAGGAGCATTCACCGGATCGGTCTTTGGGTAGACAACGACCGAATTCTGTCCGGAAGCAAGTTTGCCATCAACGCTGTAAACAAGGACACCGACAGAATCCTGAACCTCTCCTTTGTGGCGGATAGGTTGAGAGACCTCGACAACGAACACCTTGCTGGGCTTGGCCGGATCGTCGACCGGGACAATAATCATCGAAATGCCGGACGACGCGTTCAGGGGCATCAGTTTGAATCGGTGCTTCCCCGAGACGACATAGGTCTTGCGGTCGGCGTCGAGCCATTTCAGCTTGTGCCGGTGCCAGCCCAGAAAACCACTTGCCCTGCCGGCCGACGACATGATGTCCCAAGCACCTGTCGGATTCTTCGGGCCTTTGGCGTCGCCGTAAGAATACAGATCGGGCAGGCCCATGAGGTGTCCCGTTTCATGGGCGAGCACATACGGGCTGCCGCTGGAAATGTTCAGCGCCACATTGATCTTCTTGCCTTTATAGGGAATGGCGATGGAATCCCGTTCACCAAACGCCGTGTTTCCGATCCGCGGCATGTTGACCATGATGTAGTCGTAGGCAAGGAAATCGACTTTCGGATAAAGATGGAATATTTCCACAAAGAGTTCGCGGTGGGCATCCGTCGTCTTGCTGCTGTACTTCTTGCACGACTTGGGCAACCGTCGCCAGCCATCGATGTGCTCAATTTCAAAAGTCACTTTCCCATAAGACTGCTCACGAAACAGTTCCTGGAATTTCCCCTTCCCCAGAACGCTCTTGGCCCGCTCGGGTGTATCGATCTTCATCACCGCATCCGAAAAATCAACATAGAGCATGATGACTTTTTTAAGACCGACGGTGCTGCCATAAATCAACGGATCGTTGGCGGCTTCGGTTTTGTAGACATCGCCCTTGGTTTCCAGGGTGGGGATGGCAACCGTCGGTGGCGAATTTTCCGCAGCGTGTGTGGCAGGCAAAACGATTAGCGCCGCCATCACGGCAACAAGCGACATTGATCGAATTCGAAAGCGAAGCGTCATGGGAGGTTTCCGGTGGGATGGGGGAAATTCTCGTTTTTCGTAGGTTGGGAATCTGTCTCGACTGGATGTTTTCGCCGTGTACAAATAATTAAAACACGGCTAACATTCTGCAATAGTTGGACTTAGATTTTAATTTGCCATCCAAGAACTGCAGCAGCCATTATGACAGAGGCTGTAT